>NZ_CP006877.1:3295000-3595000 GCF_000816845.1 Rhizobium gallicum bv. gallicum R602sp | reverse complement strand
ATCAAGCTGAAGGATGGTGCGAGCCTGAAGGTCGGACCTGCCGATGTCACGGAAAATGCCAAGAATCTGAAGTTCGCCGAACTCGATGCCGCCCAGCTGCCGCGGTCGCTGGACGATGTAGATGCCGCTGTTATCAACACCAACTACGCGTTGGAAGCCGGCCTTGATCCCTCGAAGGATCCGATTGCCCGCGAAGGCGAAAAGGCGCCCTATGTCAATGTTCTGGCGGTCAACGAGAAGGACAAGGATCAGCCTTGGGTGAAGACGCTGGTCGAAGCCTATCACAGCGATGCCGTGAAACAGTTCATCGCCGATACGTTCAAGGGCTCGGTCATCGCAGGCTGGTAAGCGACGGCCAAAACCGTTATGAAATCAATCCCTTCCCGTTCCGAGGGGAGGGATTTTCAATGCCCAGTGATTTTCATCGAGAAAAATCACCCGGATGATGGCTTGTACCGTTCGCTTTAACCGTTTTTGAAGCCTTGACTGGCAAAGTCCCCGTTATCGGGGAGTAATGTATGCCTGCGTTCATTAGGCAAAAAAATCAGGCTTCGGGGATCGGCCGCCACGCAACTGTTACGGGTGTGCTTTTTTCCTTTGCGGTTATGGTCGCGGTCGTTACCGTCATGGTGCTGACGGCGCTGTCGCGCGTCACCGATAACGCCAATATTCTCGACGACGAACGTTCGCGTGAAACTACGGCCGGGGCTCTCAAGACATTCGAGGCGCAACTCGGCGCGACGCTGAACGACTATGCCGCCTGGGACGATGCGGCCGTCAATGTCTATGCCACAGATGGCATGGCATGGACGATCAGCAACTACGGCGAAATGTCCTCCAACAGCGCGCTTTTCGATGTGGCGATCGTCATAGATGACGACAAGAAACCGCTGATGGTCTATCGCGACGGCCAGCCGATGGGGAGCGCGCTTGACGATTTTTTTGCGCCATCGTTCTGGACGTTGTTCGACAAAGTGAAGGCCGCCGGGCTTGAATCTCCGGAAGCCGTGGGTTTCGTCGGCACCAAGAGCGGCATCGCGGCGGTCGGCGTTGCGCTCGTGCGCGAAAAATCCGGCGCGCTGAATGCACCTGCGGGACAGCGCCGCTATCTGATTTTTGCCCGCCATCTGAACGACGAGACGATCAGGAGCCTCGGGGAGACCTATGTCATCCAGGGATTGAAGCGGGTGCCAGCCGCCTACGACGCGCAATATTCCGTGGCGATCGATGATGCCGCCGGCAAGGCGCTCGGCAAACTCGTTTGGATTTCGCGTTCGCCGGGCGACATCAGCTATGCACAGGTGCGCCCGACGGTTGTGAAGGCACTCGGTCTCGTCGGGCTGTTCTTCGCCGGCCTGCTCGTCATAGGCTGGCTCGCCGGACGCCGACTAAAGGCGGAGGAAAACAATGCCCGCGAGGATGCGCTCCGCGATCGCCTCAGCGGGCTGTCGAACCGTGAAGGCCTCGGGATTGCGGTCGATGACGTCGTTGCCAAGGCGAAGCAGACTGGTAAGAACGTACTGCTTCTCTATCTCGACCTCGACGGCTTCAAGGAAGTCAACGATAGCTACGGGCATGGCACCGGTGATCAGTTGATCCGCGCGGTGGCTGCCGGCCTCAAGGTGCTGATCCCAAAGGGCGCGGTTCTGGCGCGTATTGGCGGCGACGAATTCGCGATTGCATTCCTGTCTGAAGGTGGCAACGCCGAGGCCCTGCAGCTTTCGGAACAGATTCTGGATTTCCTGGCGGAGCCGCTGGAAATCGGCCGGCGCGTCGTCGTCATCGGCGCCAGCATTGGCATCGCGATGGCTGCTGGCGGCACGATCGGCCGCGAAGAATTGGTCCGCCGTGCCGATCTTGCGATGTACAAGGCCAAGGAAGCGGGCCGGGCCCGCATGACGCTTTACGATCCCGCGATGGATGCCGACCGCGAGGAGCGCAATGCGCTTGAACTCGATCTGCGCGTCGCGATCGAAAGCGGCGATCTGACGCTTGCCTATCAGCCGCTGATCGATGCCTCTACACATGAGATGAACGGCGTCGAAGCGCTGGTGCGCTGGAATCGGCCCGGCCACGGACCTGTATCGCCGGAAGTATTCATTCCAATCGCCGAAACCAGCGGGCTTATCGAGGCTCTCGGCCTCTTTGTGCTGCGCAAGGCCTGCGAGACCGCCAAGCAATGGCCGGAGCTGCGCGTTGCCGTAAACGTTTCTCCCGGCCAGTTCCGGAATCCGGCCTTCACCGACTATGTTCGCTATGTCCTGAAACAGACGGAGATCGAGGCGCAGCGCGTAACGCTGGAGATTACCGAAGGATACATGATCCAGAATCCGCAGCGCACCCGGCAATCGATCGAGCGGCTGAAGACGCTCGGAGTTAAGATCGCGCTCGATGATTTCGGCTCAGGCTTTTCGTCAATCGGCTATCTCCGCCAATTCGGTTTCGACCGCATCAAGATCGACCGTTCGCTGGTCGAGGGCGTGACCGAAAGCGACAGCCAGCGCGAGATGTTGCAGGCAACCGTCGCGCTTGCCCGCTCACTGGATATTCCGGTGACGGCCGAGGGTATCGAGACAGAAGAGCAGGCGCTCGCCGTTCGTCTCTTTGGTTGCGATTGCCTGCAGGGCTATTTCTTCAGCAAGCCGGTGCCGGCAGACAGGATCACCGAAATGCTTGAGGCACGCCGTGCCCTGGACGCGATGCCGCGCCAGATAACCGCTGCCTGAACCTAAGTCCCGATGTGCTTCTGGCCGCGTTTCTTGGCAAGCGCGATTTGCAGTTGCCGCTGGCGATAGCGCAGCCGGTCGTCTTCAGTGCGCGTGTGGTAGCAGCTGCTGCAGGAAACGCCTTCCTCGTAAAGCGGCGAGGCGATCTCATCTGCGGTGATCGGATTGCGGCAGGCATGGCAGAGCTTGTGCTCGCCTTCCTTCAGTCCGTGCTCGACCGACACCCGCTCGTCGAAGACGAAACAGGCGCCATCCCACAGGCTTTCCTCCTGCGGAACTTCCTCCAGATATTTCAAGATGCCGCCCTTGAGGTGGTAGACCTCCTCAAAACCCTGCTCCTTCATGAAAGCAGTTGCCTTTTCGCAGCGGATACCACCGGTGCAGTACATGGCGATCTTCGGCTTGTTGTGCAGGCCTGTGTTCTGGCGCACCCATTCGGGAAACTCGCGGAATGTCTTGGTTTTCGGATCGACGGCGCCACGGAAGGTGCCGATCGCCGTTTCGTAGTCGTTGCGCGTGTCGATGACGATGGTGTCGGGATCGGATATCAAGGCGTTCCAATCCTGCGGCATCACATAAGTCCCAACGACCTTGTTGGGGTCGATATTCTCGATGCCCATCGTGACGATCTCTTTTTTGAGTTTTACCTTCATGCGAAGGAAAGGCATTTTGGATGCGCGGCTTTCCTTGTGCTCCAGGGCGGTGAATTCCGGCTGCGCCCGCAGGTAGGCGAGCACCATTTCGATGCCAGCATCCCGCCCGGCGATCGTCCCGTTGATACCTTCATGCGCAAGGAGCAGCGTTCCCTTCACGCCGTTTTCTTCGCAAAGCGTCTGCAGTGGCGCGCACAGGCTTTCGAAGCGCGGCACGGAAACAAAATGATAAAGCGCCGCCACGAGGAACGGGCTGGTGTGATTGATGCTGTCGGTCATGCGCGCTGAAATACAGCCTGCGGCGTTTTCGCGCAAGCGTTGCCACTGCGCCCGCCAAGGGTCGAGGCTTGTCGAATTCAGTTCCGGCTCAACTGCCAGAGTGCTTCAATCCGGTTGGCCTCGCGTTGCGGTTTGTCGGCAAAGACGCGGCCGGCGTCGGCGAGCGCACGTTGCCGCTCTTCCTGCTGGTGGAAGATGATGGCATCGAGCAGGTGGGCGAGATCTTCATTGCGCGTAAAGAGCTGCGGCTCGGCCTCAACCAGTTGCGAAAGCACCGAGAGATCGTTGACGTGGCCGAGCCGTTCTGCGAGATCCTTGGCTCCATCTTGCTTCGCCTTCATCGCGGCGGGCCACAGATTGCGCAGCAGCGCGTGATAGAGCCGGTAGTCATAGGTCCGCTTGCGCAGTTCATGAAAATCCTCGACCGCTGCCGTATCGTGGCATGCATCAAGCGCTGTCCGCCCCTTTCGCAAAGTTCGCTGCCAGCTTTTGGCAAGCATGCGGGCGTTTCTACGCGGGTTGCTCTTGAAAGAAACCTTATCGACTGCGGCGATCGCGTTTTTTAGCGAGATGGCCGTGTCGTGAAGCTTCTGTTGAAGGCCGCTTTCGGCCTCCGTCATCCAGTCACGCCGTGCTTGCAAAATGGTGACGACGCGGCTGAGCGCCTCGCTCTCTGCATCGCCGCGGGCACCTTTTTGCAAATACTCGGCAGTGCCGATCAGGGCTGCTGCGTCCCGGATCGATGAAAGCGATTTTGCGGTGTCGCGCAGCCTGGCATTTTGTCGGTTTTGAAAGTCCGGCAACTCTTTCGCAACGAGCCGGTAAAGAAAGCGCAGCCGCTTCACGTTCTTGCGAAAACCATGGACCGCCTCATGCGCGCCGTCCGGCCGCTCCTCGAGAACGGCAATGGCACGTTCAAGCTGCTCCGTTGCCACTCTTCGGAACTCATCGGTGAAATCGAAATCAGGCCGTATGCGAAAGGGCATCCTGATCGTACTCGAATTCGGTCGCGAGCGCTTGGTTGGAATAGCGGAAATCGCCGGTCACTTCACGGCCAAGCCAGGCGGGGCGGGAGGGATCGTCATTTTCGGACTTCATCTCCACCTCAGCAATCACCAGGCCGCGATGCGCACCGGCAAAGACATCGACTTCCCAGACGAAGTTGTCATGCGGAACGCGGTAACGCGTCTTTTCGATCACCAGGCCAATGGTGCTCTGCATCAATTCTTCGGCGTCAGAAACGGGGATTTCGTATTCGAACTCGTCGCGGGTGACGGTACTGCGGCCGATCTTGATTGTCAGCCGCGCGCGCTTTCCATCAAGGATGCGCACACGCACGGACCGGTCGTCCATCGAGGCGATGTAACCTTGTCTGAGGATCGATTTCGTCTCGGCCTTCGCGCGCCAGCCGTCGTTGCGTACCAGAAATTTCCGCTCGATCTCTTTCGCCATTTCAGTGAACCTTTTGTGACGATCGCCGTACCGTAACGTAAAACTTCCAGGAGGGATACCCATCTTCTTGCCGCATCTGTTTTGTCTCGACAAAGAGGGTTCAGAGAGGTATTCGGGAGCCCAATTCAATCGTTTAAGGAACCGTGCGGCCATGGGCGAGAAGACAGAAAAGCTCCTTTCCATCCTCAAACTCCAGCCAGTTGTTCCGGTGCTTATCGTCGATGACGTGAAGTCCGGCGTTTCGCTGGCGCGTGCGCTGGTCGCCGGCGGCTTGAAGGCGATCGAGATCACCATGCGCACGCCTGCAGCACTCGATACGGTCCGTGCCGTTGCGCAGGAGGTCGAAGGTGCGGAAGTCGGCGCAGGCACGATCCTGAATGCCCGGCAGTGGGATGCGGCCATTGCTGCCGGCTCGAAGTTCGTCGTCAGCCCCGGGGCCACGCAGGAACTGCTCGATGCCGCTTCGGCATCTCCAGTTCCGCTGCTGCCGGGCGCTGCGACGGCAAGCGAAGTCATGGCGCTTCGCGAAGAAGGCTACCAGGTGTTGAAATTCTTCCCGGCCGAACAGGCGGGCGGTGCCGCATATCTCAAGGCGCTTTCCTCGCCGCTCGCCGGCACCGTTTTCTGCCCGACTGGTGGCATTTCGCTCAAAAACGCCAATGATTACCTGTCACTGCCGAACGTCATCTGCGTTGGCGGATCCTGGGTGGCGCCGAAGGAACTCGTCGCTGCGGGCGATTGGGACGGCATCACCAAGCTCGCCTCGGAAGCGGCTGCGCTGAAGGCCTGACTTTTTGCTGATCGCTTCAGGATGCCGGCGGTTTCGCCGGCATTTGTATTTGTCGATCCGCTTCCTATCTTCAGGTCTGCCTCAATAGGGAGACGATGAAGGATGTTCGACGCGAAGAAGCTTCTTGACCAGTTCCTTGGATCGCAAATACCGGGCGTCGGCGGAAGTGTCCGCAACCGGGCCGGCGATGCCGTCCAGTTGGCCAAGGATAATCCGTGGAAGGCCGGAGCGCTGGCGACTGTGTTTCTCGGAACAAAGACGGGCCGCAATATTGCCGGCAACGCGCTGGCAATCGGCGGGCTCGCAGCTATCGCCGGCCTCGGCTATCAGGCCTATAAGAATTACCAGGCGGGCCAGGCACCTGCTACGCCTTCGGATGCCCCTCCGCCCTCGACGCCGGTTCTTTTGCCGGCACCCGCCGATTCAGGTTTCGGTCCGGCTTCGCCTGCTGGCAGCAACGAATTTGCCCTCGTGCTGATCCGCGCCATGATCGCGGCGGCCAAAGCCGACGGGCATATCGACGACGCCGAGCGAGCGCATGTCATGGATAAGATAAAGGCCGCCGACGTCAGCGGCGAAGCCGCGTCCTTCATCGAGCACGAGCTTGCCTCGCCGACTGATCTCGACGCGCTGGTCGCCGCCGCTACTACGGAGGAACAGAAGGTCGAGCTCTATACGGCTTCGCGCCTGACGATCGAGCCGGACTCGCGGGCCGAACGCGGCTATCTCGATCTTCTTGCCGGCCGTCTTGGCCTTGCCGATGCGCTTGTGGACCACATCGAAGCAACGGTTTCCTCCGCCAAGCTTTCCTTGTCACGGTGACATGCAGGCTGGTTGCCTTTCTAGGGCGGCTGGCCTATCCACTCTTCCGACGAGAGGAGTGAGCATGAGCGATCTATCGAATTTCAAGGTGCCGGCACCTGATTATGTCACACTGAAAGGGCGCTACGTGACGGTCGAGCCCTATGTTCGCGCGGAGCACCTTCAGGCGCTCTGGGACGGCCTCGGCGCCATGGGCATCAACCCGCTGCTTCTCTACTTCGCGCAGGACGATTTTGCCGGCATCGACGATTTCGCCAAGTGGCTTGAGGACGCCTATACCAAGTCCGGCTGGCTCACCCACATCTTCCGCGACACCTCCACCGGCAGGATCGTCGGCATGGCCAATTATATGCGTGCCGACCCAGCCAACGGCGTGGTCGAAATCGGCGGCGTGGCGCACGGACCGGATATGAAGCGTTCGCCGCTTTCCACCGAAGCGCATTACCTGATGGCCAAGCACGTCTTCGAAGACCTCGGGTACCGGCGCTACGAATGGAAGTGCGACAACAACAACGAGGCCAGCAAGACGACGGCCGCGCGCTACGGCTTCAAGTTCGAAGGTGTCTTTCGTCAGCATATGATCTCCAAGCGCCGCAACCGCGACACGGCTTGGTTCTCGATGATCGACAGCGAGTGGCCGCTGATCAGCGAAGCTTTCGAGACCTGGCTTTCGCCGGAGAACTTCGACGCCCAAGGCAAGCAGCGCCGGCGCCTGCAGGATATCCGTTCCGATCTTGAAAAGGAAAGGTTCGCATGAGCCCCGAAAGCCGTGCTCAGGCGATCGCCGCCGCGACCATCCTCATTTGCGCGGGACTGGTGATCTATTTCCTGCCGACGCTCGTTCTTTGGATCGGCAGCTATTCTCCCGCGCTTGCGGTCATTGCCGGCGCGGCGCTGCTGCTCGGCTTCTTCGCGATATTCTGGCTGAGGGCGCACTATCAGCGAGGCAGGGGGAAATAAGAGCCTACCCCTGAAGCGAGGCGCCTAGCAGCAGCACGCCCATGCAAATCACCAGGACGGCGCCCAAAATTTCGATCGCGTTGCCAATCCAGATCGATCTCGCTGAGCCATGGCCGCAGATGCGGACGGCGGTGCCCTTGGCGGTGACGGCAAGGATCGCGAGGATGGCGACGGTGATGGCCGTGCCAAGCGACATGGCGAGCACAGAAAGAATACCGCCGAGATAAAGGCCGTTCAGCAGCGAAAAGGTCATGACGAGCAGCGCGCCGGAGCAGGGGCGAAGGCCGACAGCTACGATCGCAGACCAGGCTTCCCGGACACTGAAACTGTCGCCGCCCAGCAGCGACGGGTCCGGCGCATGAGAGCGGCCGCAGGTTTCGCAGGCCATTCCGGTGATGAAGTTATGTCCCGCCTTGCGTGCCTGCTTCTCGCCGAAGGCATAAGCTTGCCTGCGGCTTTCATTGTCCTTCCAGTCGAGCATCATGCTGACCGGACCGGCAGAGGTCTCCACGACTTCACGCTTTGGCAGGCCGCTGATCATCGAACGCAATTTGCGAAAGAGCAGCCAGCCACCGAAGGCGATGACCATGACGAAGCTTGTGATCTCCATCGCATTCGTCGCCTGCGTCAGCGTTATGCCGCTGCCACGCAGGATGAGCCAGGCACCTCCGACGAGCGCCACTGCCACTGCACCTTGAATGAAGGCTGAGATGAAGGAGATCACTACGCCGCGCTTCAGCTCGATTTCGTTGGCGATCATATAGGAGGAGATCACCGCCTTGCCATGCCCAGGACCGGCCGCATGGAAGACGCCATAGGCGAAGGAAAGGCCGATCAGCGAGGCCAGCTGCCACGGGTCTTCACGCATTGCCTTCAAGGCGTCCGTCAGCGCGCGGTAGAAGGCCTGCTGTTCGTAATTGATGTAGGCAAGCAGCGGCGCCAGCGGTCCGCCTGTCGGCTGGAAACTCGGCTCCGCAGTTCCAATCCCGAGCGGCGATTGCGCATGCGCCACATTCATCAGCGCAAGCAGCGCGAATGCGACCGTTGGAAGGAACAGCAAAGCGTTCCGTTTCAGCATGAAACCTCCAGCCGGGTGGCAAAGAGCTTGGACATGTCCGTGCCGGTCGGATCGTTGAAGAAGGCATCGGTCAGCGACTGCTTGTTTTGAGAAATCACCTGATCGGCGTCCGGCCGCAGCACATCATTCTTGCAGTTCTTGAAGCCGTCGCCGACTGTTCCCAGCTCCTTGTCCGTCGGGAAGTCGATCGAGGTGTAGAGCGTGGGGTCGTAGACGCCGAAGGTGAGTTTGCCCTTCAGCGGCATCTTCTCCGAGGGCTTTACCGCGAAGAACATTAGAAGCTGGCCTTCCTTGTAGTCGACGTGAATGATGTCCGGCTTCTGCACGGTCACGTTCTTTCCGTCGATCGTCAGATTCATGTAGTAGTCGTAGTCCGAGAGCGACTCGCGGACAGTCTTGCCGACTTCGGCGAGCTCGTTCGGCTCCAGCTTCAGATCGGTGTTCTTGTCGAAATCCATGACGACGGAGGAGGAGAACACCTCGTCGAAACGCCAGACGTTTCGCAACTCCTGAACGCTCCCGTCGGGCGCTGCCACGACTTCGAGCCGCGCTTCCACGAAAATATGCGGGTGTGCCATGGCCGCGGCCGGCGCAAGCAAGATCAGCGCCGCCATCAGGTAAGTGGATTTTTTCATGTGTCGGGTTACCGCTCTGCCCAAATCGGTTGGTGTCTTCTTGCCGGAGAATGGGACGGAATTGGGACCGGCCTCAAGGTGGCAAAGTGAATCAGGCCGGCTTCAAGCCTGCTTCTTGAACCAAGCATGGAGGTAATCCACGAAGATGCGGACCTTTGCCGGCAAGTAGCGCCGATGCGGATAAACGGCATAAATCCCGCGATCGGTCGGTATATAGTCGTTGAATAGCGTCACGAGCCGGCCGTCCTCGATCGGCTTGCGAGCGATGAAGTCCGGGATGACCGCAATGCCGATGCCGGAAAGAGCTGCGCGCAACGTCGCATGCGGGCTGTTCACCTCGATCGGTCCGGAAACCGCGACGGCGAAGGACGTGCTGTCCGGATTGTAGAAACGGACGCTTGCCTGCGTGCGCGAGTTCGTATCCACGATGAAGGGAACGTTGGAAATGTCCGTCGGATGTTCGAGGTTCGGATAGCGCTCGAGAAACTCCGGCGTGGCGCAGACGTGGACGCGGAAATCCGAGATCTTTCGCGCGATCATTCCCGAATCTTCTAGCTTCGTGACGCGGATCGCCAGGTCGAAACCTTCTTCGATCAGATCGACGAACCGGTCGTCTGCGGCGATTTCCAGCTGCAGGTCCGGGTTCTCCTTGGCAAAATCGATCAACGACTGACCGACGTCGGCATCGACAAAGGTGCGCGGCACCGAGATCTTCAGCCGGCCTTTGAGCTGCGCGTTGTTCTCGCGGACCAGATCGGCGAGGTTGTCGATCTCCTTCAGGATGTCGGAGGCGGTGCGGTAATAAGTATGCCCAGCCTCGGTCATCGAAAACTGCCGGGTGGTGCGATTGAGCAGCAGGGCACCCAACTCGTCTTCCAGCTCGCGCACATATTTGGAAAGCAGCGCCTTGGAGCGGCCGGTGCGCCGCGCTGCGGCGGAAAAACCTTCCGCTTCAACGACATCGATGAAGGCGCGTATGCGCGTCAGTGTGTCCATGGCCATCTCCCGTTGGTGCGAAAGATTGAACAAATTGAGCGCGGCTGTTCAATTTATTTTTTTAGCGAGGGGCAAAAAAATTCTTGATTATGACTGCGAATATTCTTATCTCGTCCTCAGCCCAAAGTCGCACGTGCCCATGGGTGTCCGCCGACCCTCGATTAGGTGAGGTCATCGGTAAGGTACCTGGAACTAACCCCTCCAGTCGCTATTCCGGCCAACCGGGAAATGCGAGGACGCCTAAGCAACGACGGTGCGGGCCTTTCTGGTGTCTTCCGGCTTTCCATCAGCCGGGGTTACTGAAGAGGCACACCTTCATTGCCGGAAGTGCGGTTGGGATTTTCCCTCCAATCCATGGCAGACAAAGCCGAACTATGCCGCTGTCGTGGCGTTGGTTCAAAATTTGCGCATCGAGCGCTTGCTATGGTTCCGGGGTCTCCACCGGCTGGTTCCAATGCGAGCATTCGTATGCCCTTTGTCCTCCGGTTTTTGCCGGAGCTCTGGAATTGGAAGAGGGAATCGATATGACCACCCAGCGCATCCGCGACTTTCTCGCAACCCGACGTCCCGACGGTCCCTGCCTCGTGGTCGACCTCGACGTCGTGCGCGACAATTTCAACGCCTTCCGTCATGCGATGCCGGACAGCGCGATCTACTATGCTGTCAAGGCAAACCCGGCTCCGGAAGTGCTGAAGCTGCTGGCTTCCCTCGGCTCCAATTTCGATTGCGCGTCTGTCGCTGAAATCGAAATGGCCCTGGATGCCGGTGCGACCGCTGCCCGCATCTCCTACGGCAATACGATCAAGAAGGAGCGCGACGTCGCCCGCGCCTGTGCGCTCGGCGTCAGCCTCTTTGCGGTCGACAGCCACGAGGAAGTCGAGAAGATCTCGCGCGCCGCTCCCGGCGCCCGCGTGTTCTGCCGCGTGCTTACGGATGGCGAAGGCGCCGAATGGCCGCTGTCGCGCAAGTTTGGCTGCGTCCCGCAGATGGCTGTCGATGTTCTTGTCTATGCCCATCAGCTCGGGCTCGAATCCTATGGCGTCTCGTTCCATGTCGGTTCGCAGATGACCAAGGTCGATGCTTGGGATTCGGCTCTTGCCGATGCCAAGCGCGTTTTCGTGCAGCTTGCCAAGCAGGGCATCCATCTGCAGATGGTCAACATGGGTGGCGGCTTCCCGACGAAATACCTTCGTGACGTTCCGTCGGCCGAGGCTTATGGCCGTTCGATCTACCAGAGCCTGCGCGATCACTTCGGCAACCAGATCCCGAAGACGATCATCGAGCCGGGCCGCGGTATGGTCGGCAATGCCGGCGTCATCAAGGCTGAAGTGGTGCTTGTCTCGAAGAAGTCGGACAACGACACGGCGCGCTGGGTATTCCTCGACATCGGCAAGTTCGGCGGTCTCGCCGAAACGATGGATGAGGCCATCCGCTACCCGATCCGCACCGAACGCGACGGCGACAAGATGGAGCCCTGCGTCATCGCCGGCCCGACCTGCGATTCGGCCGACGTGCTCTACGAAAAGAACCTCTACCCGCTGCCGGTGAGCCTCACCATCGGTGACGAGGTTCTAATCGAAGGCACCGGTGCCTATACCACAACCTATTCGGCGGT
This sequence comes from Rhizobium gallicum bv. gallicum R602sp, assembly GCF_000816845.1. Classification (NCBI taxonomy): domain Bacteria; kingdom Pseudomonadati; phylum Pseudomonadota; class Alphaproteobacteria; order Hyphomicrobiales; family Rhizobiaceae; genus Rhizobium; species Rhizobium gallicum. The sequence continues at coordinate 3,582,994 of NZ_CP006877.1, read as the reverse complement.
TGCTTTTAATGGCTTTGAGCCGCTGAAGGCCTACGTCATCTGATCCAGCCGGCCCCGTAGCCAATCGGGGCGGCACCTTCACAATTTCCTTTCGACACCGTCTGAAACGGTTTTGAGTTCGGGAGGCCAAGATGGCCGCTGTTCTTGATTCTGTCCGCGCATTCTTTGCGCCCTCCATCTTCACCATCGATTCCGAGAATCCGTCGGATGTCGTACCGCGCGAGAACCTGCTCGATCGCGCCATGGGTCCGAACCGCCGCAAGAAGTCGTCGGAGAAGATCCGGCGCGGCCGCATCCCGGCAGAAGGCTTGGCACTTGTCGCGCGTGACCGCGACGGCCATGTCATCGGCACCGTCCGCCTCTGGAACATCGAAGCTGGCGTCAACGCCGACGGTACGTCGATCAATGCCTTGCTGCTCGGCCCTTTGGCCGTCGATCCGACCTTTGAGGGCAAGGGTGTCGGTTCGGCGGTGATGCGTGCGGCCATTCTCGAGGCCAAGAACCGCGGACATGGCGCGATCCTGCTCGTCGGAGATGCCGCCTATTACGAGCGCTTCGGCTTCTTTGCCGAGAAGGCTTGCCATCTCGTCATGCCCGGCCCGTTCGAACGCTCGCGCTTCCTGGCGCTGGAGTTGACGGAAGGCTGGCTTGACGGCGCAGCCGGCATGATTGTTCCATCGGGGCGCATGCTGGCCAAGGCGCCGCTCCGGAAGGCTGCCTGACGGGTCAAGCCTCTCCCTGAAACGGGAGGGGTTTTTTCTATTAAGCCCTTATGCGTCCTTGCGCGACAAGCCACTGGGCCGACTCCTGCACAGCCTGGAGGGAGCTGTGGCGCGGCGTGAACCCCAGCAGACGCCTTGCCTTCTCCATTGAGCAATTCGGGCTCCGGGCGATGTGCTCCCACGTCGCCCTTGCGTCCTCGGCGCTTTCCATTTTCGACCATTCGTCATAGGGGAAAAACTCAAGCTTCGGCTCATGACCGAACCAGCGAAACATCGCTTCGGCATATCCTCTCAACGTCAGTGCCTGGTCGGAAACCGCGTGGAAGCTTTCTCCGGTTGACGCCCGCCAATTGCTGATCGCTGCCATGAACATACCTGCGACATCGTCAGCGTGAACATGATGAACGGTCTCCAAACCGAGATTCGGCAATCTCAGCGTCTCGCCGCGCGCAATCGTCGAAAAGACGGAAATGTTGAAATGTCCGGCGGGGTTGAGTGGAGGCCAGCCCGGTCCAACGATATGGCCGGGATGGATGAGGGTTGCGGGAAAGGCCCTCCGTCGTGCCTCGCCTAGAAGATAGTCCTCGATTGCCTTCTTCTGCTCGCCATAGTCTCCAAAAGGCGTTTTCGGGGCATCCTCGCGCGTTGGAACCGAAATGGAATGGCCGTGCGTCCAGATGGTGCCGGTGTGCAGGAAATGACCGACATGGCCATCCAGTACTCCCGCCAGGTGGCGTGCGCTCTCCAACGTGAAGCAGATCATGTCGATGACGATATCGGGCCTCAGTGCGCGGACGGCGGGGCCGAAGCTGCCTTCCTCCTCCATCTGCGCCCGATCCATCTTTTGCCGTTCGACGCTCTGCCATGTTGCGTGGGGACGATAGGGGTCCGCTTTGCCGCGGCTGATTGCAACGACGTCATGCCCCGCCTCGACAAGACGCGGGACGAGATATGTGCCGACATGGCCAGTTGCTCCGATCACGATTACGCGTGCCATCGTTTCTACGCTCCTGCCGTGTGTTGAGCTGGTCCGGCCAGTATGTTGGGCGCCCGGTCGATAGGACAAGCCGGATCATAAACTTTCACGTCCGCGTGAATCGGCACTTCGGACGGATGAATTCTGCTTGGGATTGCGCTAGCTCATGGCGATGACCAGAGCCTTCCTCATATGGTTTGCCCTTTTCCTTTCCGCTGCGCCGGTCTCAGCCCAGCAGGAAAACGATCGCCTTGCGTCGCTGCTCGACAACTTCGCTTCCCGCGAGGAACTGAAATCGCTGAAAACCATCATCATTTCCCGGGACGGAAAGATTGTTGCCGAGCGCGGCTATCGCGGACATACCGCGTCAGAATCGACCAATATCAAGTCCGCTTCGAAAGCGATCATCTCCGCCCTTGTCGGCATCGCCATCAGCAAGGGTGTGCTCGAAGGACCGGACCAGAAGATTGCCCCGATCCTGAAGGCGGATCTGCCGCAATCACCCGATCCGCGGCTGAACGAGGTCACCATCGGAAACCTGCTGTCCATGCAGGCGGGGTTGGGCCGTATGTCGGGACCGAACTACGGACGCTGGGTTGCAAGCCGAAACTGGGTGCGTTTTGCACTCTCGCAACCCTTCGACGATGAGCCCGGGGGCCGAATGCTGTACTCGACCGCCTCGACACATCTCCTGTCTGCAATCCTGACGAAGGCGAGCGGCAAGACAACCCTTGCCCTGGCAAGGGAATGGCTCAGGCCAGTCGAAGGCTTTCGGATCGGCGCCTGGGAGCGCGACCCACAGGGCATCTATCTCGGCGGAAACCAGATGGCCATGAGCGCCCGCTCGTTGCTTGCTTTTGGCGAGCTCTATCGCAACGGCGGCAAGACGCGGGAGGGGCGACAAGTCGTTCCAGCCGAGTGGATTGCCGCGTCCTGGCAGCCGCGCACCAACTCGCGCTTCTCGGGCGATGCCTATGGCTACGGATGGTTTGAGCGCAATCTCGGCGGCGAGGACGTGCATTTCGCCTGGGGCTACGGTGGGCAGATGCTCTACATCGTGCCGTCGCTCAATCTGACCGTGGTAATGACCTCGCAGGAAAGCGGACCATCGGCCCGCAACGGCTACCGCGATGCCTTGCACGGCGTGCTGGGCGAGATTGTCGAAAATGCCCGGACATCCTGACCGGAAGGGATGGCGAAGGCACTCAGCCATCCCCATCGGAAGAGTTTGAGCGGTCAGGCAGAGATATCGACGACGCCGCAGTCGCCTGCTTCCGAGGCGAAGGCCAGCAGCTTGCCGTTCTTGCTCCAGCTCATCGCGGTGATAGCGCCCTTGCCGGGGCGGCGGATCAGCGCCTCTTTACTGTCTGCAATCCGCACGGCAAGGATCATGCCGTCGATGAAACCGATTGCAAGGATGTCCTCAGCCGGATGGAATTTGACCGCGGTCGCCATGATGTTGGCGCGCGTGCCGAGCTCCAGCGGCGCCTTGCCCATCGGGCCGTCCTTGCCCTGGAAGGGCCAGACGATCGCTGCTGGCGCGCCAGATGAGGCGAGCCACTTGCCCTTGGCGGACCAGGAAAGCGACTTCACCTTGGCCGGATAACCGGTCATGCGCATGTGACGCGCCTCAGCCCCCGGCTTGGCGTCAAGCTTCCATCCGTGCAGGGCGTTTTCCTGCATGGCGGTCACGAGGAAATTGCCGTCGGGCGAGAATGTGACACCCGTATGCGCGCCCTTCCATTCCAGATCGACCGGCTTTGCGTTCATGCCAACCCAGTGCAGCGATACTCCGTTGTAGCGCGCTGCAGCGATGCGCATGCCTTTCGGTGCAAAGGCAAGGCCTTCGACCGTCCGCTCCTCGGTGAATTCCTTGATGTCACCATTCGAAAGACGAACGAAGGCGCTCTTTCCATAGGCATAGGCGACGGCACCTTGCGGGCCGGCCGCCACCTGCGAAATCCATTTGCGCGGCACGTTAGCGATCTCGCTGACGCCGGCGTCGGCCGCAATGCGCAACACCTTGCCATCTTCGCCGCCGGAAATCAGGCTTTCGCTATAGGGATCGCGGATGCAGGTGAGCATGCCCTGATGGGCTTCGCAAACCTTCTCGCCGCCATCCAGCCGGTGAAGCGTGCCGGTGGCATTCGCGAAGAAGGGGACATCACCTAAAAATTCGACGGCCAGAATGTGGCCGTCGAGATCAAGCGGGGCGACTGTTGGCATCAGGCCGCGGCCTCGCATGCCTTGAAGGAGGCTTCGAGCTTTTCGCGGTCGAGTTCGCGGCCGATGAAGACGAGCCGCGTTTCATGCTTCTCGCCATCCTTCCAGGGACGCTGGTGGTCGCCCTCGACGATCATGTGCACGCCCTGGACGACATAACGCTCGGCATCGTCCTTGAAGGCAATGATGCCTTTAAGGCGCAGGATGTTCGGACCCTGCGTCTGGGTGATTTTCTGGATCCAGGGGAAGAAGCGCTCGGGGTTCATCTCGCCGCCGCGGAGCGACACCGATTGCACCGTCACGTCGTGGATCGGCGACACCGCACCGTGGTGATGATGGCCATGGTCATGATCATGGTGGTGGTGATCATGATCATGACCATGGTGATGGTGGTCGTGATCGCAATCCGGGCCACAGACGTGATCGTCGTGATCCTGCTCCAGGAAGTGCGGGTCGTTTTCCAGCGCGCGTTCAAGGTTGAAAGCGCCCTGATCGAGCACGCGGGCGAGATCGACGCCGGAGCGGCTCGTCTTGTAGACGCGAGCCGACGGGTTGATGGCCCGGACGATATCCTCGATCTGCGCCAGTTCTTCCGGCGAGACGAGATCAGTCTTGTTGATGAGGATGACGTCGGCAAAGGCAATCTGGTCTTCGGCCTCGCGACTGTCCTTCAGGCGCAGCGGCAGGTGCTTGGCATCGACAAGGGCGACGACGGCGTCGAGTTCCGTCTTGGCTCGCACGTCGTCATCCATGAAGAAGGTCTGGGCGACCGGCACCGGATCGGCAAGTCCGGTCGTCTCGACGATGATGCCGTCGAAGCGTCCGGGGCGACGCATCAGGCCCTCGACGACGCGGATCAGGTCGCCGCGCACAGTACAGCAGACGCAGCCGTTGTTCATCTCGTAGATTTCCTCGTCCGACTCGACAATCAGGTCGTTGTCGATGCCGATCTCGCCGAATTCGTTGACGATGACCGCGTATTTCTTGCCGTGGTTTTCGGACAGGATGCGGTTAAGCAGCGTCGTCTTGCCGGCGCCGAGATAGCCGGTGAGCACGGTGACGGGGATGGGCTTGTGCTGAATCGAAATTGCGTCGGTCATGAGAACCTCGAAGAATGGGCTTGCCGCCAAGGGGGCTTTAAACGGACGGTTCCATATAAGGATTTGGACGCGTCAGTTCAAAGGTTTTATAATGTTATAAGATCACATTGTTTTCGGATCGCTCTATTTGAGCTCGGATGTGTCAAACGCGTCCACATCCTGCAGAAGTTCTATCAGCCCCTTAACCGCATAGCCGACCAGCGCTTCGCCTTTCTCGACCGTTGCGGCAGCGGCGTTTCCGGCCGCGCCTTTGACGTTCAGATCGAGCATCTTCCAGCCGAAGGCGTGCGGCCCGTAGGCCCGTAGATGCTTGAAGCGCCTGGCAAATTCCAGCTGCCTTGAAGCGAAGTTCTCAACCTTGGACATGGCGACACTACCGGGATGCAGTGCCAGCATGACCGAGGTTTCGATATCGCCGCCGTGGATGTCGATCGCCTTGCTTTCAGCTGAAATCACCTCTTCCGGCACGCCGAAACGGGTCCAGCTGGTCGCAACGGCCAGCATGTTGAACTTCACCCGCGCTTCGGTTGCGACGATTGTCATCAAGGGTGAATTTCCGCCGTGGGCGTTCAACATCACCAGTTTGCGGCAGCCGAGATCGCGCAGCATTCCAGCAATTGCGAGCCAGCGGTTGATCGCTTCGCTGTACGTCAGCGTCCTCGTACCTACGACATCCATGTGTTCGATCGAGTAGCCGACCGGTTCTGTGGGCAGGAAAGTGACCGGCAATGTTGACGGGAGGGCGGCCTTTAGCCTTTCGACGATGCCTTCGGCAATCAGCGTATCGGTTTCGAAAGGAAGGTGCGGGCCGTGCTGCTCATGCGCGCCGAGCGGCAGAACCGCGATCCAGTTCCGGCGATCTTCGGCCGAAAGTGCGGCATCGTTGTCTGCGAAGTTCCGGGCAGGCGCTGTCATCCGGTTTCAATGCCCCTTGTTTATGACGTGAACCTGCGCAATGTCATAACGCAGCGTTGTCACGGCTTAAAGATCAAAGGGATGGCGATGGGGAAGAAGCACAAAGACGGCAAGAAAAACAAGTCCAAGAAAAAGGACCAGACCGCATATACGCTTGCAGATCTTTCGCCGGCTTTGACGCAGGCTGCGCGGTCGATGCGCACGGTCCTCTCCCGTAGTCTGCTTGAAAGCGGCCTTTACGCCGGCCAGGACGGCGTCATTCTTTCGCTTGCCGAAACCGACGGGATGACGGCAGGCGGCCTTGCTCAGAAACTCGGAGTCAAGGCGCCGACGATGACTCGCACCATCGGCCGCATGGAAGCCCAGGGCTTCCTGGAGCGCAAGCCGGATGCGGAAGATGCGCGACTGACGAAGGTCTACCTCACCGAACTCGGGCGCGGCAGCGTGAAGGCCATCGAGATGGCGGCGTCGGCCTGCGATCGGACGGCTACGCTTGATTTTTCGGAGAAAGAAATCCGCAACCTCGTGCGCCTTCTAAAGGCGATCGACAACAATCTCCAGGCAGAAGCAGTGCCGTTCGAAGAACCCGACGAAATTTGACGGTCGAGTAAAATTCGGTTTGCCTCTCCGCATTTAATCTTTTAATTAAACATTTTAAGGGGGCGCTCTTTTTCCGGTTCCGCGATGCGCTCCACCATCTCGCGCGTTGCCTGGGGAGGATGCGTGGCTCAAAAGATCAAACTTTCGACAATTGCCGAAACACTCGGCATTTCAACGGCAACGGTATCGCTAGCCTTACGCGACAGCCCGCTCGTTGCGGGCAATACGCGGGAAAAAATCAAGGAACAGGCGCGCGCGCTCGGCTATATCTACAACCGCCGGGCCGCAAGCCTGCGTACGTCTCGCTCGGGCATCGTCGGCGTCGTCGTGCACGACATCATGAACCCGTTCTACGGGGAAATCCTAAAAGCGATCGAGAGCGAGCTCGATCGCAGCCGTCATACCTTCATCCTGTCCAACCACTACGATTCGGTCGAGAAGCAGCGCACTTTCATCGAGACGCTGCTGCAGCTCGGCGGCGATGGCGTCATCATGTCGCCCGCAATTGGCACACCGCCGGAGGACATGCAGCTTGCCGAGGCCAACGGCATGCCGGCGATCCTTGTCGCGCGTTCGATGGAGGGGATGGACCTGCCGACCTATCGCGGTGACGACAGCTACGGCATTTCGCTTGCCACCAATCACCTGATCGGGCTCGGCCACCGCTCAATCGCCATGATCGGGGGAACGGATCAGACCTCGACCGGCCGCGACCGCTATCAGGGCTATGTCAATGCGCTGCGCAAGGCGGAGATCGAAGTCGATCCCAACCTGCGCATTCCCGGTCCGCGCTCGATGCAGGGCGGGTTCGAGGCGGCTGTGCATTTCCTGTCGCTGCCGCAAAAGCCGTCGGCGGCCGTCTGCTGGAACGATCTCGTTGCCATCGGGCTCATGAACGGCATTGCCCGTGCCGGTCTTGTGCCAGGCAAGGACATCTCGGTTACCGGCTATGACGATCTCGAGGAAGCCTCGCTCTCGACACCGGCGCTGACGACGGTCTGGAATGGGCAGGCTGAAGTCGGCCGTCTTGCCGCCCGGGCGCTTCTCGATCGCTTGGCCGGCAGTCACGAGCCGGACGGCATCCACCTGATCAAACCCGAGATGCGCATCCGCCAGTCGACAAGCCCTTACAGACCCCGCCAGTAAGACAAGAGGAAAAGCCATGTCCCGCATCGCCATTCTCGTTCCAGGGAAGATACACGAGCGTGTTCTTGCGACCTTGAAGGACCGTTTCGAAGTTGTCGCGGTCGAAAAAAGCGAGACGTTGGAACTCGACGCTGAAACCGCAAACCGCATTCGCGGCGCGGCCGTCAGCGGCGCGTTTCCCGGCAGTTGGATGGATCAGCTGCCGAGCCTTGAGGTGATCGCGAGCTTCGGCGTCGGCTATGACGCCGTGGACGTCAGGCATGCTGCGGAAAAAGGAGTGGTCGTCACCAACACACCGGATGTATTGAACGACGAGGTCGCCGATACGGCGATCGGCCTGCTGCTCAACACCGTCCGCGAGCTGCCGCGGGCGGAGAACTGGCTGCGTGAGGGCCACTGGACGCCGGGTTCGGCCTATCCATTATCGCGCTTTTCCTTAAAAGGAAGGCATGTTGGTCTCTACGGCCTCGGGCGCATCGGCCAAGAGATCGCCAAGCGCCTCGAACCGTTCAAGGTGAAAATCAGCTATCACACACGCACGAACCATCCAGATATCGCCTATGATTATCACCCGACGCTGAAAGGTCTCGCCGACGCTGTCGATACGTTGATTGCGATCGTTCCGAAGACGCCTCACACCCACAAGACGATCGATGCGGAGATCCTTTCCGCACTCGGCCCCGATGGCATTCTGATCAATGTCGGCCGAGGCTGGACGGTGGATGAAGCAGCGCTCGTTTGGGCGCTGAAGAGCGGCGCACTCGGCGCTGCGGGCCTTGATGTCTTCTACGGCGAGCCGGTGGTCCCGGCGGAACTCTTCAGCTTGCCGAATGCGGTGCTGCTGCCGCACGTCGCCTCCGCCTCGATCCCGACGCGCAACGCGATGGCCGATCTTGTTGCCGCCAATCTGATCGAATGGTTTGAGAAGGGCAGGCCGCTAACCGCGGTGCCGGAGACGCCTTCGGCAAGGTAAGTGCTCAGTCAACGATGCGCCGCGCCATAACGACATCATCGATTTCTTCGCCGTCGTGAATAATTCCGCCCGGAATTCGCCCGACTTGGCTGAAGCCCTCGCGCTCGTAGAAGCGGATTGCGGGCGGGTTCTGCGCGCTTACGGCCAGCTCCAGCTGTCTGATGCCGACCGCTCGAGCGTGCCCGGTCAGTCGTTGCAGTAGCGCCGAAGCGGCGCCCAAACCGCGAAAGCTCTTATGCACATAAACCATAATAATCGTGGCACGATGGGCCATCTTGCTCGATTGCTGCCGCATCAGGCCCATCATGCCAACTGGTTTTTCTCGGTGGAATGCCACAAACACTGCATTGTTCGTGAGGCGGTGACGCCATTCTTCGTTTGTTAGGCTCTCCCAATCGGCGGCGGTGCTCGCATAGGCCGCGGGCTCGGTCTGCAGCGCCTCCAAGCGGATTTGCCGAAAAGCCTCAATATCCTCGGGGCCGAGGAGCCGTATATTGATCTGCCCGCCGTGAGCCACTGTCGATACCTGTCGTTCTGCCGTGCAACCGGAGCGCCTAAGCCTTAACCTTCATGGAGACATTCTTATTCGCCGCATATTCCCTTGCCGCGTCCCCGAATGCCGCAAAGATCTGGTTCGAGGGCTTGTCGGTTTCGGCCCAGTATTCCGGATGCCACTGCACGCCGACGGCAAAAGCTTTGGCGTCGATGACGGAAACGGCTTCGATCGTCCCGTCTTCGGCGATCGCCTCCACCTGTAGGCGAGGCGCCGTCTTGGCGATTGCCTGACGGTGCAGCGAGTTCACGAGGACTTCGCCCGGACCGATGATGCGGGCGATGCAGGAGCCTTCCTTGACGAAAACGCTCTGGCGGATAGCATACATTCCGTCGCGATCGACATCGGCTGGCTTTCTGTGGTCCCAGATGCCCTCCTGCTCGTGGATTTCACTGGCAAGGGAACCGCCGAGCGCGACGTTCAGCTCCTGTATGCCGCGGCAGATCGCCAGCAGCGGGATGGCTCGATCGATTGCACGGCGGATGAGGGGTAGGGCCGTTGCATCACGCGCGGGGTCGAAGGGGCCATCGCTCTCGCGGGCCTCGGCAGCGTAGAGCGATGGGTGGACGTTGCTCGCGGAGCCCGAAACCAGCAGTCCATCCACTCGGTCAAGGATTGCGTCAGTGTCATAACCTTTCTCGAACGCAGGAATGATGAAGGCCATCACGCCCGCAGCGTTCAGCGCCGCGCGTACATATTGATGCTGGACGGCATGCCAGTCGGCGCCATCGAGGGTGCGGGTATCGGCAGGAACGGCGACGATCGGCTTCATCATTTTTGGTCCGGAAAGCTCTCGATTCTTCTATTGTGAAAACCGAGATCGGCCTCAAAGTCAACTTCTCGGCGCAATGGCAGGCCAAATTGCGGCGATCTGCGCCATTCAAAGCATAGAGACCTTGCTAAACTGCTGATTTTCGATGGAAACACGTCATTCGCCAAATTGCTGCCGTGATGCCAAAGTCTGATCGACTAAAGCTTGAAACACACGCGGCCGCATGCTTAGCTCGCCTCCATTGCTGCGGGCAGGGATGAAATTGTCCGCGCATGCCATCTGTACGGGAGGTTTTTGATGGATCGTCGTTCGTTTATTAAGAAGGCTGGAACTGCTGGGGCAGGTGCCGTTGCGGCAAGCGCACTCGCCGCGCCGGCGATCGCGCAGGAGAATCCGAAAATTTCGTGGCGCATGACTTCTTCGTTCCCGAAGAGCCTGGACACGATCTTTGGCGGTGCGGAAGATATCGCCAATCAAGTCGCCGACGCGACCAACGGTGCCTTCAAGATCCAGCCTTTTGCAGCCGGTGAAATCGTGCCCGGCCTGCAGGCGGCCGACGCCGTGAGCTCGGGTACCGTTGAATGCTGCCACACCTGCTCGTACTATTTCGTCGGCAAGGATCCGACCTATGCAATCGGCACGGCCATTCCCTTCGGCCTCAACGCCCGTCTCACCAACGCCTGGTTCTTCGAGGGCAATGGCATCAACCTGATGAACGAATTTTATGCCACCCAGGGCATGTTCGGTCTTCCGGCCGGCAATACCGGCGTCCAGATGGGTGGCTGGTTCCGCAAGGAAATCAATACGCTGGATGACCTCAAGGGCGTCAAGATGCGTATCGCCGGTCTTGCCGGGCGCGTCATGGAAAAGCTCGGTGTCATCCCGCAGCAGATTGCCGGCGGTGATATCTATCCGGCGCTCGAAAAGGGCACGATCGACGCGTCGGAGTGGGTCGGTCCCTATGACGACTTGAAGCTCGGCCTGCACAAAGTCGCCAAGTACTACTACTATCCGGGCTTCTGGGAAGGCGGTCCGGCGATCCACGCTTTCTTCAATCTCGAAAAGTGGAACAGTCTGCCAAAGCACTACCAGACGATCCTCGCCGACGCCTGCACCTATTCCAATACCAGGATGATGGCGAAATACGATATGAAGAACCCTTCAGCGCTAAAGCAGCTCGTCGCCGAAGGTGCGACGCTGCGTCCCTTCAGCCAGGAAATTCTTGAAGCCGCGTTCCAGGCTTCAACCGGTCTCTATGGCGAGCTCTCGGCTTCAAATCCATCTTTCAAGAAGATCTATGACGACCAGACCGCATTCAAGCGTGATGCTTACCTCTGGATGCAGCTCTCGGAATATACGTTTGACACGTTCATGATGATCCAGCAGCGATCGGGCAAGCTCTAGGCGGCTTCCCCGTCTGCGCGTTCATCGCATCGCCAACAGAAGCCCCGGATGGAAATCCGGGGCTTCTTCATTGTGCGCCCGGGAAGATCAACGAGGACAAGAGCTCGGTTTCCAGCGTGCTTGGCCGCAAGTTCCTCCGCTTCAGCCTCTGGGTGGCTCCGGGTGGTGCCGCTCAAGGCGTTCAAGCGTCGCATCCGGCAACTGACCCGCCGTTCGGGCGGGCGCAGTATGCAAGAAGTGGCCGAACGCCTGCGCGTCTACGTCCTGGGTTGGAAGGCCTACTTCCGGCTGGCGCAAATCCCTCGGGTCTTCAAGGAACGGGGGGAATGGATCGGCACCGGGTGCAGTCAAAACGACCGTCCCCTATGCCGATTGAATTCAATTGATCTTTGGAGGTTGGCTGAGATCCGGTGGCGGTGCTGGTTGTGCCGGATTGGCCGGTGCGGGCGTCGCAGGGGCTGGCTGCTGACCGGGCAGACCGTTCAGTGGCGGCAGGGTGAGACCGGGGATCTGTGGTGTACTGCCACCGCCAGGCGCGGGCGGCAGCGAGAGCTGATTGCCGCCGAATCCCGGTATTTCGATCTTGATCGTGTTGAGGTCCACGGCCGGACCCTTGTTCAGCCAGTAGGTCACTGATTGCGGCCAGAAGATCACGATCGCAACGAGGATGAGCTGCATGACGACCCATGGGATCGCGCCCATGTAGATATCCCGTGTCTTCACGTCACGACTGGCGATGGAACGCAGATAAAACAGCGCGAAGCCGAAGGGCGGGTGCATGAAGCTCGTCTGCATGTTCACGCAGATAAGCACGCCAAACCAGATCAGATCGATACCGAGCGCCGAAGCGACGGGTGCCAGCATCGGAATGACGATGAAGGCGATTTCGAAGAAATCGAGGAAGAAGGCGAGGACGAAGATGAAGAGGTTGACGAAGATCAGGAAGCCGACCGGACCGCCGGGGATGCCGGACAGCATGTGCTCGATCCAACGCGAACCATCCATGCCCTGAAATACGAGGCTGAAGCAAGTCGAGCCGATCAAGATCATCACCACCATCGAGGTGATATGCATCGTCGATGTCATAGCTTCGCGGACCAGCGGCCAGGTCAAACGCCGGTGGAGCGCTGCAAGCACGATCGCGCCCACGACCCCGAGGGCGCCGGCTTCCGTTGGCGTCGCAAGCCCCATGAAGATCGTGCCGAGCACGAGGAAAATGAGGATTATGGAAGGCACCATGCCGGCCAGTACCTTCATCAGCAGTGCCCAGTTGAACTCGCCGCGCACCTCCTTCGGCAGCGGCGGCATCAAGCCTGGCCGGAAGATGGACAGGAACAGGATGAAGCCAAGGAAGATCGCGACCTGCAGGATTGAAGGGCCGATGGCGCCGAGATACATGTCCCCGACTGATCTGCCGAGCTGGTCGGCGAGAACGACGAGCACGAGGGAGGGCGGGATGACCTGGGTGATCGTGCCCGACGCGGCGATGACGCCGGTCGCCAACCGCGGATTGTAGCCGTAGCGCAGCATGATCGGCAGCGAGATCACGCCCATGGTGATGACCGATGCCGCGACCGTGCCGGTGATGGCGCCGAGAACAGCGCCGACGAGGATGACGGCGTAGGCGAGACCACCAGGAACGGCGCCGAACAGCTTGCCGGTTCCCTCGAGCAGATCCTCCGCAAGGCCACACCTTTCCAGAATGGCGCCCATGAAGGTGAAGAAGGGGATGGCGAGCAGCAGGTCGTTGGAAACGATGCCGAACACGCGAAGGGGCAGGGCCTGCAGGAAGGCCTCGCTGAAATGGCCGGTTGCTATGCCGATGACCCCGAAGAAAAGTCCGACGGACGCGAGCGAAAACGCGACCGGAAAGCCGTAGAGCATGAAGATGACCATGCCCAGAAACATCGCCGGTGGAATGATACCGAAGTCAAACAAGTCCGTTCCTCCCGGAGAGCTTTATTGCAGAGGCTTTTCGTATTTCGTTTCGAGCTGGATGTAGCCGCGCACCGCGGCGATCCTCTTGATGAGTTCCGAAATGCCCTGCAGCACCAGGAGTGCGAAACCTGCAAAAAGTATAAGCTTGACCGGCCAGCGGATGAGCCCTCCGGCATTGGCGGAGATCTCGCCCTGCTGGAAGGCGATCACGAAATAGGGCCAGCACAGGAAAGCCAGGAAGGCGCAGGCCGGGATCAGGAAAACGATCAAACCGATGATATCGATCCAGATTCTGGCCTTGTCGGAAACCGATCCGTAGATTAGGTCGACGCGCACGTGCTCATTGTTGCGAAGCGTATGAGCCGCCCCGAGCACGACGACGTAGGCGAAGAGATACCATTGTATCTCCAGCCAACCATTCGAGCTGTAATTGAAGAGATAGCGGACGATTGCATTGCCGGCGCTGATGAAGCAGCACAAAAGCACCATGTAATCCGCGATTTTCCCTATGAATTGGCTGATGCTGTCGATCAGCCGGCTGACGCTTAGAAACGCCGGCATGCCTTTCCCCTTACTCTGCCTTTGCGGCAAGTTCTCACTTTTGAAATTTGTGTAAACTACGGTTTCCGAAATTGAAAGAATAAACGGCCGTATAGGATTTTAGTCGTAGACTTTGCGTGCGGCGGTTTAGATGCTGGCTGTACAACCGGCAACTTAAGCGCGGATCATTTTTCCATGAACTTCACTTCATAGCTGTGAAATTCGCCGTTAATCTTGAAATTCCCTCTTGGGTTTTAGAAAAAACAACCAAATGGATAGGGTCAAGGCAATCAATTTTTAAAAGGTTCCCCGTATCATCCCCGCGCACAGGGAAAGTATGGATGAAACCACATAACCCGAACAGGGTTCCGATCGACGTGTATCTGTCGTTTGTGAGTTCTCTTTCTGGGAACCGCATGACGCTGCTCGCCGGCGTCATCGTGCATGTGGCAACTTTCCTGGCGGTTGCAGCCAAAACACAGTCTTCCATCTATGTGCTGCTGTCGGCTGCCGCCCTCCTGGTCTTTTGCGTCCGCATGCTCACCTTCCGGCGGTTCGATCGTGTGGAAAAAGAGAAACTGTCGCGCGCCGGCATCGAGCGATGGGAGCGTGTTCTCGTTGCCGGTGCAGCCTGCACTACAGCCATCCTCGGCATCGGCAGCGGCTATGCCATCTTCGTCGTGCATGATTCCTTCGCAGAGCTTGCCTGCATTTCCGTCACCATGGCGACCATGGTTTCCGTCGTCGGCCGCAACTACGGCTCGCGGCTGGCAGTTGACCTGCAGACTTTCTCCTGCTGCCTGCCGATGATCGTCTGCAGCCTGATGGCGCTGGATTTCTATCGCGGCATTCTCTCTATCTTCCTTATTCCCTTCTGGCTGACGACGCGCGCGATGGCGAACGGCGTGCGCGAGTTCCTTTATGAGAATGTCATTGCTCACAGGCAGATCTCTCTGATTGCCGATCGTTTCGATACCGCGCTCAACAATATGCCCCACGGTCTCGTGATGGTCGATCAGTCGAACCGTATCCAGGTGATCAACCGGAAGGCCTGCGAGCTTCTAAAGATCGGCGATCCGGACCGGTTAAAGGATCGCGACCTCGGTGCCGTCCTGCGTTACGGCGCGCGCTACAGCTTCATGGATGCCTCGCAACCGGAATTGATCCTGCGGCAGCTGACACAGGTTGCCGAGGAAGGCCTATCGCGAACCCTGATCCATTTTCCTGAAAGCCTATCGCTGGAATTTTCCGCGAAGCGTCGTGCCGACGGCGGCGCCGTTCTGATCTTCGAGGATGTGTCGAGCCGCGTGAAGGCGGAGCAGAAGATCCTGCATATGGTCCGCTTCGATGCTCTGACCGGCCTGCCGAACCGAGAATATTTCGGTCATCTCGTAAAGGAATATATCGAGCGCCACCCGAAAAGGCGTGGGCCGCTTGGTTTCATGGTCCTCGACATCGACGAGTTCAAGCACGTTAACGACATGCGCGGCCACATCACCGGCGATCACCTGCTCTGCGCGATCGCGGCGCGGATCAAGGACGAAGCAGGCAATGCCATCGTCGGTCGCCTCATGGGCGACCAGTTCGTCATATTCTTCCCGCATGCCAAGAACAACGAAGCGCTCGACGCCGAAATCCGCCGGATGCATGCCGACATTCAGGGCAATTATGAAGTGGACGAGGTCACGTTCTTGGTGTCGCTCAGCGCCGGCTACGCGACCCTCGAAAGCAATGCATTTGCAATGGAGGAGTGGAGCATCAAAGCGGACCTCGCCCTCTTTGAAAGCAAATCACGACTGCGCGGCGGCATCACCGGCTTCGAACACGAAATGGATGGCCGCTACATCGAGCAGCAGAAGCTGAAAGCGGACTTGCGCGAAGCGGTGGCTGCGGGCGCGCTCAGCGTCGCGTTTCAACCGATGTTCAAAGCCGATGGGACACGCATCGAATGCGCCGAGGCGCTGGCGCGCTGGGTCCACCCGGAAAAAGGCGCCATTCCGCCGGACGTTTTCATCCGCCTCGCCGAAGAGATGGGCATCATATCGGACATCACGCGGTTCATTCTTTTCAAGGCCTGCAGCGAATGCATGACCTGGCCCGACCACATCGCGATATCGGTCAATCTCTCGGCACGCGACCTGCGTGACAACGATATCCTCGCCGTCGTTTCGGAAGCACTTTCAACATCCGGCCTCAAGGCGTCGCGGCTGCATCTGGAAATTACAGAAAGTTGTCTCATCGACGAGCCTGCGGCGGTGCGCGCCATCCTCGCCGAATTGCGCTCCCACGGCATCACCATAGCGATCGACGACTTCGGCACGGGCTTCTCCAGCCTCAGCTATCTCGACACGTTGCCGCTCGATATCGTCAAGATCGATCGCTCCTTCGTTCGCAATATCGCGGAAGACACGCGCCGTCTGAAGCTTTTGTGCGGTACTGTAAATCTCGCCCGCGAGCTCGGGCTCAAGATCGTCATCGAGGGTGTGGAAACTGTTGAGCAACTGGCATTGCTCAACAAACATCGCAGCGCGGATCTCGTGCAGGGCTATGTCTTTTCTCCGCCGGTCCCCTCAAAGGAGATCGGCATCCTTTCGCAAGCACTCAGCCGTCGTGTCACCCAGCGCCGCCGCAGCAAGGTCGCCTGAGCCCTCGTTGCCGCCATCGCAACAAGAGCCCCGTTAACCTTAATAATTCAAATACGTCAGAAACTTTTGATATTTCTTGCTCTTTGCGCGGCCAGATATGATTAATGGCCCGTTAACGGCGGGAACATCAATGGCGTCAATCCCCTTGAATACAAGTGACTTTTCAAGAAAGCTTCTCGAAATTCTGGACCATGTCGAATATCGCCGCATCGAAAGCAGCGAGGACATGGAGGATGTCGAACGGTTGCGATGGAAGGCCTACAAGGCCCATGATGTGCTGGCGCTTGCACCAAAAGGGCTGTTGGACGAAACCGATTTCGACAGCCATGCTTATGTCTTCGGTCTTTACTATTACGGCGAACTGGTCAGCACGGTCCGACTTCACTATGTAACGCCGGACCATCGCGTCAGCCAGTCCGCCGGCGCCTTTCCTGAGGCGATGGATTCGCTTCTGGATGCAGGGCTGACCTTGATCGATCCGGCGCGCTTTGCGGCCGATCCGGAACTGACCGCCGACCTGTCGTGGATTCCCTACCTGACGCTGAGGCCAAGCATCGTTGCGGCGGCGCATTTCCGTGCTGACCGCGTTCTTCAGTTTTGCCGGCCCCCGCATGCCGCTTTCTACAAGCGGGTCTTTTATGCAGATACCATCGTGCCCGGCCGGCTTGCGAAGAATTACGGAATCGACATGACGCTGATGGCGACGAATGTGATCGAGGTTGGCCGAAAGCTTCTGACGCGCTATCCCTTCTTTATTTCCAGCGCCAGCGAACAGCGCATGATGTTTTCCCGCGGCCCCGACAGCAGGCTGCCATCGCTCACCATCATCCCGACCGCTCGCTTCGTGCCGGAGGGCCAGTTCGGCACCGATCTGCCGCTCTGAGGCCGCGCTCCTGAAATGCCGCAAAGCGTACCGGCTGCGGCATTCTCATGCATTGCGCTTTTCCCAGGCTTTGTGTAAGCCCTGAATGGGATTATGGCATTCAGGGAGACGAAATTTCATGGCCGAAGAACACAACGGATCCGTCGAAGTCGGCGCGCCGATGGACTACAAAGAACATGAACAAACCTACAGTCTGTTCATTTCGGCTGCGAAATACGGCACGATTTTCCTCATCGCCCTGCTGCTTGGCATGACGGCCGGTTTTTTCACCAGCAGCGGCTTTCTCGGCGGCCTGCTGGTTTTTCTCATCATCTTCGTTGCCGGCATCGTCTTGCTGCGCTGACCTGCAGCTGGCGAGGAACGGCATTTCCAATTTTTGAATAGGTGCTTGGCCTGAGCGGTGAGCCCGCGGTGGTTTGGCTGACCCGGAGGAGGGGCAGTTGGGCAGTATCGTTTTCATTACAAAAGAATCGATCGGTTCCGAGACACGCGTTGCGGCGTCTGCCGAAACCGTGAAGAAGATGAGGAACCTCGGCTTCGACATCATGGTCGAGGCAGGTGCTGGGGTTTTGTCGCGCATACCGGACAGCGAATTTGAGGCTGCAGGGGCGCGGATCGGCTCGGTTGGCGATGCGGCAGGCGCGGATGTGGTGCTCAAAGTGCGCCGCCCGACGGAGGCGGAGATTGCCGGCTACAAGAGCGGCGCGGTCGTCATCGCGATCATGGATCCCTACGGAAACGATGAGGCGATTGCCGCGATGGCGAAGGCAGGGCTTTCAGCCTTCGCGATGGAACTGATGCCGCGCATTACGCGCGCCCAGTCCATGGATGTTCTTTCCTCACAGGCAAATCTCGCCGGCTATCAGGCTGTCATTGAAGCGGCGTCCGTCTATGATCGCGCCCTGCCGATGATGATGACGGCCGCCGGCACCGTTCCGGCCGCCAAGGTCTTCGTGATGGGTGCAGGCGTGGCAGGCCTCCAGGCGATTGCGACGGCGCGCCGCCTCGGCGCTGCGGTCTCGGCCACCGACGTTCGCCCCGCTGCCAAGGAACAGGTCGCCTCGCTCGGCGCCAAGTTCATCGCCGTTGAAGACGAGGAGTTCAAGGCAGCGGAGACGGCGGGCGGCTACGCCAAGGAAATGTCCAAGGAATACCAGGCGAAGCAGGCAGCCCTCGTTGCCGAGCATATCGCCAAGCAGGACATCGTCATCACCACGGCACTGATCCCCGGACGCCCTGCGCCGAAGCTCGTATCGCGCCAGATGCTGGCTTCGATGAAGCCCGGCGCCGTTGCCGTCGATCTTGCGGTCGAGCGTGGCGGCAATATCGAGGGCGTGGTTGCCGACGAGGTCGTCGATGTCGAAGACGTCAAGGTGATCGGTTTCACCAACCTGCCGGGCCGGGTCGCCGCCAGCGCTTCGGCGCTCTATGCCAAGAACCTCGTCACCTTCCTCGAGACGATGCTCAACAAGGAGACGAAGAGCGTCGTCCTCAACCTCGACGACGAACTCATCAAAGCGACCATGCTGACCTATGCAGGCGATGTCGTGCATCCGGCATTCGGCGGGACGAAGAAGGGGATAGCTGATGGCCAGTGAAGCAATGGAAAAGGCGCTGCAGCAGCTTGACCAGGCGGTCAACGCAGTCGTGGCGGCGGCCGCGCAGGCACCGGATGCGGCAAGTGCGGCAACGGGTGGGGCGATCGATCCCTTCGTTTTCCAGTTCGCGATCTTCGTGCTGGCGATCTTCGTCGGTTATTACGTCGTCTGGTCGGTGACGCCGGCGCTGCATACGCCGCTGATGGCCGTCACCAACGCCATCTCTTCAGTCATCGTCGTCGGCGCGCTGCTTGCAGTCGGCATTTCGGCAAGCGGGCTTGCGACCGGTTTCGGCTTCGTCGCGCTCGTTCTCGTCTCGGTCAACATCTTCGGCGGTTTCCTCGTCACGCAGCGCATGCTGGCGATGTACCGCAAGAAGGACAAGTGAGGCCGGACGAATGACCAATATCGCAGCTTTCCTCTATCTCGTCTGCGGCGTGCTTTTCATCCTGGCACTGCGCGGCCTCTCCCATCCGGCCACCAGCCGCAAGGGCAATCTCTACGGCATGATCGGCATGGGGATGGCGATCCTCACGACGCTGGTGCTGGCAACGCCTTCTTTTGCCGGCTTCGTGCTGATCGTGCTCGCACTGGCGATCGGCGGCGGGGCGGGGGCCTATATCGCCCGCGTCATCCCGATGACCTCGATGCCGCAGCTGGTGGCGGGCTTCCACTCGTTGGTCGGCCTTGCCGCCGTGCTGGTTGCTGCGTCTGCGCTTTATACACCGGCCTCCTTCGGCATCGGCGATATCGGCTCGATCCATGGCGAGGCGCGTATCGAGATGGCGATCGGCGCGGCAATCGGGGCGCTTACCTTTACCGGCTCGATCATCGCTTTTCTCAAGCTTGACGGGCGCATGTCCGGCAAGCCGATCCTGCTTCCCTTCCGGCATATCATCAACATCGCGCTTTTGGTGCTGATCGTCTTCTTCATCATCGGGCTGGCGGCAACCGAAAGCCATTTCGATTTCTGGGCGGTCGTGGCGCTTTCGCTGGCGCTCGGCGTGCTGCTGATCGTGCCGATCGGGGGCGCCGACATGCCGGTCGTCGTCTCCATGCTGAACTCCTATTCGGGATGGGCGGCAGCCGGTATCGGTTTCACGCTCGGCAATCTCGCTCTGATCATCACCGGCGCGCTGGTCGGCTCTTCGGGTGCGATCCTGTCCTACATCATGTGCAAGGGCATGAACCGCTCGTTCATATCCGTCATTCTCGGCGGCTTCGGTGGCGAGACCTCCGCAGGGGCTGCGGACAATTCCGACAAGACCGTCAAGCTCGGCTCGGCAGAGGATGCCGCCTATCTGATGGCAAACGCTTCCAAGGTCATTATCGTGCCGGGCTACGGCATGGCGGTTGCCCAGGCGCAGCACGCGCTTCGCGAGATGGCCGACAATCTCAAGAAGGCCGGCGTCGAGGTCAAATACGCAATTCATCCGGTCGCCGGCCGCATGCCCGGCCACATGAACGTGCTGCTGGCCGAAGCGAACGTGCCTTATGACGAGGTCTTCGAACTCGAAGACGTCAACTCCGACTTCGGCCAAGCCGATGTCGCTTATGTCATCGGGGCCAACGACGTCACCAATCCAGCCGCGCGCGATGACAAGACCTCGCCGATCTACGGCATGCCGATCCTCGATGTCGACAGGGCCAAGACCTGCCTCTTTGTCAAGCGTTCGCTCGGCTCCGGCTATGCCGGCATCGACAATACGCTGTTCTACAAGGATGGCACGATGATGCTGCTCGGTGATGCAAAGAAGGTCACAGAGGAGATCAACAAAGCAATCGGCCACTGAGCCAAGGCACGGCTCCGAGCCGGGCTTTTATTGCAAGCGACGCCAGGCGAAGAAAAAGGCCCGCCGAAGCGAGCCTTTTTCCATCTCCGCCGACCTATGTCAGATAGCAGCGGGCGCCAGCGTCATTTTCTCCACGCCGATCGCGAGATTGAGGCCCTCCTGGGCCTGCACATTCAGCGGCTGCAGCATGAAAGCCTTGTTGGTGCCACCGGCGATCACCTTAGCACCGGCACCCGCGCCAAGGCTGGCATCGGCGCCGATCCCGTAGTATTCACCGGCAAGTGCAAATTCCGGAATGTTTGTGCCGGTCTTGGCAAGAACCTGCCAGATCATAACGCTTTTGCCGGTCTCGCCGATATCCAGGCCAAATTTCTCGATCCTGCCGGCGTAGACGGCTTTCGGGCCGCCTCCGGCAGGCGTGTAGGTGCAGATCAGATTCTTCTGCGAAGTGATAATCAGCCCCTGACCGCCTTCCGATCCGCAGACCAGACGGCCGAGGCTGATATAGTTCGCAGCGCCTGCCGGGCTTGCAAAGACTGCTGCCGCCGCCGTTGCTGCGATCATGATGTGCTTGAACATGGCCGTTCTCCTTTCGGATGACCTATCGGAAACGAATTGGTTCTTTTGATTGTTCCGGCCGTTATTCGCGCTCGAGCGCGCTTCGCGGTGCTGTCAGGGTCCAGATCAGGCCCTGCGGCAGGTAGTCTACCTGCACCGATCCGCGGAAGGCTGCTGCGGCATGCGTCTTGATGACAGTGGTTCCAAAGCCGGAGCGGGACGGTGTAGCGACCTCGGGACCGTTCCGTTCCTCCCAGATAAAACGGATTATTGCCTCGGACTGATCCTCGACCTGGATATTCGACCAGGAGAAGGAGACGCGGCCCTGCGGCACCGAAAGCGCACCGTATTTCACCGAATTGGTAGCCAGTTCATGCAGCGTCAGGCCGAGGTTCTGGACCGCCTCCGGCTTGACCACAAAATCCTCTCCGGAAATCTCAAGCTGTTCTGCCGCCTGCGGGAAGGCCTCCAGATGAATGTCGATGACCCGGCGGAGCGAGGCACCGGACCATTGCTCGCTTGTCAAAAGCTCGATCGAACGGACGAGCCCGTCGAGGCGATTGGAAACGGCCGACTGGAAGCCTTCGACGCTGTCGGCCTGTTTGGCGAGTTGGCGCATCATCGCCTGGGCGAGCGTGAGCAGGTTCTTCGTTCGATGCACGAGCTCATGCATTATGAAATGCAGACGGTCTTCCGTCTGGCTGCGATCGAACGAGGCATTGGACAGGGCAACGGCGACCTGGTTTGCCTCGATGACGCTGGTATCGATCGGCGCTACGATTTGGCCCTCGCCCATGCTGCTTGCCATGTCGGCTATATCGCGGATCGTAGTGCGCACCTGCCGCGCCACGGCATAGGCCGCGAGCACGGCGACCAGAAGCAATGCGATGCCGCCGACGATCAGGAAACGCCATGTCGTGAGGATCGATGCCTGCGCCGTGGCAACCGGTCCCCAGACCACCGTTTTCCAGGACCAGCCGGGAATTTGGGCATAACCGAGGAGTTCATTCGGCAGAATATCCTGGTCCTCGAAGACGCCGCGCGAAGCGATAAGCGACGGCAGGATACGCTTGTCGAACGGCGTTCCGGGGGCAATGCTTGCCATGCCGCTCGAAGCCACCACGTGGCCGCCCTGATCGATCACCGCAGCCGACCAACCCGACGCAAGCCCTTCGGTCGTGACAAGTCTGGCGAGGTCCTTGGCGTTCTGGGTGACGATCAGGGCCGCGACTCGACCTGCATCCAGCGGCATCGTGACATTGTAGACCCACTCGCCGCTTGTCGCTCCCTTGAAGACGTCGGATGCTTCGATACGGCCGGACTCGATGGCCGATTTCATCGCTGGGATATTGGCTGTCTTGCTGAGCGGCGTGCCGAAATCAAGGCGCGTGTTCAGTAGCTGCTGACCGCTTCGATCGACGGCTATCACGTAGAGTGTATCGCCGCGCAGGGCCGTTTCGGTCCGCTCATGAAACGAGGCGAAGTCGTTGTTCTCGAGTTCGGGCGAGGTTGAGAGCAGACGAAGTGTCGTCGCCATGTCCTGCAACTGTCGGTCAATAGAGCGAGACAGGGTCAGCGCGTCTTGCGCCGTCTCGCGCCGCAGCGTCGTCCGCTGATTGTCCTCGAGCTGTAGAAGCAGGAGTGTGACGAAGGCAAAGATCGGCACGGCGATCGAGACCGCCATGGCAACCAGATAGGTGCCGATCGATGCCTTGGGAAACAGCCGCGTGCGCAGACTCATGGGCATAATCTTTGCAGGCTTTCGAGGGCGAATGGCCCGGCCGGATTTTCGCAAACAGTTACGAAAGCAAAAAACTGCATCGCCGTCAGTGCCCTCAACGCGTTCGGATTCCCGATAGCCTGCTATCGAAGCAGCGATATGTTAGGGGCAGGGGAAAGTGGTTGCAACACACTAAAACATGCTGACGGCAGAATTGTAATGGTCATACAATTGTGCCGTCAGGCGAACCGGGAGAGCCGAAATGATCGAAGGCTTGCCTCAGTTGCGCCTGACAGAATCTCGTTTGCCGCCAGCGTGCCGACCAACGGAGCAAGCGTCACGCCGGAATGCATAACGGCGATATAAAGGCCGCCGATGCCGCAATTGCCGATGATCGGGAAGCCGTCTCGCGGCGTCGGGCGATATCCGAGAGTGACGAAATCCATTGTCAGCGCGTCGCTTTCCAAAAGGCTGGCTTTGACCTTCGCAAAGAGAGCGGCCGCGGTCGCCTGGCGGTCTTCGCCCGGATCGCCGCCGCCGAAGTCGCTGCCCGCGATGATGCGTCCTTCGGTCGTCTGGCGCATATGCAGTTCCGTCGCAATCACCAGGCCGTTCAGCCGTTTCTCGAACGGGCGGGAGTGGACGATCAGGCCGGGGGGCGCGTCAATCGGCAGCGTAATCCCGGCTGACGCGGCTATGGGAATGGATCCTGCGCCGCAAGCGAGGACGACATGATCCGCATCGATCAGGCCTTGCGACGTCACCACGCCGGCAATGTGATCTCCGCTGCGGATGAGGCTGCGAACAGCAGCGCCGATGAATTTCGCGCCTCGCGCTTCGGCATCCGCCAGCATCATGCGCGCGGCTGCGACCGGCTCGACTGCGCCTTCCTCAGCGACAGCGAGGGCGAAATCGGGCGCATTACTAAGATAGGGTTCGCGGCGAGCGATCTCACTGCGCTCGATGCGGTTGATTCCGTAGCCCCAGCCGCCGTGCTCCTTCGCGTAAGCTTCGAGTTGATCGCGGGGCAGGTCCCAGCAGATGCCGCCGCACCAGGAAAGCGGCAGGCCCGGAAGCTCCGCAGCGAGCCGCTTCCACTCCGCCATCGAGCGGCGCCGAAAGTGAAAGTAGAATTCGGGGTTTCCCCAGCTGGCATTGATCCAGGCGAAGGAATTGGGTGTTGCGACGCCGCCGGTTTCTTCGGCGATGACCGTCACGGCGGCACCGGCCTTCGCCAAATGCCAGGCGATCGAGGCGCCTATGATACCGGCGCCGACGACGATCACATGCCGTTTCGCCGCCATCGCTATTTTCTCCGTGATCTGCAGACATTAGCCGCTGGTTGCAGCGCCAACTCGGGCCAGGCCGTCGCGGGCCGGCTGGTATTTCGGGTCGAGGCCGATCGCGTGGCGATAGGAACGGGCCGCCTTCTCCTTGTCACCGCGGCGCTCATAGACGAGCGCCTGGTTGGCCCAGGATTCGGCGATGTTGCCGTTGAGCTCGATCGCATGGTTGAAGTCGGCGAAGGCATTGTCGTCGTCGTTCAGCGCGATATAGGAAATGCCACGACCGTTATAGGGCTCGGCCGAATTCGGTGACAGCGAGATCGCCTTAGAGAAATCGTCGATCGCTTTGTCCTGCTGATTGCGCTTCTGGAAAATCAGGCCACGATTGTGATAAGCGCGGCCATCCGTCGTGCCGAGCTGGATCGCGCGGGCGAAATCGTTGAATGCCGCATCGTCCTGGCTGGCCTGGCGATAGACGTTGCCGCGACCGATATAGGCGACGTCGTAGCTCGGGTTGATCTGCAGCGCGGCGTTGTAGTCGGCGATCGCCTGTTGCTGCTGGCCCATATTGCGATAGACGAGCGCGCGGTTGGCATAGGCCTGGAAGAAGCGCGGATTGATCTGCAGGGCGGTATTGAAATCGTTCAGCGCGGCCTTGAACTGACCGGCACGGCCGTAGGCCGAGCCTCGGACGTTATATGCTTCCGGATCACGCGGATTGGAATTGATCACCGAGGTCAACGAGGCAATGTTCTCTTCGGAACCCTGAGCCTTGTCGAGGCGGATCACAGCATCGGAGGTGTTGTCGGTCTGGCAACCGGCAAGGCCGATTGCGGCAAGGACTGCAAGCACCGGCAAGAGCGTCGCTTTCGGCGCGCGCAAGGACCGGAGCGAGGTGAACAAGAAATCAGCCATTCGTGCGCTTCCCCCATGCGTCATATCCGGGGGCAATCGGATATGCGATCTTCAGCAAAAACAAAAAGGCGGCGGCGACACGTAATCGCCCCCGCCAACATGCATCTGAAAACGTCGAAATAACGACGGCACCGTTTAGCGTGCGACCAGACCTTCGCGCTGTGCCCGCTTGCGAGCCAGCTTGCGAACGCGGCGAACAGCTTCGGCCTTCTCGCGGGCGCGCTTCTGCGACGGCTTCTCGTAGTAGTCGCGCATCTTCATTTCGCGGAAAATGCCTTCGCGCTGCATCTTCTTCTTGAGAGCGCGGAGAGCCTGATCGACATTGTTATCGCGGACGAGTACCTGCACGAGAATCACGTTCCTTTGGTTTTGGTTGACACCAGCGGCGGCACAGCGCCAGGGCAAAATTATACGCTTCGCGCGGCCGGAGCCTTGCGATTGGTGATGCGGGATAACAGATCGATGTCACGAAGTCCAGACTGATATGGCGATGTGCAGAAAAAATGGCGGATAAGCCTTCCACCTGCCTGGCGGATGCGGTGCTCAGAAATGCATTTGCTATTGCGGTATGCAGAAATACCCCTATATATGAGCCTATCGAATATTGCTTGTGGCCTTTGTCACGCGCTGAGCGCTCTGTCAGATTTCCTCTCAACTCTCGATAAGAGCCGGCGAATATTTCCCGGCAGTGCAGCGATTGAAAGGAGATCGTTCATGAATTCAGGCACAGTTAAGTGGTTCAATAGCGCCAAGGGCTTTGGCTTTATTCAGCCGGACGATGGTTCGACCGACGTATTTGTCCACATTTCCGCCGTGGAGCGTGCCGGCTTGAGCGCGTTGTCCGACGGGCAGAAGGTACGCTACGATCTCGTCCGGGACAAAAAGTCCGGCAAGAACGCAGCGGATAATCTTCAGGCCGCGTGATTTGTCATTTGCCACGGCTGACCACGGATGTACTGGCAGCAGGCTGAATGACGGGGAGAGGTCGGGTAAAACGCCCGGCCTTTTTGACATTTTGAAAAGAGCACCGTGATGCCAAAGCCGAACTATAAGGCAAAGCCGACCTATAAAATAGGTGACTTTGTCGTGCTGAAGTCCGGTCTCACCCGAACAGCCACTGCCGACAGGCGATGCGAGGTCGTTGGCATCCTGCCGAACGACCATGGACATGTACAGTACCGTGTTCGCTTCGAGGCCGAGAACTTCGAGCGCAGGATAACAGCGCTTGATATCGATGCGACCGAATCCCCGCCGCGGATTTCAGGCGCTCAGGTAGCCCAAACTTCCAATGCCGAGCCTTGGCTGAAGACGTCCAGCATCAAGGTTCGAAAGTAACGCCTCCCCTCGTTAACGATACGGCATACCATTGCCGCGAAAGGATAAGATTTTGCAAGTTCTCGTCAGGGACAACAATGTCGACCAGGCTCTTCGCGTTCTCAAGAAGAAGATGCAGCGCGAAGGTCTGTTTCGTGAAATGAAGGCGCGCAGCGCCTATGAAAAGCCATCCGAGAAGCGCGCCCGCGAAAAGGGCGAAGCTATCCGCCGTCAGCGGAAACTCGCGCGCAAGAAGATGCAGCGCGAAGGTTTGCTGCCGATGCCCAAAAAGGCCGCAAACACACGTTGAGTGTCGCTTGCGAGCGTGGTTTTCAAAATCGCGAACCATCCAAGGAAAAGTGAATGACTGCCACAAAGGACGCATTCTTCAACGCCACGAAGATGTCGGCCCGCGACAAGGCGGAAGCCACGGATCACACGGCGCGGGCGATTATTGCAGACGAAGCAAAACTGCGTGAAAAAAAGACGGAGAAGCTGAAAGCCCTCCGTCTGCAGCGGCAGGCCGAAGCTGAGCCCGAACTTCCGGCTCCGAAAAGGAAGCGCAAGGTTTCAGTCAAGTCGGCCGGCCAATAGGTCCATTGCAAAACGTGGTCCTTCCTCGGACCGCGGCTGCCTGTCTGATTCCCACGTGCTCCAACACAATCTCTCTTTATGCTGCATGCCAGCTCTGCGACAGGATGGCGTTCGTCGCTAAAGCGGCGTAGCCTTTCTTCGCTGCTCAGCGGCTTGCAGCGTAGGGGGCGCCATCGGTTCATGACACGCGCGCAGCAAATCGGTGTCATCATCGGCTTGGCGATTGTTGCCGTGCTCACGCTGCTGCGGGCCAGCGATCCACAGCTGCTGCGATTAATCCGCGATGTGACCTTCGACGAATACCAGCGCGTATCGCCGCGGTCCTTCGAAGAGCTGCCGGTTCGGGTAATCGATATTGACGAGGCATCGCTGCGCGAATTCGGGCAGTGGCCGTGGCCGAGAGACAGGCTGGCTCTGCTCGTCGACAGGCTGTCCGAGATGGGTGCGGCCGCGATCGCTTTCGACATTCTCTTTGCCGAGCCGGACCGGCTTTCGCCACGGACTGTCGTCGGCAATGTGCCTGGCATCGATCCGTCGCTGCTGTCGCAATTGCCGGACAATGACGAGATTTTCGCCGATAGTATTGCCGATAAGCCTGTCGTGCTCGGCTTCGGCTTGACCAACGAGGGAACCTATCGCCCCTCCGTCAAGGCAGGCTTCGCCTTCACCGGCGAGAGTCCCGTCGGCGCGCCCCCGCATATCAATGCCGCAACGCCGTTACGTCCGCGCCTTGAAGCGAACGCCGCCGGCATCGGTCATATCAGTCTCAATCCGGGTAGCTCTTCGTCGGTCGTGCGGGCAGTTCCGTTGTTTCTGACGGATGGGGAGCAGCTTTATCCGAACCTGGCCCTGGAGGCGCTGCGTGTTGCGCAGGGTGTCTCGACCTATGTGTTGGCGGGCGCGCCGGATGCAGCCGGCGTCATGGTCTCAGTCAAGACAGGCGATTTTGTCGTCCCCGTGACGGCGGCGGGCGAGCTGTGGCTTTATGTCAGCCCCGACCGCGCGGAGAGATATGTCTCCGCGCGGCATGTGCTCGCAGAAGAAGGTGCCTCGGCAAAAGTCAGCGCGGCGATAAACGGAAGTATCGTCTTTATCGGCACATCGGCGGCGGGGCTGCAGGATATCCGCGTCACGGCGCTTGGAGAGAATGTGCCGGGGGTTTCGCTGCACGCGCAGACCCTCGAGCAGATTTTGAACGGCCGCTATCTGTCGCGGCCGGATTGGGCGGATGGCCTGGAGATATTCGCCATTGCAGTGCTTGGCAGCCTTTTGGTGATACTGACGACCTTCGTCAGCCCGGCGGTGGCCCTGGCCTGTGGTTTGGCCATTACTGCGCTTGCTGTTGTCGCCTCGTGGCTCTGCTTTTCCTACGCCGGGCTTCTTTTCGATCCGCTGGCCCCGATCATCAGCGGATCAGTGACACATTTCGCCGCGACGTCGTTCCGCATCCTGGTGATCGACCGGGAAAGGCGCGAGGTTCGCCGCGCCTTCGGGCAATATCTGTCACCGTCGCTTCTCTATCGTATCGAGCATACGCGCGACGCACTGCGCCTTGGCGGCGACGATCGGCAACTGACGGTCATGTTCGTCGACGTGCGTCATTTCACCGAAATCAGTGAGCGGCTTCCGCCGACGGCCGTCGTCGGGTTCCTGAACACGCTGCTCGACGCGCTGAGCCGCCATGTCGTCGCCAATGAGGGTACGCTCGACAAGTTCATCGGCGACTCGATCATGGCCTTCTGGAATGCGCCAGTCGATGTTGCCGATCACGAGACGAAGGCGGTGCGCGCTGCTCTGGCCATGCGGGAAACGCTTGGCGAGCTCAATGCTGCCGATGCCTTCGGCTTTGGCAAGGATCAGCCGGTGGGCATCGGCATCGGCATCCATACCGGCGTTGCCTGTGTGGGAAATATGGGAGCCGAATCGCGCTTCAATTACTCCGCCGTCGGCGATGCCGTGAACGTTGCTGCGCGGATCGAATCCTCCTGCAAGGACATCGGCTTTGATATTCTGATTTCGGAGGACACAGCGCGGCTGCAGTTAGGTGCTGCGCTGCTTGAGGCGGGCACCATCGGCCTGAAGGGAAAGAGCAGCCGGACGCGCCTATTCGCCGTCGTCGGGGATGAGCGCGTGATGCAATCGGTCGAATTTGCAGAGCTGCGGCAGCTCCACCATCAGCTTGTCGAGGCATTTCGCTCGCGCTCGCCCGACACGCGCAGGATCGTCAGTGCCATCAGGTTGAAGACCAAAATGATCGCCGGCCTGGCAGAATTTTATCGCCGGATTTCCCGCAGGGCCGATCATTTCCGTGATGAACCGATTTCTGAGGAAGCGCGCCCAGCAGAATGACGGATCAGCGATGGTGGTTCCGTTCGCCGCGATCCCGATCGCGGTCCTTGCCATGGTGATGGTCGCCCTCGTCGCGGTCTCTGTCGTGATCGCCCCGGTGGTGATCATGTGATTTATGCGGCCTGTCGTGGTCATGCGGCTTGTCCGGCTTATGCGGCCTGTCGGGCTTGTCGGGCTTGTCCGGCTTGTGCGGCCTGTCGGGTTTGTGTGGTCTATCGGGCTTATCCGGCTTGTCAGGTTTATTCGGTTTCTCCGGCTTATTCGGTTTCTCCGGCTTCGGCTCCGGAGGCGAGACGGCCGGCGCCTGGCGCTGAAGGTTATCGGGCCGCTGCAGTGCCGCCGTCAATCCGCAGCCGCCGCCCATCATGCCGGAAAGCGACTGACTGCCGGAAAGGAATGGGAGGGCGCGTGGCGTTCCCAGTCTTCGAAGGACGCCCTGGTTTACGCGCGCGACATCCGTCATGTCGCCGTTGGGTGTCGCAACGACACAGTCGCAACGGCGTGTCAGTTGCCGGCAGCCGCCCGGGCCGCAAAACTGGGCGGCGCCATTCAGCATGACGACGGCCGTCGTTCCATCCGGGCCGACATAGAAATCGAAGGCGGTGCCACGCACGCCAATCGTGCCCGCAGGTGTCAGGATCTGGTAGGCGGATGATTTCGAACTGCCGCTGATCCAGCGGAAAGTTCCCTTCGCTGCGCGGATGCTCAACTTTTTGACCGATTGAGAGTCATCGAAGATGTATTTGTCGATGACGACTGACGAACCCCAGCCGACCGCAAGCTTGGTGCCGTCACGGAAAACAAACTGGCCGAGGCCGGATCTCGATGTACGAATGCGCTCGTCGCGATGGACTGCGGCATTTACGGTCAGCGGTCCCGTTTGACCGGTCACTTCCGTCTTGATGAGGACGGCCTGGCCAACCTGCTCGGCTGCGGAGGCCGGCATGGAGCTGGAAAGCACCGCGCTGAGCACCGTGGCTGTGGCAAGACGCACATACGACATGGGAGCACCCCTAAGGATAGGAACATTTACATGTAATTTCGCATCTCGTCTTCCTGCCCTCTTGGGTTAGTCGGACTAATCCGGTGCGGGCGGGCGGATGCGGCAACCTCAGTGTCACCAACACTTGTTCCACCCATGTCAAACAAAAGCCCGTTCGCGTCGCAAAAGAAACGTTGTGCCGCATTTCGATTTGCGATTTGTATGGCCACGAAGAAAATGCCTTTCCCTGAAGGAGATGAAGGCGGATGCGGAAATACTCGGTTTTTGCCGTGGCACGGGAAGCCCTCAGAGGCCACAAGGGCTGGGAGAGGCAGTGGACTTCGCCGGAGCCGCGTGCGCAATACGACGTCATTATCATCGGCGGTGGCGGGCATGGTCTGGGAGCAGCCTACTACCTTGCCAAGGAGCACGGCATCACCAACGTCGCGGTGTTGGAAAAGGGCTGGCTCGGCGGAGGCAACACCGGCCGTAACACCACCATCATCCGCTCGAACTATCTCTATGAAGAGAGCATGCACATCTACGAGCATTCGATGAAGCTCTGGGAGAATCTGTCACAAGATCTGAATTACAATGTGATGTATTCGCCGCGCGGCGTGATGATGCTTTCGCACAACGTCCACGATCAGCAGTCCTTCAAGCGGCATATCCATGCCAACCGGCTCTATGGCATCGATAATGAATGGCTGACGCCGGAGCAGGCGAAGGCTTATTGCCCCCCGCTCGATATTTCGGCAGCTGCCCGTTATCCGATTAACGGCGCCGCCTTGCAGCGCCGCGGCGGTACGGCGCGTCATGATGCGGTCGCCTGGGGTTATGCCCGTGCGGCGTCGGATCGCGGCGTTCACATCATCCAGAATTGCGAAGTCACCGGCATCCGCCGCGGACCGGACGGGCGGGTTGTTGGCGTCGAAACCAATCGCGGCTTCATCGGCGCGAAGAAGATCGGCGTCTCCGCGGCCGGCCACTCGACGACCGTGATGAAGATGGCGGACGTGCGCGTGCCGCTGCAATCGAGCCCGCTGCAGGCACTGGTTTCCGAACCACTGAAGCCGATCTTTCCCTGTGTCGTCATGTCGAACACGGTGCATGCCTATATCTCGCAGTCCGACAAGGGCGAGCTGGTCATTGGCGCTGGCACGGACCAGTATAATTCCTATTCGCAGACAGGCGGCCTGCAGATCATCACGCATACGCTTGATGCGATTTGCGAGCTCTTCCCGATGTTTCGCCGCGTCAAGATGATGCGCTCCTGGGGCGGCATCGTCGATAATACGCCGGATCGTTCGGCGATCCAGTCGAAGACGCCGGTTCCGGGGCTTTATGTCAACTGCGGCTGGGGAACGGGCGGCTTCAAGGCGACGCCGGGTTCGGCCAATCTCTTTGCGCACCTGATCGCCCGCGACGAGCCGCACAAGTTCAATGCCGGATTGACGCTGGAGCGCTTCCGCACCGGGCGCCTCATCGACGAAGCGGCAGCCGCCGCCGTCGCGCACTGACCACGCACTTCCGACAAGGGAATCCAATGCTACTGATCTACTGCCCATACTGTCAGGAAGAGCGCTCCGAGCTCGAATTCCGTGGCGCTGGCGACGCGCATATTGCGCGGCCCCAGACTATCGCTTCGATTTCCGACGAGGAATTCGAGGCGTATTTCTTCATGCGCGACAACCCGAAGGGTCTGATCTTCGAACGCTGGCGGCACATCCACGGCTGCGGCCGTTTCTTCAATGCAGCGCGCGACACCATCAGCGACAAATTCATCATGACCTACAAGGCAGGCGAGCCAAAGCCTGAAATAGGCGCTGCGAGCGTCCCGCACGCCCCCGTCGAAACCTATGAAGCGACGGAAGGAGAGGCGAAATGAGCGGCGCGAACCGAATTCCAGGCAAGGGACGCCTGACGCCGGCGAGAACCGCCCGCTTCACTTTCGATGGCAAGAGCTATACCGCGCTCGAAGGCGACACCGTCGCTTCGGCGTTGATCGCCAACGGCGTGCATCTCGTCGGCCGCTCCTTCAAGTACCACCGCCCGCGCGGCATCCTTTCAGCCGGTGCGGAAGAGCCGAATGCGCTGATTGACGTTGCCCGAGACTCGGCGCGAAAGCAGCCGAACGTGCGCGCCACGGTTCAGGAAGTCTTCGACGGTATGATCGTCAAGTCGCAGAACCGCTTCCCGTCACTTGCTTTTGACGTCGGTGGCATAAGCGATCTGCTTTCGCCGTTCTTTGCGGCGGGATTCTACTACAAGACCTTCATGTGGCCGAAGGCCGCCTGGAAGCATGTCTATGAGCCGCTCATCCGACGTTCCGCCGGTCTCGGCGTCGCGCCGACGGAAGGCGATCCGGATCACTACGCAAGCCGCTATGCGCATTGCGACGTGCTCGTCGCCGGCGCGGGCGTTGCCGGTCTGTCCGCTGCCCTTGCCGCGGCTGAGGCGGGCGCCCGCGTCATCATCTGCGACGAGCAGGCGGAATGCGGCGGTGCGTTGCGCTTTGACTGCGGCGTGAAGATCGACGGCATCGAAGGCTACGTCTGGGCGCAGCGGGCGGCTGCCAAGCTGAAGGCGATGGACAACGTGCAGGTTCTGACCCGCACGACGGCCTTCGGCTACTACAACCATAATTTCATCGCTCTTGCCGAGCGCGTGACCGACCATATCGCCAAGCCAGGCCGTGACCTGCCGCGCGAGCGTCTCTGGCAGGTCCGCGCCAAGCGGGTAATCCTCGCCAGCGGTGCAATCGAACGGCACATGGTATTCCGAAACAACGACCGTCCGGGCATCATGCTGGCGTCTGCCGCGCGCATGTACCTGAACCACTACGGTGTCGCCGTCGGAGCCAAGGTCGGTGTCTACACCGCCCATGACTCGGCCTATGAAGCCGCTTTCGACCTGAAGCGTGCCGGCGTGGCAATCACTGCGATCGTCGATTGCCGCCAGACGCCGGGGGCTGCAGTTCTTGCCGAAGCGCGTTCGCTCGGTATCGAGGTGCTGGCTGGACAATCGGTCATCAATACTTCGGGAAAGCTCCGCGTCTCATCGATGACCGTCGCCCGCAACGGCGGCGGCTCGCCGCGCAAGATTGCGGTCGACGCATTGCTGGTTTCGGCCGGCTGGACCCCGTCGGTGCACCTCTTCTCGCAGTCGCGCGGCAAGGTGAAGTTCGAGCCGGAAAGCCAGCGCTTCCTGCCGGGCACCTATGCGCAGGACTGCCTGTCGGTCGGCGCCTGCAACGGCACCGACGGCCTGCAGCAGACGATCGAAGAGTCTCTTGCGGCCGGCGAGCTGATGGCGCAAGCCGTCGGAAAATCGGGCAGTGGCAAGATTAGCGTCTCGGCCGAGCAGGCCTATGACTGGACCGGAGGTATGATCGGTGCTGCCGAAGGTGCCGGCCCGGAGACGAGCGCCAAGGCCTTCATAGACTTCCAGCACGATGTCTGCGCCAAGGACATCCGTCTTGCGGTGCGCGAAGGGATGCACTCGATCGAGCACATCAAGCGCTTCACGACGAACGGCATGGCCTCCGACCAGGGCAAGCTCTCCAACATGCACGGTCTGGCGATCGCCGCCGAAATGCTCGGCAAGGAAATCCCGCAGGTCGGCCTCACGACCTTCCGTGCGCCCTATACGCCGGTCACCTATGGCACGCTGATCAGCCATTCGCGCGGCGAGCTCTTCGATCCCGCGCGTAAGACGCCGATGCATCAGTGGGAAGCGGCACATGGCGCTGTGTTCGAAGACGTCGGAAACTGGAAACGTGCCTGGTTTTATCCGCGCGCCGGCGAGACGATGCATCAGTCAGTTGCCCGCGAATGCAAAACGGCTCGCGATATCGCAGGCGTTTTTGATGCCTCGACGCTCGGCAAGATCGAGGTCGTCGGCCCGGATGCGGCCGAGTTCATGAACCTGATGTACACGAATGCCTGGGACACGCTGAAACCCGGCAAGTGCCGCTATGGCATCATGACCCGCGAAGACGGCTTCGTGTACGACGACGGCGTTGTCGGGCGTCTTGCAGATGACCGTTTCCATGTCACGACGACGACAGGCGGCGCGCCGCGCGTTCTTCATCACATGGAAGATTATCTGCAAACGGAGTTCCCGCATCTGAAGGTGTGGCTGACCTCCGTTACTGAGCAATGGGCTGTGATTGCCGTGCAAGGTCCGAAGGCGCGCGAGATCGTTGCGCCGCTCGTTGAGGGGCTCGATATTTCCAACGAGGCCTTCCCGCATATGAGCGTTGGCGAGTGCAAGGTCTGCGGCGTACCTGCGCGCCTCTTCCGAGTGTCGTTTACTGGCGAAGTCGGCTTCGAAATAAACGTTCCAGCCGATTTCGGCCAGTCGGTGCTGGAAGCGGTCTGGGCAAATGCCGAGCCGCTTGGCGCCTGCGTCTACGGCACCGAGACGATGCACGTCCTTCGCGCCGAAAAGGGCTATATCATCGTTGGACAGGATACGGACGGCACTGTTACGCCGGATGACGCAGGTCTTTCCTGGGCCGTTTCCAAGAAGAAGACCGATTTTGTTGGCATTCGGGGGCTGAAGCGTCCCGATCTCGTCAGGGAAGGCCGCAAGCAGCTTGTCGGTCTCGTCACGAAGGATACGAAGCTGGTGCTCGAAGAGGGCGCACAGATCGTCGCCAATCCGAACGAGCCGAAGCCGATGACCATGCTTGGTCATGTGACCTCGTCCTACTGGTCGGAAAACCTCGGCAAGTCGATCGCCTTCGCGCTGGTCGCTGGCGGAAGGGCGCGCACAGGCGAGACCCTTTATGTACCAATGCCCGACAAGACGATTGCCGTTGAAGTGACGGACATGGTGTTCTTTGACAAAGAAGGAGGCCGGATCAATGGTTGATGTGGCAATTCGCAAATCCGCTCTTTCCGGCAGCCACGGCGGTTCTGCCACTGTGCGGCTGACGCCTGCGCCTGCGGCGAGCCGGGTGGCGCTACGGGCGCCTTCAGCTTCGCTCAAAGCTCTTTCATCGGCTCTCGGCCTCTCGATCCCGGATAAGCCGAAAACCTCGGGCCGCAAGGGCGGACGCTCAGTGCTCTGGCTCGGCCCCGACGAATGGCTGGTGATCGATGACGACGGCGCAGATCTGATGGCCTTGTTATCAGGTGTCAGCCTCCTTCATTCGGCGACGGATGTCTCCCATCGCAATGTCGGCATCATCGTCTCTGGCCCCGGCGCCGAAGCCGCGCTTTCAGGCGGCTGCCCGCAGGACCTGTCGATAGGCACATTTCCGGTCGGCGCCTGCTCGCGCACGCTGTTCGGCAAGGCGGAAGTCGTGTTCTTCCGCACCGAGGACGATACGTTCCGGATCGAATGCTGGCGATCGTTTTCCGACTATGTCTTCGGTCTGCTGGCCGAGGCGGCAGAAGATGCGGGGCACTGACAGGCTGGCCGTGAAATCGCGCGAGAGCGGCTAAGGACGCAGGGCCGCTTTCAGCAATTCAATGGCCGCTGAAACGGAGGAGCCCTTGATCGGGGTCGTTCGCAAAATTCCCGCCATGCCAACGGCGTTAACTCCGCGCCATCAGGGGCTTGGCGGGATATTCCGCAAGGTCCTCAAGGACCCGATATCGGGCATCCTCCCAAAAGAGTGTCTCCACCCAATCATATATCGGAACCATGTGGAAATGGATCGGTAGCCCGGGGCGTGTCCATATCGGCCGATGTAGACGCGCCGCGCCTGCAGAACCGTGGCAGCGCGTCCTCGACCTTTGCCAGTAGCGGGCCGAGTTCTGCAAGCGCGCTGGCCTGTAATTCGGAAAGTTCACTTGCAGGCGCCTTGGAACCGACCATAAGATAACCCGGCAACGCCGAATTCATCCTGTGGTTTACAAGCCGCTCCCGGTTTCGAGTATATCATTAAACTGTGTGGGATTTCCAAAGAGCCTGCTCCTCAGGTTTCCTCCGGCCGGTCCTTCGGGTCGAACTGGATGATGGTGATCCAGTTCGCAGTAAGCGCGGGTTTCTTCTCGTTCTCGATCTCGATGGACACTTCATATGTGGTCATCAGCATGCTGGCGCCGCGAAAGCGTGCGTCGGCGAGGACGAAATGGCCGCGGATGCGGGTGCCGGATTTGACCGGCGCCATGAAGCGCACCTTGTCGAATCCATAGTTGATGCCCATCGTCTGCTCGCGGATTTTGGGCAACGCATTGTAATTCATTGTGGAAAGCAGAGAGAGCGTCAAGAAACCGTGGGCGATCGTGCCGCCGAAGGAGCTTTCGGTTGTCGCGCGGGCCGGGTCGGTATGGATGAACTGATGGTCGTTGGTGGCGTGCGCAAAAGCGTCGATCATCGCCTGATCGACAAGAATCCAATCTGAAAGCCCTGTTTTCGTGCCAATGAGCCCGCGGACTTCCGCGAGCGAAATTTCCTTGACCATACATTCCCCATGAAAAAAGCCGCCTGCTCAATTGCTACAGTGGATTTATGACAATTACGACAACGATTCAGATTCGTTGCGGCTTGAATCAAATCCCGACGCAAAAGATGGCCGACCGCGGCGGAACGATCACGGCCGCGCCAAGCTTCCCGGAATTGCCGGACGGGCTCAACAGCCGCCAGGCGGCAGTGTCTGGGGGCGGGAGGACGAAGTCTATCGCATTGTTCGATCGGTTGAAAAGCACGGCCAGGCGAACCTGTCTGCGGCTGTCGCGGTCGCGCGTTGTGAGCAGCATGCCGAGCGTGGAAAGATCGGCAGTCTCCCACTCTCCAACGGTCATCGCATTGCCCGAGGAGGATATCCATTCGACATCGCCGTTGCCGTCAAAGAAGCCGGATTCGGAGAAGACGGAGAAGCGCTTTCGCAATGCTGCCACGAAGGCGGTGTGGGCGATCAATTCTTCATCCAGAGCCTCCCAGTCGACCCAGGTAATTTCGTTGTCCTGGCAATAGGCGTTGTTATTGCCGCGCTGTGTTCGCCCGCCTTCATCACCCGCCGTCAGCATGATGCTGCCGCGGCTGGCAAAGAGCGTCGAGATCAGCGCCTTCAGATCGCCACGGCGCTTCTTGATGATATCGGGATAGCGCGTTTCGCCCTCGATGCCGTTGTTCCACGAATGGTTCTCATTGTGGCCATCGCGGTTTTCCTCGCCGTTCGCTTCGTTGTGCTTATGACTGTAGGCAACGAGATCCTTCAGCGTGAAACCGTCATGGGCAGCGAGGAAATTGACGCTGCGAGTCGCTGTTCCGCCGTTTCGCAGGAAAATGTCGGAGGAGCCGGCCAGTGCTGTTGCGAGCGGCCCGGTCTTCCAGTCGTCGCCGCGCCAATAGCTGCGGATATCGTCGCGAACGCGGTCGTTCCATTCGAGGAAGGGAGCTGGAAAATTGCCGAGTTGATAGCCGCCCGGACCGATGTCCCAAGGCTCGGCGATCATGACGCGCTCGGCGAGCACGTCATCGTCGAGGATCGCCGAGAGTGTCCCTCCATGGGTCTCGAAGCCGTTTGCCGTGCGGCCAAGAACAGGCGCCAGATCGAAGCGGAAACCATCGACGCCGGCGCCGAGGACGAAATGTCGCAGACTATCGATGATGAGCTGGCGGACATAGGGATGATCGCAGGCGACGGTATTGCCGGTCCCGGTGTCGTTGACAAGCTCGCCGGGCCGGCCGGGCAGATGCCGGTAGAAGGAGAGATTGTCGAGGCCGCGCAGCGACAGCGTCGTGCCGTAACGGTCGCTCTCGCCGGTATGGTTGAAGACGAGGTCAAGAATGACGCCGATGCCTTCGGCCCGAAGTTTCGCAACCGTGTCGCGCAGTTCGGCCATGCCGCCCGGCGCGAGGCGCGGATCGAGCGCCATGAAGGCAACGGGATTGTAGCCCCACCCGTTCGTTAGTCCGAGCGGCGGCAAATGGCGCTCGTCGATCCAAGCGATGATCGGCATCAGCTCGACGGCATCGACACCGATCCGCTTGAGATGAGCGATCACCGAGGGATGGGCAAGGGCGGCGACGGTGCCGCGCTGCGTCTCGGGAACGTCCGGGTGGAGGATCGTGAAGGGTTTGACCGCGACTTCATAGATAAAACCGCCTGGCTTGAAGAGGGGTTTCTCCAGCGTCACTTTCGTATCGCGGGTCACCTTCGCCTTCGGCATCAGGTTCTGCGTGTCTTCGCCGAAGATGCCAAGACGCGGATCGTGGCGGAACGGCCGGTCGAGCAGTTTGGCGTACGGGTCGACCAGAAGCTTGGACGGATCGAACCAGAGACCGTTTTCCGGAGCATAGATGCCGTCGACCCGAAAGCCGTAACAGGCGCCTTCCTTCAGACCGTCGACGAAAAGGCGGTGCACATGGCCGTTTTCGCGCGCCATCGGCAGGCGCGCGAGTTCCTTGTTGCCGGTTTCATCGAAGAGGCAGAGCTGGATCTCTGTGGCATGCTGCGACCAGACGGCGAATTCGACGCCGGTTTCGAAAAGGGTCGCGCCCCCTTTAGCCCTGTTGTCCGCCCGCATGAGCCTCCGATCAGGTGATCACCGAAGGTGCATCACGGCCCGTGCGCTTGCGGATGTCCGCGATGCTTTCGGCGGCGGCGACCAGGTCGGCGAGCGCCTCCTGCGTCTCGATGTTGTGCCGGGTCGAATCTGGCTCGTACCGCTCCAGGTAAACGCGTAGCGTCGCACCGGACGTCCCGGTGCCCGAGAGGCGGAACACGACACGCGAGCCGCCCGAAAAAAGAATGCGAATACCCTGATGTTCGCTGACCGACTTGTCGACCGGATCGTGATAAGCGAAGTCGTCCGCTTTTTCGACGGTCAAGCCGCCGAAGTTCTTGCCCGGCAGGGCCAGAAGCTGACTGCGCAAACTATCGATCAGGCCGTTTGCAGCGTCGGTATCCACGCCTTCATAGTCATGGCGGGAATAGTAGTTGCGGCCATAGGTCTGCCAATGCTGGGTAACGACGTCCTGAACGCTTTCGCCGCGGACGGCAAGGATGTTCAGCCACAGGAGTACGGCCCAGAGGCCGTCCTTCTCGCGGACGTGGCTGGAGCCTGTTCCGGCGCTCTCCTCGCCGCAGATCGTTGCCATGCCGGCATCGAGCAGATTGCCAAAGAATTTCCAGCCGGTCGGCGTTTCGTACATGCCGATGCCGCGTTTTTCGGCGACGCGGTCGGCAGCACCGCTGGTCGGCATGGAGCGTGCGATGCCTGCCAGGCCGCCGGAATATCCCGGCGCGAGATTGGCGTTGGCCGCGAGGATCGCCAGGCTGTCCGAAGGGGTGACGAAAATGCCGCGGCCGATGATGAGGTTGCGGTCGCCGTCGCCGTCCGAAGCGGCGCCGAAATCGGGCGCATCCTCGCCCATCATCTCGTCATAGAGTTCCTTGCAGTGGACAGGATTCGGATCCGGATGATGCCCGCCGAAATCCGGCAGAGGCATGAAATTGCGCACCGAGCCGAGCGGCGCGCCAAGACGGTTTTCGAAGATTTCCTTGGCATAGGGGCCGGTAACGGCGCTCATCGCATCGAAGGCGATGCGGAAGCCGAGGCTGATCAGATTGCGGATCGCGCCGAAATCGAAGAGCTCCTCCATCAGCGCGGTATAGTCCTCGACCGAGTCGATGACCGAAAGCATCATGCCGCCGGGCAGTTCTTCCTTGCCGATGCGATCGAGGTTCACGTCAGGGAAATCGGCGATCTTGTAGCTGTCGATCACCCTGGTGCGCGCATAGATCGCGTCGGTGATCTTTTCCGGCGCTGGCCCACCGTTGTTGACGTTGTATTTGATGCCGAAATCTTCGGTCGGGCCGCCGGGATTGTGGCTGGCGGAAAGGATAATGCCGCCGAAAGCCTTGTATTTACGAATGATGTGTGAGGCAGCCGGGGTCGAAAGAATGCCGCCTTTGCCAACGATGACCTTCCCAAAGCCGTTGGCGGCGGCCATTTTGATCGCCTTCTGGATGACCTCGCGATTGTAGTAGCGTCCGTCGCCGCCAATGACGAGGCACTTGCCCTGATAGCTTTCCAGAGAATCGAAAATCGATTGGATGAAGTTCTCAGCATAGTTTGGCTGCTGGAAGACCGGGACCTTCTTCCTGAGACCCGACGTGCCGGGTTTCTGGTCCTGGTAGGGCGCTGTGGATACAGATTTGTTCATTTCTGTCACTTGCCTTTCGGGGCGAGGCTTGAATAGAGGGCAGCGTAGCGCTCGGCGCTCTTCTCCCACGAGACATCCGATTTCATGCCCTGCTTTTGCAATTGGGTCCAGACTTTTTGGTCCGCGAAGAGATGTAGTGCACGCCGGATTGCCTGCAACATACCCTCTGCGGTGACGGGAGAAAACTGTATCCCCGTTGCGACTTTCGCTGCAAGCGCGGCGTGATTGGCATCGATCACGGTATCGTTGAGACCGCCGGTGCGTGCCACGATCGGCACGCAGCCATAACGCAAGCCGTAAAGCTGGGTGAGACCGCAAGGTTCGAAACGCGAGGGAATGATGATGGCATCGCAGCCGGCCTGCATGAGGTGCGACATCGGCTCGTTATATCCGATCGAGACGCCGATGCGGCCGGGATGACGGGCGGCTGCGGCAAGCAGCGAGCCTTCAAGCGCTGGATCGCCGGAGCCGAGGACGGCAAGCTTGCCGCCAAGGGCGACGATTGCGTCGGAGGTCGCAGCGATCACGTCCATTCCCTTTTGCCAGGTAAGGCGGCTGATGATGCTGAAGATCGGCGCGCGGTCATCATGCAGGCGGAAAAATTCGGCGATCGATTTGCGGTTCTCTTCGCGATTTTTAAGTGTCGTGACACCGTAGTGTGTGTGGACGACCGGATCGGTTGCCGGATTCCAAACTTCAGCATCAATGCCGTTGACGATGCCGTGCAACACGTCGCGACGGCTGGCGATGACACCTTCCAGCCCCATGCCGAACGCGTTCGTCAGGATTTCCTCGGCATAGGTGGGGCTTACGGTGGTGATCGCGTGCGCGGTCTGAAGGCCACCTTTCAGGAAGCCGATATGACCGTAATATTCGATGCTTTCGGTCGAAAACGCATGCGGCGGCAGGCGCAGGCTCGGGAAGATGTCGGCGCTGAACTGACCCTGGAATGCCATGTTGTGGATTGTCAGAACGGTCGGCAGCTCGGGCGTCGGATAGTAGCGCATATAGACCGGCGTCATGGCGGCTTGCCAGTCGTGGGCATGGACGAGGTCCGGCCGCCAGTCCGGCATCAGGCCGGCGGCGATTTCGGCAGCCGCCAGCGATAGCGCCGCAAAACGCCGCCAGTTGTCGGCATAGTCCTTGCCCGTGTGGTCGAGATAGGGACCGCCTGCGCGATCGTAATATGCAGGGGCGTCGAGAACGAGGATATCGAGGCCTTCATATTCCACTTCCAGCACCGTCGCGGGCGCTCCCAGCAGATCATCGAACTGCAGGCGAACGACCGGATCGCGAATGACCTTCATGACTGCCGGATAGCCGGGCATGAGGGTCTTCGTCTCAATGCCGAACCGCTTGAGTGCGATTGGCAGGGCGCCGGCCACGTCGGCAAGGCCCCCTGTCTTGATCAAAGGGAAGACTTCGGACGCAACCGAAAGAACTTTCATATGTCTAAAGATCCAACTTATCAATCATCGGTTGCGTAATCAGGCAAATACCGCTTTCCGTCCGCCGGAACCGCTTGGCATCGAGTTCCGGATCCTCGCCGACGACAAGGCCCTCCGGAATGACGACGCCATGATCGATCACGACGTTTTTCAATTGCGCGCGCCGGCCGACCTTCACGCTCGGCAGGACGACGGCACCCTCCAATTTCGAATAGGAGTTAGCGCGAACACCGGTGAAAAGAAGGCTTTTGTGAAGCGTGGCGCCGGAGATGATGCAATCGCCGGCGACGACCGAGGAGGTTGCCGAGCCACGGCGGTCTTCGTCGTCATGGACGAATTTTGCCGGCGGCGAGATTTCCGCATAGGTCCAGACCGGCCAGGATTTGTCATAAATATCAAGTTCCGGAACGATCGCCGTCAGATCGATATTCGCCTGCCAGTATGCTTCGAT
This sequence comes from Rhizobium gallicum bv. gallicum R602sp, assembly GCF_000816845.1. NCBI lineage: Bacteria > Pseudomonadati > Pseudomonadota > Alphaproteobacteria > Hyphomicrobiales > Rhizobiaceae > Rhizobium > Rhizobium gallicum. The sequence goes on along the minus strand of NZ_CP006877.1, from coordinate 3,540,468 downwards.
CGTTCCGACGTCGCGCCAATAGGGTTCGTGTTCGAAATCCGAGCGGACGCAGGACTGGCCGAAGCGGTGGGCGACCGCCTTACCGTTCTTCACGATATAGGGGATGATATCCTTGCCGAAATCCTTGCTGGAATTCGGATCGGCTGCGTCGCGGCGCAATGCGTCGATCAGGAACTTGGTGTGGAAGACATAGATCCCCATGGACGCCAGCGCAAAATCAGGTTTGTCCGGAATGCCTGGTGGATTGGCGGGCTTTTCGACGAAATCGATGATCCGGTCGGCCTTGTCCACATGCATAACGCCGAAGCCGACGGCTTCCATGCGCGGCACTTCCAGGCAGCCGATGGTGACATCCGCGCCCGAATCGACGTGCTGCTGCAGCATCCACTCGTAATCCATCTTGTAGACGTGATCGCCTGCAAGGATAACCATGTACTCGACGCCGTAATCCTCGATGATGTCGATGTTCTGATAGACGGCGTCGGCAGTGCCTTCGTACCATTGCGTTTCCGAGACGCGCTGGCTGGCCGGCAGGATGTCGAAGCTCTCGTTTCGCTCGGGCCGGAAAAAGTTCCAGCCGCGCTGCATATGGCGGATCAGAGAGTGAGCCTTATACTGCGTCGCGACGCCGATGCGGCGGATGCCGGAATTCAGCGCGTTCGAAAGTGCAAAGTCGATGATACGTGATTTGCCGCCGAAATAGACCGCCGGCTTGGCGCGCCGGTCGGTGAGTTCCTTGAGGCGGCTTCCCCTGCCGCCGGCCAGAACATAGGCCATTGCGTCGCGGGCAAGTGGCTGAATGCGCTTTTCTACCATTGTCTACTCCTCCCACCAGTCTTCAAGTCTCAGGTTCAAGCATGATCGTCGCCAGCGGCGGCAAGGTGATCGACGCAACGATGCTGCCGCCGGCGTTGACGGCCTGCACGCGCCCGCCATTTCCCTTGCCGCTGCCGCCGTAGATATCGGCATCGGTATTCAGGATTTCCCGCCAGCGGCCTTCGAGCGGCAGGCGGATGGAATAGTTCTCGCGGTAAGCCGGCGTGAAATTGGTGATGACGGCGATCGGCTTGTGATCCGGTGCCTTGCGCAGCCATGCAAAGACGGAGTTTTCGTGATCGTCGGCGATCAGCCATTCGAAACCGTCGCCTTCGCAATCGCGCGCGTGCAGCGCCGGCTTGGAGCGGTAGGTGAAGTTGAGGTCGCGTACGAGGCGGCGCATGCCTTCGTGCATGCGGTATTGCAGCAGGTTCCAGTCGAGCGAGGTTGCCTCGCTCCATTCGCTCCATTGCGCAAATTCCTGGCCCATGAACAGCAGTTTCTTGCCGGGGTAACCCCACATGAAGGCATAGTAGGCGCGCAGGTTTGCGAATTTCTGCCAGTCGTCGCCAGGCATCTTTGCGATCAGCGAACCTTTGCCGTGCACCACTTCGTCATGGGAGAGTGGCAGGACAAAGTTTTCCGAATAGGCGTAGAGCAGGCCGAAGGTCAGTTCGTTGTGGTGATGCTTGCGATATATCGGATCACGCTTCATGTAGCTCAGCGTGTCGTGCATGAAGCCCATGTTCCACTTGAAGCCGAAGCCGAGGCCGCCTTCATGCACCGGCTGCGAGACCTTCGGCCAGGAGGTCGATTCCTCGGCAATGGTCATGACGCCCGGGTGCTCGGCGTAGATGCGGGTGTTCATGTCCTGGAGGAAGCGGACGGCCTCGAGGTTTTCGTTGCCGCCGTATTCGTTCGGAATCCATTCGCCGTGGTTGCGCGAGTAATCGAGATAGAGCATCGAGGCGACGGCATCGACACGCAGGCCGTCGAGATGGAATTTCTCCGCCCAATAGAGCGCGTTGTTGACGAGATAGGATTGAACTTCGGTACGGCCGAAATTGTAGATCGCCGTATTCCAATCCGGGTGGAAACCTTTGCGCGGATCCTCATGCTCGTAAAGCGCGGTGCCGTCGAACCAGCCGAGGCCGTGCTCGTCGGTGGGGAAGTGCGCGGGCACCCAGTCGAGAATGACGCCGATGCCGACCTTGTGGCAGCCGTTCACGAAACGGGCAAAACCCTCCGGTTCGCCGAAGCGGGCGCTCGGCGCGTAAAGCCCGGTGGTTTGGTAGCCCCATGACGGATCGTAGGGATGTTCGGTAATCGGAAGGAATTCGATATGGGTGAAGCCCATGTCGGCGCAGTAGGGGATGAGGCTGGAAGCAAGCTCGTCCCAGGAGAGGAAGGAACCATCCTGGTGGCGCTGCCATGAACCGGCATGCACCTCATAGATCGAGATCGGCTGGCGACGCTTGTCGGTCTCGCTCCAGTGTTTGAGGTGGTCTTCGTCCTGCCATTCCTGCAGAAGTTCAGGCGCCACGACGGAGGCCGTCTTCGGACGAAATTCGCTGCGCCGCGCAAAAGGATCGGCTTTCAGCGGCAGGAGAACGCCGTCATGGCCGCGGATCTCGAACTTGTAAGGGACGACCGTCGGGACATCCGGCGCAAAGATTTCCCATATGCCGGCGCTGGCGCGAAAACGCATCACATGTCGGCGTCCGTCCCAATTGTTGAAATCGCCGACGACGGAAACGCGCTGGGCATTCGGCGCCCAGACGGCAAAATGGATTCCCTGCGCGCCTTCGTGCTTGATCCAGTGCGCCCCCATCTTATCGAAGAGGCGCAGATGGGAGCCTTCACGCGCGTAGTAATCGTCCATCGGGCCGAGCACGGGGCCGAAGCTGTACGGGTCGGTGACGGCCCATTCCGCATCGTCGCGACGGGCGCGGTAGCGCACCGGCTGCCGTTTCGCCAGCGCGACGGGGCCGGCGAAAAAGCCATCCGGATGGAGCTGCGTCAGTTCACCAATGACGCTGCCGTCGAGCGTCAAGGCGGTGACTTCGTCGGCGCCGGGAATGAAGCAGCGGGCAGCGTAGCTGTCACCTGCCTCATGCACGCCGAGCACGGCAAATGGATTGGCGTGCGAACCGGCAAGGATTGCCGTTATTTCGTCTGCCGAAATTTCCCAGGGACGCTTTACTTCAAGGGCGGCTTTCGGCGTTTTCATCCGGCTCTCCAGATTTCATCGGCATACTGCCGGATCGTGCGGTCGGAGGAGAACCAGCCCATTCGCGCGGTATTGTTGATGGTCCTGGCATACCAGGAGGAAGGCTGGTTCCAGATCTGGTCCACGTCCCGCTGGGCGGCTGCATAGGCGTCGAAATCGGCGGCGACCATGAACCAGTCGTGCGAATAAATGCCATCGATGAGCTGGGCGTAGCGATTGCGGTCATCCGGCGAGAAGACGCCGCCGGCAATCGAAGCCAGCGCCTGCGACAGTTCCCGGGAGCTTTCGATGATGGCGCGTGGGTTGTGTCCATCGGTGCGGGCATCGGCGACTTCATCGGCGCGCAGGCCGAAGATGACGATATTGTCGGCGCCGACATTGTCGCGCATTTCGACATTCGCCCCGTCCAGGGTGCCGATCGTGAGCGCTCCATTCAAACCGAACTTCATGTTGCCGGTGCCGGAGGCTTCCATGCCGGCCGTCGAAATCTGCTCGGAGAGGTCGGCGGCGGGCACCATGACCTCGGCAAGCGAGACGTTGTAATTGGGCACGAAGACCACTTTCAGGAGGCCGCGGACGGCCGGATCGTTGTTGATCGTGCGGGCGACGTCGTTGATGAGCTTGATGATGAGCTTGGCATTGTGATAGCTCGGCGCCGCCTTGCCGGCAAAGAGCTTCACACGGGGCACCCAGTCGAGTTCGGGATGCGAGCGGATCTGGTCGTAGAGAGCGACCGCCTCGACGACGTTGAGCAATTGGCGCTTGTACTCGTGGATGCGCTTGATCTGAATGTCGAACATCGCGGAAGGATCAAGCTTCACACCCATGCGGCTGGCCACAAGATTGGAGAGCGCCACCTTGTTTGCGCGCTTCACGGAGCCGAACTTTTCCTGGAAGCTCGGATCGGTGGCGAATTTTTCGAGCGGCTTCAGCTTTTCGGCGTCATCCATGAATTCGTCGCCGATCGCCTCGCGGATGAGACTGGTGAGCCCGGGGTTGCATTGCTGCAGCCAGCGGCGTGGCGTGATGCCGTTCGTCTTGTTGTTGATCCGGTTCGGATAGAGCTTGTGCAGGTCCGCAAAGACCGTGACCTTCATGAGTTCGGTATGCAAGGCGGATACGCCGTTGATCGAATGCGAGCCGACGAAGGCGAGATTGCCCATCCGCACCCGGCGGTCGCCGCTCTCGTCGATCAGCGAGATCGCCCGGATTTCGGTGTCGGAGAAGTTCTTTTCCCTGCGGGCCTCAAGCAGAATCTTGGCATTGATCGCGTAGATCAGCTGCATGTGACGCGGCAGCAGCCGTTCGAAGAGCGGGATCGGCCAGGTTTCGAGAGCTTCCGGCAGCAGCGTGTGGTTGGTGTAGGAAATCGTGCGGCGGACGATATCGAAGGCCTGCTCGAAATCCATGCCGTGAACGTCGCACAGCAGGCGCGTCAGCTCGGCAACCGAAACGGCGGGGTGCGTGTCATTCAGCTGGATCGCCACCTTGTCGGGCAGCGACGTGAAGTCGTCATACTGCTGCAGGTGGCGGCGCAGGATGTCCTGAAGCGAGGCGGAGGAGAAGAAGAATTCCTGGCGAAGGCGCAGCTCCTGTCCGGCGGGCGTCGCGTCTGCCGGATAGAGCACGCGCGTCAGGCTTTCCGCCTTGTTGCTTTCGCGCAGAGCACCGATATGGTCGCCGGCATTGAAGGCGTCGAGCAGAATCGGGTCGATCGGCTGGGCAGACCAGAGACGCAGCGTGTTGACGCGCTTGCCGCGCCAGCCGACCACCGGTGTGTCGAAGGCAGCGGCGATGACGCGCTCTGCCGGCTTCCAGACATAGCGCGGCTCGCCTTCGGCGTTGTTGGCGACGTCGACGGTGCCGCCGTAGCCGATTTCATAGGCGCTTTCGCGGCGTTCGAATTCCCAGGGGTTGCCATGCGCGAGCCAGCTTTCCGGCAATTCCACTTGCCAGCCGTCGGCAAGCTGCTGACGGAAGAGGCCGTGGACATAACGGATGCCGTAGCCATAGGCCGGCACTTCGACTGTTGCCATGCTTTCCATGAAACAGGCCGCGAGGCGCCCGAGTCCGCCGTTGCCCAGAGCAGCATCCGGCTCGAGGCCGGCGATCACGTTGACATCGACGCCGAGGGAGGCCAGCGCATCGCGCACCTGCTCCATCAGGCCCATGTTCGTGACGGCATCCCGCATCAAGCGGCCGATCAGAAACTCAAGCGACAGGTAGTAAACGCGCTTGTCGCCTGTCGCGTAGACCTTGCGCGTCGACTCCATCCATTTGTCAATGATGCGGTCGCGAACGACGAGGATCGTCGCCGTCAGCCAGTCATGCGGCTTGGCAACTTTTGCATCCTTGCCGATGCGGTAAGTCAGACGTTCGATGATTTCTTCGGCTAGAATTTCCGGGCGGGAACTGCGCGGGGCGGGAGAAGGGATGGTCGGCTTGGAAACGGGGTTCATCGTCATATCTCGCCAATTTTGATTTAGTTTCAGTGCGTTACGTCTGACGAAGCCGACTTTGCACGCACGCCGGTCACGGCAGTTTATGCATCGTTACCAAGCACTTGCAACAAGGGATTTAGCGAAAGCAGAAATTTGCGAAACCGTCCTGTTCACCGGCATAAGGGACTTGATTTCAATTGGTTTTCCCAGTCTGATGCGCGAGATTAGCCCTAAACGAAAAGCCGCCCCGGTTTGTTCCGGAGCGGCTTTTCCCTGAAAGGATGAGCGCCGAATTTATTGGGTGAGGCGTATGCTCTGTTTGGCGGCCGATGAGCCGATTATCTTAAAGGCCGCGACGAGCGAGGCCATGTTCTCGGCTGCGAAATAGGTTGAAGAGCTCGTCGCGCAGTAGCTTAGCAGCGCCTTGCCGCGATCGGGAGCCATGAACGCAACCGTATAGACCGTGATATTTTTGTCGCGCGCCAAGTCGCACCAATTTTTGGTTTCAGTATCGGCTGAAGTGTAATTGTTGTTGCCGTCCGTCATGAAGACAATGTATTTGTCAGGTGTCAGGCCGTTCTTGTTCAAGTGCGCTGTATTCTCGGCTTGGTCGATAAGCTTGCTATATGCCATCTTAAAGGCATCGCTTGAATCTGTCCCGCCTATCGCGGTCAAAGCGTTGACGTAGGTTGACACGGCAGACGTTCCCCAGGCCAGATTCAACGCCGACTGCATTTGGTCATTGTAAGAGACACTGCCGGTGCGGACGTATTGCAGATTAGGGTCGGCGGTATTCAACTGGGTCAGCAGGCTCGAAACGGCCAGCTTCAATGCCTCGATCTTGGTGTAGTAATCCGTAACGGTTCGATCGCAGGTCTTTGGGTTCTTTTTCGATCCACAGTTGTAGCTTTCCGTGTACGTATGCGAGGTCGTAGTATCCTCTGCCATCGAGCCCGAACGGTCGAGCACGAGATACATCGAGAGCGAGCTCTTTGTGACGGTGTTTTCGGTGCTGCTCTGCGTTTCGGACAATGAGCCGATTTCCGTGCTTTCCTTGCCCAAGATGCGCATCAGCGCGCTATTGTCCATGTTGTAGGCAGTTTTGACCTCAACCTTATAAGTCTTGCCGCCCGACCCGGATGCGGTTTCTGTGACAACAACAGACATTGCATCCTTTAGGGCAGCGATGGTGTCGGAATCGTCAATGTAGTTCGACATCTGGCCGATGACAAAGTTCTTGGCAAGCTCCTTGGCGCCGTTCACATCGACCTTTTCGGCGACGAGCGCGGAGGCTGCGGCCAGAGCAGCCGAATCGGAGGCTTCCTGCAACTGACGTTGCGAAAGCATCATGTTGGATACGTCGACGGCGAGCCCGGCGGCGCCAATTGCGACTGGCATCAAAATCGCCGTCATCATGGCGAAATTGCCGGAACGATCGCCTAAGACGCGTGCAATGTTGGCGCGCAGAAAAGATATGGGAGACATCATGTCACCTGCAGCAAGAGAGGATTTATGCTGGTTCCATACCTACAGCGCGGTTGTTACCACAGGTCTTAAGGTAATCGTTAAAATTGCAGGTAACTTGCGATTTCGGGACATGATCTACTGCGTTTGCGGGATAACTTTCTCGCCAAGAGGATAGCTGGCGCTTTTGCGCGTTAACGTCTGTGGCGGCGGGTTCTGGTTCAGTCCTACACACTTTCCCTCGCCATTGGCCCATTCCGACACAGAGGCCAGGAAGACATGCGAATGCTTCCGCCAAGGTCGGTTGATTTCGGGATTCAGGCGGGCAAAAACATATGAGACGGGGTTTGTCTTGCTGGTCGCGAGGCTCCAGGAAGCAACGGCTATTCCTGTCTTTTGATCACTTGATCGGAATAACGTCGACGGCCTGCACGGCGCGATGGCCGCCGTAGCTTTTCAAGACGCCGATGACAGGGGCGACGTCGGAATAGTCGCGGCCATAGGCAACGACGATGTGGTCGGTGCCGGCGGGCATGTCGTTGGTCGGGTCGAGTTCGATCCAGCCCAGGGTTTCACCGCACCAGACACGGACCCAGGCATGCATGGCGTCAGCGCCTTCGAGCCGTTCCTTGCCGAGCGGTGGGATGGTCCGCAGGAAGCCGGAGACATAGCCCGCCGGAATGCCGAGGCTGCGGAGCGCCAGGATCATCACATGGACGAAATCCTGGCAGACGCCGCGTTTCAGAGTGAAAGCATCGAGAGCCGTGGAATCTACCGTCGTTGCTTCCGTATCGTAGGTGAAATCCTTGTTGATGCGGGTGCACAAGGCATTGGCGATCTGCAACACGGTCAGGCCGGGCAGCGCGCAGTCCCTGGCATAGTCCGAAATGGCGCGGGTTTCGGTGAGACGAGGGCTGCTGGCGAGGAAATGATGCGGAGAGTCAGGCTCCAGCGACCAGACGCCGGCGACTTCCTTCGGCAGGCGGTCGAGGTCCGGCGAGAAATCGGCGGCGATCGAACGGCTTTCGACCTGCACGCGCGCCTGCATGCGGATATCCAACGTCTCGTGCGGCGACCGCAGCAGGATGGATGTTGCCGGATGGAGGAAGAAATCGGTGAAATGCGATTGCTCGTCCGGCGACGGAGATATGGTAATCGACCCTGCGACCAGCCGCTGCCGGTCGGGCAGCGAAAGCGGCATCAGCCGAATGATGTGACGCGCGCCGGAAGCCGGCGTGTCGTAGGTGTATCCCATGTGCAGGGTGAGGTCGTAGAGCACGGCGGTCACCCGAGGTAGGTCTGGGCGAGAAGGTCGGACAGCTGCTCGAGCTCGCGTTCAAACTTCTTGTAGAACTCGCCGGTCATCGTTTCCGGGGTCATGACGGCGAGGCCGGAATGCAGGCGCATGGCCTCGCGGTAGAATGGCGACATCTGGCCGTTGACGAAGGCGTTCGGCAGCTGCTCGACCTCGCGATGGATCTCGTTCATCTGGAAGAGAACCGATCGTGGGTTCAGCGGGTCGAGCGCCAGAAGGTCCGTGACGGTCAGGCGGGCGGTGTTGACGTTGTACCGGCGGCGGTGGGTCATGACGCTATCGCCGATTTCGAGCAGCATATCCAGCGCGCCATCAGGGGCATCGGGGCCGGACATGTGGCCGAGAAGTCGGGTCATGTGCAGGCCGCGCTCGATATAGCGACCGAGCGAGAGGAAGCGCCATCCGGTGAAGCGATACATGTTTTCATGCACGAGACCTGCAAAGCCCGCGAGCTTGCGCAGCAGGATCGTCATGGCATGGCTGGCGTCGTCGCCTGCCGCAACGCTGACTTGGAAGCGGTGCGCGGTCTTGGCTAGGTCGTTCAGGGCCAGCCAGCCATCCGGCGAGAACCGGTCGCGGATATTACTGGCGGAATAGACGGCACTGTCGATGTTGCGCAGCAGCGTTTCGGGCACGGCTTCTTCCGTGCCGATGTCGACGGCGGCGAGATATTCCGAAACATCGGCAAGCAGCGGCTGACTGGGATCGGCAGCTTCGGCGTAACGGGCGTGCCAGGCGCGAAGGATGCGCAGCGCCCCTTCGGCGCGCTCGATATAGCGGCCGAGCCAGAAGAGATTGTCGGCCGCCCGACTTGGCAGGCTGCCCGGCATGTTGCGGGTGAAGCTTCCTTCGGCGGGCAGAAGGGTATGGCGCTCGACCGGCTTGTCGCTGACGATCCAGACGTCTGCCGCCGCACCGCCCGACTGCATGGCGATCGCAGCGGCGTCATCGCCGGCGCCGATGCGGGCAAAGCCGCCGGGCATGATCTGCCAGCCCTTCGCCGTGCGGGCGGCGAAGACGCGAAGCGACATCGGCCGCGGCGTCAGCTTTCCATCTACCCAGGCCGGCGTCGTCGACAGCGTGACGACTTCCTGGCCGACGAGCTTCGGGCCGTCGGAGTTCAGCCAGTCGGTGATCGAATCCTTTGCCGTTGCGCGCAGCGACGAGCCGAGGACGGACTCGCCGCTATCGTCGAAGAAGGGGGCGCGCGAATAGGCGGGACCGATCACCATCTTCTCGATGTTCCTCGCGACGTGTTCGCGCTCCTCCTTCTGCCCGCACCACCAAGTGGCGATCGAGGGCAGGCGCAGTTTTTCGCCAAGCAGGCGGCGGCAGATCGTCGGCATGAAAGCGAGCAGGGCGCGAGTCTCGAGGATGCCGGTTCCAAGAGCATTGACGATCGTCACCGATTCAGCACGCAGTGCCTCGACCAGACCGGGGGTGCCGATATGCGAATTCTGGTTCAGCTCCAGCGGATCGGCATAGGCGGAATCGAGGCGACGCCAGAGGACGCCGATCGGCTTCAGGCCGGCCACCGTGCGAACCATGACGCGGCCGTTGACCACCGTCAGATCTTCGCCTTCGAGCAGCATGAAGCCGAGATAGCGGGCGATATAGGCGTGTTCATAGTAGGTTTCGTTTGCCGGGCCGGGAGTCAGAACGCCGATGCGGTCGTCGCCGGAATGTTTCATCGTCTGCAACGCATCGCGGAAGGCGCCGAAGAAGGAGGCGAGACGGTGAACCGGGGTTTCGGCATAGATATCGGAGAAGGCGCGCGTGGTGGCAACGCGGCTTTCAAGCGCGAAGCCTGCACCTGAGGGCGCCTGTGTACGGTCGGCCAGAACCCACCAGTTTCCGTCCGGGCCGCGGCCAATCTCGAAGGCGCAGAAATGCAGGTAGTGGCCGCTCGCGGGTTTTACGCCTGCAAGCGGGCGTTGGAATTCCGGGTTGGCGGCGATCAGGCCAGGCGGCAGGAAGCCTTCCTCGACCAGCTTGTTGTCGCCATAGATATCGGCAACGATCGCCTCAAGCAAATCGGCGCGCTGCACCAGGCCGGCCGAAAGCGCCTGCCATTCGCGCTCGTCGATCAGGACCGGGATGTGCGACAGCGGCCAGGACCGCTCGCCGGTGCCCTTGCTGCCATAGGCCCGGTAGAATACGCCGGCATCGCGCAGATAGCGGTCAGCTCGGGCGAAGCGCTCGGCCAGTTCCTTTTCGGGAATTGCCCCGAAGCCCGCAAGAAAGCGCTGCCAGACCGGGCGGATGGCGCCGTTGTTGTCGACCATCTCGTCGGCAATGCCGGGCAGGGGCGCATAGCCGAAGGCCGCATCGTTGCCGCCGCGCCTTGGAACCTCGTCCCTACGTTTCTCCATTGCCGGTTTCTTGCCCATTAAAACCTAGCTCGTCAAATGCCTGCCGGCCTGCGGAGATCCAGCGTCAGCGGGAATTCCGGCGATCCCATCTCGGCGCGCGGAATGAAGCCGCCCGCCGTATGTCCCCACGGTTCGAATCGGGAGAGCCGCCTTGCTTCCGCTTCGTTGCCGTTTACCGGGAAAGTGTCATAGTTGCGCCCGCCCGGATGGGCAACATGATAGATGCAGCCGCCGATCGAACGCTTCGACCATGTATCATAAATGTCAAATGTCAGCGGCGTATTCACCGGCAGGACCGGATGCAGGCCCGAGGCCGGCTGCCACGCCTTGAAGCGGACGCCGGCGACGGACACGCCGGACGTCCCTGTCGGTGTCAGCGGCACGGTTCGGCCGTTGCAGGTGACGGTGTAGCGTGAGGAATTGCTGGTTTCGAGGCGAACCTGAAGTCGTTCGACCGAGCTGTCGACATATCGAACTGTGCCGCCAATCGCGCCTTCCTCGCCCATGACGTGCCAGGGTTCGAGCGCCTGGCGAAGTTCGAGTTTCGAGCCCTCGTATTCCACTTCGCCGCAGAAGGGAAAGCGGAATTCGAGTTGTGCCTTGAACCACTCCGGGCTGACCTCGAAGCCGTTTTCTTTGAGATCGGCAAGCACATCCAGGAAATCGGCCCAGACGAAATGCGGCAGCATGAAGCGATCGTGCAGGGAAGTGCCCCACCGCACGAACTTGCCGTCGGCGGGATTTTTCCAGAAGCGGGCAATGAGGGCGCGGACCATCAATTGCTGAGCGAGCGACATGCGCGCATTCGGGGGCATTTCGAAGCCGCGGAACTCTACCAGACCGAGACGTCCGGTCGGCCCATCCGGCGAAAACAGCTTGTCGATGCAGATTTCTGCACGGTGGGTGTTGCCCGTCACGTCGATCAGGAGATTGCGGAACAGGCGGTCGGTCAGCCAGGGAAGCGGCGACGGGCCGCGGCCGGGTGCGGGCACCTGGGCGAGGGCGATTTCCAACTCGTACAGGCTGTCGTGCCTGGCCTCGTCGATGCGCGGCGCCTGGCTGGTCGGCCCGATGAACATGCCGGAGAAAAGATAGGAGAGCGAGGGATGCCGCTGCCAGTGTAGCACGAGGCTCTTCAAGAGGTCGGGCCGGCGTAGGAACGGGCTGTCGTTCGGATTGGCGCCGCCGACGACGACATGGTTGCCGCCGCCCGTGCCCGTGTGACGGCCGTCGATCATGAACTTGTCGGCGCCGAGACGCGTCATCCGCGCTTCTTCGTAGATCGCGGTGGTGATTGCGACGCACTCCTGCCAGTTCGAGGCGGGGTGGATATTCACCTCGATGACGCCTGGATCCGGTGCGACACGAATGACATTGATGCGCTCGTCCTGAGGCGGCGAATAGCCCTCGATGTGGACGGCAAGCCCAAGTTCGGCCGCGGCGTTTTCGGCGGCTGCAATGAGTTCGAGATAGTCTTCAATGCGCTCGACGGGCGGCATGAAGACGCAAAGCCGGCCGTCGCGCGGCTCGACCGATATCGCCGTGCGAACCGCGCCGCCGATTTCGCCGAGCGTCTGTTCCACACGGCTCTGGCCGCTCTCGTCGCGCTGGAAGGAGGCCTCCGGCATGGCGCGGCCGGCGGGCACGAAGACTTCGGGCAGCGGCTGGCGCGGGATCGATGGGTCGGCGACGTGGATATAGGGATATTGCGACGGCGGCACGTAAGGGAGCGTACCAAGCGGCAGACGGTATCCGACAGGGCTGTCGCCTGGGACGAGGAAGATCTTGCCGCGCCTTGTCTGCCATTTCTCGCTGATCCAGCGGTGTCCTGAAGCCTGAGCATTCCAGGCTTGAACGGGAAGGATATAACCTGTCGGAACCGTCAGGCCACGTTCGAAAACGCGGGCGATGCGGTTGCGCTCTTCCGGATCCTTCAGCTTGGAATTCGACGGATCGACATTTTCGGGAAGGCTTCCCTCCTTGACGATCCACTCGGCGGGATCCTCATAGGCCGGCAGCACCATATCAGGCGTAATCGCCAGCTCGCGCGCGATGCCGGTGAGCAGCCGCTCGGCGTCTTCCGCCTTGGCGACGGTGTCAGCGCCTTCTACTGCGATCAAATCCAAATTCTGCCAGATCGGCTTTCCGTCCTTGCGCCAGTAGAGTGAGAAGGTCCAGCGCGGCAGGCTTTCGCCGGGATACCACTTGCCCTGTCCGTAATGCAGGAAGCCGCCCGGGGCGAAGCGCTGGCGCAGCCTGCGGATCAGGCTGTCCGCTTTCTCCCGCTTGGTCGGGCCTACGGCGGCGGTATTCCACTCTTCGGATTCGAAATCGTCGATCGAAACGAAAGTGGGCTCGCCGCCCATCGTCAGGCGCACATCTTCGGCCTTAAGGATAAGATCCACTTTTTTGCCGAGTGCGTCGAGCTCGTTCCAGCTCTCTTCCGAGAAGGGCTTGGTGATGCGCGGGTGTTCGGCAACACGGGCGACCTTCATGTCGAAGGCGAACTCGGTACTGGCTTCGCCGAAATAGCCGCCGGAGATCGGGGCGGCGTTGCTATAATGCGGGGTTGCGGCGAGCGGGATGTGGCTCTCGCCGGTGAGCAGCCCCGATGTCGGATCGAGGCCGACCCAGCCGGCGCCTGGCAGATAGACTTCGGCCCAGGCATGCAGGTCGGTGAAATCGACCTTAGTACCGGAGGGGCCGTCAAGGGCCTTCAGGTCGGGCGTCAACTGAATGAGGTAGCCGGATACGAAGCGTGCGGCGAGGCCGAGGTGACGGAGAATCTGAACGAGCAGCCAACTCGAATCACGGCAGGAGCCTCTGGCGCTTTCAAGCGTGTCCTCCGGCGTCTGGACGCCGGCCTCCATGCGTATGACATAGCCGATCTGCTGCTGCAGGCGGGCGTTGAGGCCGACGATCATGTCAACGGTCGGCTGGCCCGGCGAATAGTCGAGGGTTTCGAGGAAAGCCTTGAGCCGCGGGCCGGGGGCCTCCGGTTTCATGTAGATCGAGAGGTCTTCCTGGATCGTCTGCGGATAGTCGAAGGGCCATTTGGTGGCCTCTTCTTCGACGAAGAAGTCGAAGGGGTTGTAGACCGTCATGTCGGCGACGAGATCGACCTCGATCTTGAATTCGGTCACCGGGTCGGGAAAGACATAGCGGGCAAGATAATTTCCGTAGGGATCCTGCTGCAGGTTCACGAAATGGTTCGACGGCGTGACCTTCAGCGAATGACTGAGCACGTGCGTTTTTGAATGCGAGGCGGGCTTGAGGCGGATGACCTGCGGCCCAAGGCGGACCGGCCTGTCGTATTTGTAGTGCGTCAGATGATAGATACTGGCTTTGATCGACATTATTTTGCCTTGTCCGACGCCACATCGTTATGCGGCATTTGCTGTTCCCGACGCGATAGTGTGCAATGCAACGAAAGAAAGCAAGGCGGAAAGGTTAACGCCGCGAAGCCTTTACGACACTTTTGCAAAGGCGACGGCGGCTTTGAGGCCCTTGCCGCTCACCGCAGTCGAGAGCGTGAGCGTCGCATTGAAAAGATTGGCGATTTCCTCGACGATCGGGAGGCCGAGGCCGGCGCCCGGCGCCTCGGTGTCGTTGCCGCGCGAAAAGCGGCGGCGCACGGCGTCGAGCTTTTCCGGCGCGATACCGGGACCATTGTCTTCAACCTCGAGGCGTACGGTTTCGCCATCCTGCGCAATCCGTACGGTAACCTCGGCGCTCTTGCCGGCATATGCGATGGCGTTGCCCGCAAGATTGCGCAGCAGCTCGCCGATCAGCAGGGGTTCGGCGCGGATCATCGCATGTCCATCGCCCTCAAAGCCGAGATCGATACCGGCCTCCGCGGCTTGAGGGATCAGTTCGCCGGTAATCTCCTGGGCGATGGCGGCGATGTCGATCGTCGAGGCCGCCAGGGCCTCCTTGGCCGTTGCGGCGTCGATCTTTGCCATCAGCAGCAGCTGGGCGAGAATGCGTTCGGCGTGCGCGACGGCCTGGTCGCCCTTCAGGGCCGCGTCCTGCGCTTCAGGCAGAGTTGCGGCGCGGGCGGAAAGCGCGAGCTGAGTTCGGATGATGGCAAGCGGTGTGCGCAATTGATGGCTGGCATTGCCGGTGAAATTCCGGAGCGCCTCAAGGGCTGACTGCAGGCGCACCATGAAGCTGTTCACCGTATCCACCAGTGGCTGCACCTCGCTCGGCACCGATTGCTCGATCGGATGCAAGTCGTCCGGGCTGCGCTCGCCGATCGCGTCCCGGAGCTTGTAGAGCGGGCGGAGCGCGACCGTGACCGAGATCCAGACGATCACGGCAGCACCGGCGATCATGAAGGCAAGGCGGATAGCCGAACGGAAAAGGATCGCGCGTGCCAGCTGACGGCGGGCGATCGTCGTTTCCGCAACGGTGACAACAAAGGGAACCGAGCGGATGCCGGTTGAGGCGGAGCGCTCAAGCGTCGCGACGCGGATCGGCTCGCCGCGGAAAACATCGTCTGCGAAGACGGCTGCGTCGCCCTTGGTTTCCTTGAGAACCGGAAGCGCCTGGTAGCCGGTAATGAATGCTCCGGGCGGACCATCGACGCGGTAGAACACCCGGTCCTGAGCGGCCGATGTCAGCATTTCCAGCGCGACATAGGGAATGTCGACTTCCAGAGCGCCGTCTTCTGCCACGACGACGCGCTCGGCAATGGCGAGCGCCGAACCGGCAAGTACACGGTCTGAAACAATGTTCGAGGTCTCGACCGCCTCCCGGTATGTGTCGGCGAGCGCCAGCGTGCCGATGATGGCGGTGGAGATCAGCAGCCAGAAAAGCAGCCGGCGCCTCAGCGAATAGGCGGCTTTCATGAGGCCTCGGGAAGCTTGTCGAGATAGTAGCCGATGCCGCGCGCGGTCTTTACGGTCAATCCATGCGGTGCCAGGCGCTTGCGCAGCCGGCTGACATATTGCTCGATCGCATTGGTGGAAATGTCATCGTCGAAGGCCGTCAGCGACTGGGTGATTGCCTCTTTGGACACGACTTTGCCGGCACGCATGAAGAGGATTTCAAGCAGGCCGACTTCGCGAGCGGGAATATCAAGCTGCATATTGCCGGCGGAAAAGGTGCGGGACTTGAGGTCGAAGGACACGCAGCCGTACATCACCGTCGCCGAATGCAGGCCCGCCTGGCGCCGGAGCAGCACGCGCACGCGCGCCTCGAATTCGGTAATGTCGAAGGGCTTGATAAGGTAATCGTCGGCGCCGAGGTCGAGGCCCCGGACCCGCTCCTCCGGCGCTCCGCGTGCAGTCAGAATTAGGACGGCCGCCTGGTTCTGCCGGGCGCGCATGCTGCGCAGGACGTCCAGCCCGTCCATCTCGGGCAGGTTGAGGTCGAGGATCACGAGATCGAAATTTTCCGCCGCGATCACTGCATTGGCCGATGCACCGTCGTGGACGACATCGACGGCATGCCCCGTACCGCGCAAGATCGCCGACAGGCCGTCGGCCAGCGCGATATTGTCTTCGGTGAGGAGAATGCGCACGGGTGGTTTCCTGTTGTTCAACAAAGAAGATTACAGCCCGTGAAAGGGGATGTCATCAGCAGCAAAAGAAAAGCCGGCGTCATTCAATCAACGAAAGTTTGGCACTCTCAATGGCTCTATTCAGCGACCTCCCGGGGTTGTTCCTCCTGCGCTGCCAGCAGGAGTTTCTGGAAGCGCTGGTCGCTGCGGATGTTATCCAGATCGGAGTCGTTATCGAACCATTTGATGTGGTAGACCGAGCTTCGCGGCATCAGCCTCTCCAGAATATCAATCGCTTCGTCCACGTCGCCGAGGACGGAATAGACGCAAGCGAGATTGTATTGCGCAACGATGTCGTCAGGATCGATCGCGATGGCGCGGGCGGCCCAATCCCTTGCTCTCGCCCTGTCTCCGAGATGCGCCAGCGCCAGGGCGCCGCGATGGGCCGGTCCTGAATTTTCCGGACTGAGATTCAGTGCGCGTTCCGCTCGCAGCAGCCCGAGCTTGGCCCAGTTTTCCGTATCCGACATGCGCCCGAGCGAGCGGTAGGCGCTCATCAAATGAATGGGTGAGACATAGTCGTCCGTGCGGATGTGCGCCGCGCGCGTGAAGTAGCGGACGGCATTGGCGAAATCGCCGCGCATGAAGAAGAATCGCGCATAGTGGAAGTTCGCTTCATAAAGATTGGGTTCAAGTGCAAGTGCCCGCTCGAAGGCTGAAATGGCTTGCTGATCCTGGCCGTTCTGATGCAGGGCCAGACCTCGGGAGGCATGGGCCTCCGCGAGATCAGGATCGAGTTCGAGGGCCCGGGCGCTCATCTGCAGGATGTTTTCGAGCGGGACATTTTCCGGATCCCAATCGCGTATGGCCGCGTCGCAATCGGCAATACCGGCATAGGCGCGCGCATAATCAGGATCCAACTCGACAGCCTTGCAGAACATCCTGCGGGCAAGCTGCAGATACGACTTCGTCCAGGTGTGCGATAGCTGGCGGCCTCGCAGGTAGTAGGTATAGGCCTCGATATTGGCCGTGGGTTCGGCGGCGATGGCCTTCTTCTCGGCCGGCAGGAGCCGGATCTTGAGCTGGCCGACGATCGAATTGGTGATCTCATCCTGGATCGCGAAGATATCGGTGAGATTCCGGTCGTAGCGATCGGCCCACAGATGGTCGCCATTCGCCGTATCGATGAGATGGCCGGATATGCGTACACGCGCGCCGGCGATGCGGACGCTTCCCTGGAGAACGTATCGCACGCCGAGTTCGTGGGCGAGCTGCTTTACCTTCAGCGAACTCCCTTTGTAAGTGAAGACAGTGTGCCGCGGCACGACGTGTAGACTCGATATCTTGGAGAGGTCGGTAATGATGTCTTCCGTGATGCCGTCCGCGAAATACTCCTGGTCGGTATCGCCGCTCATGTTGGTGAAAGGCAAAACGGCAATAAAGCAGGTATTGCGGGTTTGGTCGTCCGACGCGCCGGCCGTTGCAGAAGGCGGATCGAGGAGAACCGTGAACACCGACACATTCTGCTTGATGTTCTTCAGAGATTGCTCGCCCTGGAACTCGAAACCGATATTGAGGCGCGTGCCCACCTGATCGCGAACGGAGCCGGAAACGACAATGCCACCCGGCAAAGCAAGGCGCTCGAGCCGAGCAGCGACGTTTACGCCGTCACCGAAGACGTCGTCGTTCTCGATGACAACGTCGCCCAGATTGATGCCGATCCGCAATTCGATGCGCTGATCCTGCGGGACGTGTTTGTTGCGCACAGCCATCTCGCGCTGAATTTCGACAGCGCAGGCGACAGCGTTTACCACACTTTGGAATTCCGCGAGCATTCCGTCGCCGGTCAGCTTGAAGATGCGCCCTCTGTAGTCGGAGATCCTGACATCGATCAGCTCGCAGCGGTGGCGGTTGAGCGCCTGCAGGGTACCGGTCTCGTCGATACCCATCAGACGGCTATAACCCACCACGTCGGCAGCGAGTATGGCACTCAGCCGTCGTTCCAATATCCCCTCCATACGGTTGTCTAAATTAGCTTAGCGTCTTTTAATGCTCTTGTCGCGTTGCGAGACAGCGCCCGCAATCACTCGTCCTTGCCCGGCGAAGCGTGGTGATGCATTCTGCGCTCATGAGGAGACTTCTTGTTGTGCTGTTTCTGCTCTGTCCCGGTTTTGCAGCCGCGGATCAGGCCTTTTATCCCGCGAAATCCGGCAAGGCGGATGCGCGGGTGCTGACGGTTTATTCCTCGCTCGACGAGCCTCTCGCCCAGCCGATGATCCATGGCTTTCAGGAAGCCAATCCGGATGTCGCCGTGCGTTATGAAGACATGCTGACGGGCGAGATCTACGACCGGATCGTGCAGGAGACGGATGCCGGGAAGAAAACGGCGGATTTCGCCTTTTCATCGGCGATGGACCTGCAGGTCAAGCTCTCCAACGACGGCTATGCGCAGGTCAGCAATCTGCCGATGAGCGGACAATGGCCGAAATGGGCAAACTGGCGCAACACGGCCTATGCACTCACCTTCGAGCCGGCCGTCTTCGTCTATCACAAGCCGAGCTTCTTGCATGAACCGGTGCCAAGTTCACGGGCGGAATTCGTCGATTACCTGAAGCGCAAAGGCAACGCGGTTTACGGCCGCATCGGCACCTATGACATCGAACGCTCCGGCGTCGGCTTTCTGTTCATGGCGCGCGACCAGGAGCAGTTCGGGGACATCTGGTCGGTGATCCGGGCGATGGGGGCTGCGGGCGTCAAGCTCTATTCGACGAGTTCGGCGATCCTGGAGAGGGTAGCCGACGGGCGCTTCGTGCTCGGCTACAACATTCTAGGCTCCTATGCGGCGGACTGGGCGTCGCGCCACCGCGATGTCGGCATCGTGCTGCCGAAGGATTATACGGTCGTGATGTCGCGCATCGGGCTGGTGCCGCAGGCTGCCGCGGAGCCGGAACTCGGGCGGCAATATCTCACCTTCTTCATGTCGAAGGAAGGACAGACGATCATGGCCCGAAAACTGCAGATCCCGGCGGTCAGCCCCGAGGTTGCGGGCGACAATACGGCTAACACCCTGCAGGAGCTTCTCGGTGCCCAGCTCAGGCCCGTTCCGGTCAGCCCGGGCCTGATGGTCTATCTCGACCAGGTCAAGCGCGCGCGGCTGATCGCCCATTGGAACGAGGTGCTGCGGACACAGTAGGTGGATAGCGTTCGCACCTACCTGCTTTATTGGGGTGGATTTGGGATGCACGCCACCGGCATAACCGGGCGCTCATGCCCGAATTACGGCAAAAAAGTGGCCTTGGCGCTGGATATCCTGCCGATGTCAGCTAAATGACAGCTTGATGTGGTGCGGTTCTGGTACTTCTCTTCGTGGAGGCGGAGAGTAGACGTTTCGGGAGGAGTCTCCGTCGCTATTGCGGACGATCAAAGTCCGCTGCCCGGCAACGCTTCTCGATTCCCTTGAGAACAATACGCGGCGCTCACCGCGATCACGGAGGACACATCGTGAAGCATACTTTCCTTGCTACGCTTTTCGCAGCCGCTATCGCGCTGCCGGCCTATTCGGCCGATTACACCATCATGGCGCCTGCCGCACCCGGCGGCGGTTGGGATCAGACGGCCCGCTCGCTGCAGACCGTCATGCAGAAGGAAGGCATCTCTGGCAATGTTCAGGTTCAGAACGTTCCGGGCGCCGGCGGCACCATCGGTCTGGCGCAGTTCGCCAGCCAGAATAACGGCAACCCGAACGCACTGATCGTTGGCGGCTATGTCATGGTCGGCGCGATTCTCACCAACCAGTCGCCTGTCACGCTGAAGGACGTCACACCGATCGCTCGCCTGACCGGCGAGTATGAGGCCATCGTCGTTCCGGCATCGTCCGACATCAAGACGATGGGTGACCTCGTTGCCAAGCTGAAGGCTGATCCGGGTTCGGTGTCCTGGGGCGGCGGCTCGGCCGGCGGTACCGACCATATCGCGGTCGGTCTCATCGCGAAGGCCTCCGGCGTCGATCCGACGAAGATCAACTATGTCGCCTTCTCGGGCGGCGGTGAGGCGCTTGCCGCTATCCTCGGCGGACAGGTGACGGCCGGCATTTCGGGCTATGGTGAGTTCGAATCGCAGGTGAAGGCCGGGCAGCTCCGCCTGCTCGCCGTCTCGAGCGATAAGCGCATTGACGGTGTCGACGCTCCGACGCTGAAGGAATCTGGCGTCGATGTCAGCGTGCAGAACTGGCGGATGGTCGCCGCCGCTCCCGGCCTGACGCCTGAGCAGACGGCTGCCGTCACCGCTGATTTCGACAAGCTTTCCAAGTCGGCAGGCTGGCAGGAAATCCTAAAGACGAAGGGCTGGGCCGACACATACCTCGCCGGCGATGCCTTCAAGGCGCAGCTCGAGAAGGACGTCTCCGCAACCGAAGGCATCCTCAAAGAGATCGGGCTTGTTAAATGAGCAGGGGCAACGCACCCTTGGCAACGAAGCGTCGCCCGGATTGGGCGGCGCTGATCATTGCTATCTGTCTTTTCGTCGTTGCGGCCGTCATGCTTTGGGACGCCACGCATATGAGAGCGATCGCCCAATATGCTCGCATCGGGCCGGCTACCGCGCCCAAGGTCGTGGCGTTCGGGTTGATCGGCCTCGGCATCTGGACCGTCTTCGAGGCGTTGCGCAATGAGTTTCCCGAGCGAGAACATCAGGAAGTCGCTCCCGTCATCTGGATTGTTGCCGGGCTTGCAGCGCAAATGCTGCTTCTGAAGACGGCCGGCTTCTCGATTGCCACAGGCATTCTCTTTGCCTTCACGGCGCGCGGTTTTGGGCGTCGCAAGCTGTGGCTCTCGATCCCGGCGGGTATCGTCTTCAGCTTCGTCGTCTGGATCATTTTCTCGCAGCTGCTGCAGCTGACGCTGCCTGCCGGACCGTTCGAGAGACTCTTCTTCTAGGATTGGATGCGATGAGCACCTTCGAATTCCTCTTCCAGGGCATCCTGGTCGCCATGCAGCCGATGAACCTTCTTTACGCGTTCGTCGGTGTCACGCTTGGCACTGCGGTCGGCGTTTTGCCGGGCATCGGCCCGGCGCTGACCGTTGCCCTTCTTCTCCCCGTCACCTACAAGCTCGACCCAGCCGGTTCGCTGATCATGTTTGCTGGTATCTACTACGGCGGCATGTATGGCGGCTCGACGACCTCCATCCTGCTCAATACGCCGGGTGAAAGCGCCTCGATCGTGACTGCGCTCGAGGGTAACAAGATG
This sequence comes from Rhizobium gallicum bv. gallicum R602sp, assembly GCF_000816845.1. Classification (NCBI taxonomy): domain Bacteria; kingdom Pseudomonadati; phylum Pseudomonadota; class Alphaproteobacteria; order Hyphomicrobiales; family Rhizobiaceae; genus Rhizobium; species Rhizobium gallicum. Next base: position 3,519,082 of record NZ_CP006877.1, on the reverse strand, counting down.
GCGCGCGCGGGTCGCGGCGGTCCGGCGCTGGCGACAGCGGCGATCGGTTCGTTCGTGGCCGGCCTCATAGCCACGCTCGGCCTTGCCTTCATCGCGCCCTACATCGTCAAACTGGCGCTGATCTTCGGGCCGCGTGAATATTTCGCTCTGATGATACTCGCCTTCGTGACCGTTTCGTCCGCTTTCGGCGATTCGGCACTTCGCGGGCTGACGTCGCTTTTCATCGGCTTTGCGCTGGCGATGGTCGGCATCGATCAGCAGACCGGCCAGGCACGTCTTTCCTTCGGCATTCCCGATCTTCTGGACGGCATCGAAGTGACCACGCTTGCCGTTGCCATGTTCGCGATCGGGGAGACGCTCTATATCGCAGCCCAAGGCAATCGCGGCGAGGACAAGGTCGAGGCGGTCAAGGGTTCTCTTTGGATGACGGCCCAGGATTGGGGCCGCTCCTGGAAGGCATGGCTGCGTGGCACCTTGATCGGCTTCCCGATAGGTGCAATGCCGGCTGGCGGTGCCGAAATCGGCACCTTCCTGTCGTACGCGACCGAGAAACGCCTGGCGAAGAACCCCGAAGAATTCGGTCACGGTGCGATCGAAGGCGTAGCAGGCCCGGAGGCGGCAAACAACGCATCGGCAGCCGGTACGCTGGTGCCGCTCCTGACGCTCGGCCTGCCGACGACGGCAACGGCGGCGATCATGCTCGCCGGCTTCCAGCAATACGGCCTGCAACCCGGTCCGCTGCTGTTTGCGAACAATCCGCAGCTCGTATGGGGCCTGATCGCCAGCCTGCTCATCGCCAATGCCATGCTGCTGGTTCTGAACCTGCCGCTGATCGGGCTTTGGGTCCGCCTGCTGACGATCCCGAAGCCCTGGCTTTATGCCGGCATCCTGCTGTTTGCGACGCTTGGTACCATCGGCGCCAATCCCTCGGTGTTCGAGCTCGGCATGCTGCTCGCCTTTGGCGTACTTGGCTATATCATGCGGCTCTTCGGCTATCCGATCGCCCCGGTGGTTGTCGGCTTGATTCTCGGGCCGCTTGCCGAACAGCAGCTCCGCCGGGCGCTTGCTATCAGCCAGGGCGATGTGACGACGCTTGTCACGTCGCCGATCGCAGCCGGGTTGCTGATCGTTGCGGCTGCGGCCTTCATCATCCCGTTGATCTTGAGAATACGCGGCCGCGGCGAAGTTCTGTCGCAACTTGCTGCAAGCGAAGACTAAGCCAAGACTGCTCGAACCCTTTCTTGCGGCCGGCCCTGAACATGAGCCGGCCGCTTGTTTTTGCATGGCAGGCCTGAAATCCCGTCACTTGTGGAGAATGCTGCAGCGCATCATGTATGAGGCGTCAATAATGAAGCCAAAGCGAGAAAGACAATGTCCTCCTACAGCAAGTCCATTCGGGAAGGTTTCTTCGGCCGTGCCTTCGCTGTCATCGGCGCCGCAAATGCTGTAAGCGCTGCATTCGAAGCGGGTCGCCGTCCAAAGCCCCGGGACCTCAAGGTTCTCGGTATCGCACCGGACGCCTTCGACCATTTCGGCCGCTAGTTTCCCGATTACATCACGCATGAAACAGCCCGCAACCGGTTGGTCGCGGGCTTTATTCTTGTCCGTCAGGCCGCAACGCGTACAAGCGCTGCGGCTTTGGAAATGTCAGGCCTCCAGCCGCTCGCGGGCAGGTGAATGGACTTCGGCCTGCGCCCTCGCTTCCGCTTGCGCACGGGCTTCCTTCCGCTTGTTGTGGCGGATAGAGGACCAGAGCGAGACACCGATAAGCGCTGCACCGCCGAGACCGGTGACGACTTCGGGAATATGGAAGAGGGTCTGGACGTACATGATGATCGCAAGGATCAGGATCGCGTAAAACGCGCCATGCTCCAGGTAGCGGTAATGCGTCAGCGTTCCGTTTTCGACGAGCATGATCGTCATCGAGCGTACATACATCGCGCCGATGCCCAGACCGATGGCGATGATGAAAAGGTTCTGCGTCAGGGCGAAGGCGCCAATGACGCCGTCGAACGAGAAGCTTGCATCCAGAACCTCAAGATAGATGAATGCGCCAAGCCCACCGCGTGCCGCTTCTGCCATGGCCTTTTGCGAAGCGTCCAGCATCGCGCCAATCACTTCGACAACCAAAAATGTGACAAGACCGTAGATCGCGCTGTAGACGAAGGTCGTCGCTTCTTGGCCTTCAAGCAATGAAGCGAAAGTGAGGATCAATAAGAGAACGAAGGCGATTTCGATGCCTTTGACCGTCGCACCGCGCGACATCAGTTTTTCAACAGAGACGATCCAATGGACGTCCTTCTCCGGGTCGAAGAAGTAAGAAAGGCCGACCATCAGAAGAAAGGTTCCGCCAAAGGCGGCGATTGGCAGATGGGCTTCGTTCATGATGCGCGCATATTCAGCCGGTTGCCGGGCGGCGAGGATCACGGCGTCGATCGGGCCGATACTTGCGGCTATCGCCACGATTGCCAGCGGAAAGACGATGCGCATGCCGAAGACGGCAATGATAATGCCCCAGGTCAGGAACCGATGCTGCCAGACAGGCGTCATTTCCTTGAGCTTGTTGGCATTTACGATCGCGTTGTCGAAGGAGAGGGAAATCTCCAGCACGGCCAGAACCGTACAGATAAAGAAGATAGTCGCCATGCCGCTAATCGTGCCGGTGGACTGCCAGCCCAGCAAAGCGCCGAGCGCCAGGCCTACGGCCGTGACGATGAAAGCCCAGCGGAAATAGCCGAGCGTGGATTGATGGCTGATGGGTTGCTTCATGGCCGCACCTCTTTAATGCGGACATCGTTCTTGAAGGATGATGTGAGTGAAAAATGCGGCATATCGTAAGGGATATGCGCGTGAGGCATTGTGAGCTTTTTCATCGAGTGAAAATCCGCCGGCTGTTTGCAGGCGGTACCGACATCACGAGAGCGCCGTAAAAACTCTCGCCAGAGGGGCCCGGCACCAGTGTTTGTCCGGCAGCCGATGCTTTTGCACGGGGGGCAACCATGCGCATCGTTTTGGCCGCGGATCAGCCTTCTAGGTAGTCAACCTGTGGCGCCAGTCAAGCCGGCCGCAGTCTGCGCCGAGGCTTTTCTTTGGAACCATGCGGTCGCCCGCCCGTTAGGCTCTGGTTAAGGCAATGGAATGCCATTGCCGGCGCGACAAAAAAGGAGGGACCATTTATGCAGACTTCGACTCATTCTCCCGACAAGCGTACGGAAGCGGCAGATCGCATGAAGCGGGCAAAGCCGAACCGCATGCAGAAGGTGCAGGTGCTGCCGCCGCACCATGTCGATCTGACGCTGCCGCAGACGCCGATGGACGACATTCATGTTCCGGCTCATGTGACCGGCGGCGATCTTTCAAAAGGCGGTCCAGACCTTGCAACCTCCAAAGGCCGCAAAGGGCGCGCCTTATGATTTTTCAGGCGGCGCGGGAACCGACGTCGGGGCTTTTGCATTTAAGGCCCGGACAAAGTTGTGAGGACTCCATGACGACTAATCTCGTGCCGCAAGACATCTATCTGAAACACGAAAACGAATGGCAGGCTCTTAAAGAGGCCTCCGAGAACGGCATTGATATCCAGAAGCGCGAAGCGGCATCCGGAATTATTGCTCATGGCGAAACCAGCGCGCATGGAGACAAGGACAGTTCAAGAGGGAAGACTGGCTAATTCTCATCGCCGATAAAGCGCGCCCGGCATGCCGGGCGTTTTTTATGAGTCGGTATCGCCTTCCGGCGGCGGCTGCTTTCCGGAATTCCGCTCCAGGCGCTGCTCCATTTTGCCCAGAGCAAAGAGCACGCAGACCGCCGCCGCCGTCGCGAAGAAGGCGACCGGCCAATAGCCGAAGCCCATGGCAAGGCCGATCGCACCTGAGAGCCACATGCCTGCTCCCGTCGTCAAGCCCTTTACCCTGCCTCTGGAAAAGACGATCATGCCCGCGGCCAGAAACGCGACGCCCGCCGTCACCGCCTCGATGACGCGCAGCGGGTCGATGCGGACCTGCTGATCGTTGGCAAAGCCCGGCATATGCACCGATTCGATGGAAATGATGCCGAAAAGCGCTGCCGCAAGACTCACCAGAATATGGGTCCGCAGACCCGCCGCATGGTTTTGCGCCTCGCGTTCGAAGCCGATGATGCCGCCCAGCACAATCGCGCCGATGAGCCGGGCAAAGATCACCGGGTAATGAATACGGGATTCAGGGAACATGTCGGCAAAAACGATATCCATGGAAAAGGCGCTCCCTTCGGGTAAACATTTCTTCGCGGGGGGCTAACGTCTTCTGCGGCTCTTTGTTCGTCCGTTTCGACGTTGGGGCTCCATGCCAACCTTTCGGAAAGGATTGGGAGGCGATAATCGGCCCATCACGGGATTCGGACCAGATGGCTAGAACTGCACCTCGCGGCCGCCGCCGCAAATCATCCGCAAAATCGAAGGGCAGGGGCCATGGTGGAGCCTTGCCCTGGCTCTTTGCCGGTGTCGTTGCCGCAGGCAGTATCGCGCTTTACGACAACTGGAAGACCGTGCGCCCGATTCTTGCCTCACGGGCGCCGGACACGGCCGCGATTACCGCTGCCATCAAGGCAGACGCGCCGAAAGCGGCTGTTGCCAAGAACGCGCCGAGGCAGGCCATTGCTTCGCAGCCGCAGCGTCCCGTGCCGCCCGAAGCCGTTCCTGTTCCTGCCGCGCAGCCCGTGAAGCTCTCCTCAACGGCGACATCATCCGCCGGCCCGGAAAACGCGCGCGCCGCGTTCGGCTATTGCGGGCAGGGTGAGCATATGAACTGCGTCGGAGACGGTGGGATATTCTGGTACAAGGGCGAGAAGATCCTGGTCGCCGACATGGTAGTGCCGGATGTCGGCGCCGCGCGCTGCGAAGGCGAGCGGAGGATCGGCTTTGCCGCAAAATCGAAGCTGCTCAAATTTCTGAATGCCGGGCCCTTCGTCATGAACGCTGCCGGCAAGCCCGCCAGTTCCGGCGCGCCGCACGTGATTTCGCGCGGCGGCCGCTCCTTGGGCACTCAACTGATTACCGAGGGTCTTGCCCGCAAGCCTGGCGCCCCCGGTGGATGGTGCGCCTGAGGTCTATTTCTGCTTCGGAGCCTTGCCGCTGGTGCGGAAGCTGCCGGTAAAGGCCGTATCCTTGCTTTCCGCGGAGCATTCGATCACGACCGGCTTGCCGCCGTATGGGTTGCCGAATGTGCAGGTGCCTGCCACCTTGACCTGGCCCGTCATCTTCTCGCCCACGCCGGTTGTCACCATCTTGAGCGGAATCCTGGCATTGCCATTAGATGCCGGCTTGATCGCGGTGCCATCGCCCTGGAAGCCAAGCATCTTCCCGCCTGAGGTGAAGATGAAGGTCACCTGGCCGTTCGGCAGTCCCACGCTGGCGAGTTCGCCCTTGCACCCCTTCGTTGCGTCCACGTTGCCAACGACGAGCTTTGCGCATTTGCCTGTAAGCGTCGAAACGCCGGCGCCTGGAAAATTCTGGGAGGCGGCGTTGGCGCCGGAGGCGAAAGCTGCGGCGGAAAGCGCCGCAGCTGCAATCACTGTCAGTCTCATCTGTTCAGGAATCCTGTCATGCTGGTTTACCGGACGGGGGTCGCATGTTTCTGTGTCCGAAATTTGCCGCGCTACAAAGAAAACGGGCCGCTGCAGGGATGGCGGCCCGTTCCGGGAAGCGTGGCCGTCAACAGCGACAGCCGGCCTCTGTATCGTACCTCTTGTTTGCGCGGAGCCTTCGCCCATGCAAACGCTCAGTGGCGCCGGCTGGCGTCCTCGACGGCCCAGCCGAAGCGCCATGCCTCGTAGCGGGCGTACCAGACTTCAAGCTCCCAAGCATCGCGGATCGGCATCAATTCCGGTCGGGACATGGGATTGTCGCTTAAATCGTAGCCGAGGATCCGATCGCGTATTCCGCGCTCCTGCATGTCGAGCAGTTCTTCGATATTCATCGCTTGCCCCTAACCGCCGGCCCCTCAGCCAGCCTTCGAAGGCAAACATTTCTCTTTGTTAATGTCCAGGCCGAAGGCGCCGATTCCCGCTATTCACAGGATTAGCTCGAATGGAGCAATACCTCCTTCGCGATCAAAAAACCCTCCTTCTTCCGGCTTATAAGCACCCGCGGGAAGAGGGAGACTCTTCAAAATGTGTTGTAAAAATATCGTTAAAATGCCCCGTCACATGTTTTTGTTCATCTCCCGTTCAGAAAACGGTTTTGGAAAACCCGGATATGGGTCAAGCTGTCCTTGTTAATAAGGAGATACTGAATGATTCGATTGACCGCGGTGCTGACGTTGTTCTCAGTTTATGCGTTCACGATGTTTTTCATCGCAGCAATCCCTGAGACGCCGAACTTGCAAACCGCAGCAACTCTATCTGAAGACGCCACGCTTACGAAGTAAAGTATTTGATGGGGTTTTGGCTGGCTTGTGTGAGCCGTGTTGGGCAAGGGCGCAATTTTGCGTCGTAACGCACGACTGCTCACGTCCTGGATATCACTCGTCAATCAGCGGTTTGACGAATTCCTCTGTAATTTCAAGAGGATCGAATGGTGGGCGTGACAAGGATCGAACTTGTGACCCCTACGATGTCAACGTAGTGCTCTCCCGCTGAGCTACACGCCCATCCGATGGCGGCGCATAGATCACAAAACCTTGGGAGCCGTCAATAGGCTTTTTTGAAGTTTTGTGACCCGCCGCCCGCAAGCCTTATGCGGCAAGCATTTTGTTCACTTCATCGACGAGATCGCGAAGATGGAAAGGCTTTGAAAGCACCTTTGCATCCTTCGGCGCCTTCGAATCAGGGTTCAGTGCAACGGCTGCAAAACCGGTGATGAACATGACCTTGAGGTCCGGGTCGAGCTCGGTCGCCCGGCGTGCGAGCTCGATGCCATCCATTTCCGGCATGACGATATCGGTCAGGAGCAGGGAGAAGGGCTCTTCCCGAAGCCTGTCATAGGCGCTTGCGCCGTTATCGTAGGAAAGAACCTTGTAACCGGCCTTTTCGAGCGCCTTTACGAGAAAGCGGCGCATGTCGTTGTCGTCTTCGGCGAGCAGTATCTTCTGAGTCATTATCCAGACCGATTGGTGAATAGGTTTTTGGTGGGAGGCGCCAGCTATTTACACTAGACTTTAGCCGGTAAACAACCGGTGAATTGCCTGCCCAAGGCTGTCATCCCCGCTACATAGTATGGACTTGCGGTGAGGCAACTGGCAACATGGGCCAAGCAGCCGTCCTGTGACATGGTTAAGAGGGAAAAAGGTGCCGGAAATTCGCGAGTACGAGCTTTTTGAGATCCGTGAGCCCGTGTCGCAGACCATTCCCTTCGTTTACAATTCTCCCCACAGCGGCCGTATTTATCCACCGGAATTTATCGCCCAGTCGCGGCTCGAAGGCATTTCCATCCGCCGGTCGGAGGATCACTATGTCGACGAGCTCTTTTCAGCCGCCAGCCTGCTTGGCGCGCCTCTGCTTCTCGCCAATTTCCCGCGCGCCTATCTGGATGTGAACCGCGAACCTTACGAGCTCGACCCGCGCATGTTCGATGGCCTGTTGCCGCCTTATGCAAACATCAATTCGCTGCGCGTGGCAGGCGGGCTCGGCACCATTCCGCGCATTGTTGCCGAGAATATGGAAATCTATGCCCGGCGGCTGCCGGTGCAGGAAGGACTCGATCGGGTCGAGAGCATCTACATACCCTACCACGCCGCGCTGCGCCGGCTGATTGCGCGCACCCACGTGCAATTCGGCTTCGGCGTGCTGATCGATTGCCACTCGATGCCGGGCAATGTCCGCGTCGCAGGCAGCAATGCGCGGCCCGACTTCATCATCGGCGACCGGTATGGTACCAGCGCATCGGCCGACCTTTCGCGTACGGCGATCAGTATTCTCGAGGAGATGGGTTTCACCGCCATCCGCAACAAGCCCTATGCCGGCGGCTTCATCACCGAGCATTACGGCCGGCCGGCGCGCGGGCTGCACGCCCTGCAGATCGAGGTGAATCGGGCGATCTACGTGGACGAAGGGACGCTGGAAAAGCACACGGATTTTCCGCTGATTGTCAACGCCGTCACAGGCTTCATGCGGCAGATGGCCAGCTACGTTGACCAGTTTGCAACCGATACGGCGCTTGCTGCAGAATAAGCTCCCGGACAGACGCTCAAAAAAAGAACCGCGCTGTACAGCGCGGCTAAGTCTAGGGAGGAAACACCCAAGGAGGGTATTTACAGTCAGAAGACTGTATGAAGAAGCTACTGCTGCGCTGCACAATTGTCAATCATTATTTTGCAATGCAAAATCTTTAGGCAGATATCGAGAAAATGCCTGGTCGATTTGCATTTGAACGCATTTGCGCTAAGGAATGCGTGCCACACGGCCCAGAAAACGGATCATCCATGCTTCCTGACCGCTCGTTCTTCAATCGCCTGGCGGAAGCCGCCAAGGCCGAGACACTGCCGCGATTCCGATCCGGCCTCGATGTGACGAACAAGCTTTCGAGTGGCTTCGATCCCGTTACCGAGGGCGATCGGGCAGCGGAAGCGGCAATCCGCAAGCTGATTGAAGAGCATTTTCCCAATCATGGCATTCTTGGCGAGGAACACGGAAATGTTGGCCTGGACCGTGATTATGTCTGGGTGATCGATCCTATCGACGGCACGCGGGCCTTCATTTCCGGCGTGCCGGTATGGGGAACGCTGATCGGGCTACAGAAGAACGGCCGGGCGATCATGGGCATGATCGAGCAGCCCTTCACCGGCGAGCGCTATTTCGCGGATCAGAACGGCTCGATCTATTGCGGACCGGAGGGCGAACGGCGCTTGAAAACACGTGACTGCGGCACGCTTTCGAACGCGATCCTCTTCACCACTTCGCCGCATCTCTTCACCGGCTTGGAAATGGAGAAATATCGTGAGATCGAACGCCAGGTCCGGCTCTTCCGCTATGGCACGGATTGCTATGCCTATGCACTTCTCGCGGCCGGCCATGTCGATCTCGTGATCGAAAACGGCCTCAAGCCCTACGATGTCGGCGGGATCATTCCGGTGATCGAAAATGCGGGCGGCATCATCACCACCTGGGACGGCGGGCGGCCGGAAGACGGTGGCTCGATCATCGCCGCCGGCAGCCGTGCTGTTTACGACCAGGCACTTGCGATCCTGCAGCGCTAAGTCGCCATCCGTTTAGACGCCGAACCCTTCGACCTCTTCAGCGGCCTCGGCGTCGCTGCCTGGAATAAACGCATGGAACGCGGCGAGTGCTGCGGCGCGGTAGGCGTCGCGCTCCTGAAAAATCTCGTGCCGCGCGCCATTGATGGGCACGAGCTGGGCTGCGCGGAAATAGCGCGAAAGCCGTTCCTGCGCGATATAGGGCACGACGCCGTCGCGGGTCGGGGCAATGACGATCGTCGGGATGGTAATCGAAAAGAGGTGGCTCGGCATGAGTGCCTTGTCGATCGCCTTGAAGGATTCATGGACCCAGCGTGCGGTCGGCGGGCCGAGCATCAGTTCCGGATGCTCCCTCATCATTGCAATGTTGCGCTCGAAACGCACCTCGTCCGATGTCAGCGGATTGTCCTGGAAAGGAAGCTCCCGTAGCTTGCGGCTCAAGGGCAACGAGCCAAGTCCGAGCGAGCAAGCCGTGGCGGCCAAGCGGCGGATGGTCGATGCGGACGCTGCCTGGCCGATCAGGCCGATGAAGGGCGCGGAAAGCACCATGCGTTCAATGCGTGTTGCAAGATAGGGGGCGGCCGAAAGCGCAATCAGGCCACCGGTCGAATGGCCGAGCAGGTAGAAGGGCAGGCGGGTGTCGGGCAGCACCACCGTTTCCAGAAAGGTGTCGAGGTCTCGCTCGTAATCGGAAAAGCGCCTCACATGGCCATGCTGTCGTTTCTTGATCAGCCGTGGCGAACCGCCCTGGCCACGAAGATCGAAGATCGCAACCCAGAAGCCCTTCGCCGTTAGATCGCGGATCGTCTCGAAATATTTCTCAATGTATTCGTTGCGTCCCTGCAGGATGACGACCGTGCCTTTTGCAACGGGGGCATCGGAGCGGAACACCGCATGGCGCAGCTTCCAGCCGTCATGCGTCTCGAAATAGCCTTCGGTACGGTTTTCCGGGACGGGATTGTCAGGTGTCGAAATAAGGACGCTGTCCATGAGCCGCTGCTTTCGATGCCGCCTTGAGTCTAGGGGATAATGCACGCAGAGGGAAAATCAACTGTTAAGCGCGGAGCGAATAAAAAGAGACCGGCGGGGCGATTTGAGGGGTGCCCGGCGCCGGCCGTAAAATCGGACTGAAGAAGAAGGGACGATGCACTTCAGCCATCGGGCGGTTTAATCCCCCGACAGTTACTACTTCTACAGAGGTGCTGCTGAACGCATGCCGAACCTCGTGTTCATGCCCCGTTCACCTAGTTGCAAAAGGGTCTTGAACTGCCGAAAGTCGATCACCATCTGAATTCTGCGGGTGCCAAACGGGTCCGCTTAACCGTCCCGAAGCTGCCGAATATGGGGTTTCAGGGGCAATTATCGCAACACGTCGCTTCCTTAAGGAGGACATCATGCGTCACGTCGACTTTTCTCCACTTTATCGTTCGACCGTCGGTTTCGACCGTCTCTTCACCATGCTCGACAGCCTGGCTCAGCCGGATCAGGGCAATACCTATCCGCCCTACAATATCGAGCGCACCGGTGAGAACACCTATCGCATCACCATGGCCGTTGCCGGTTTCGACGAAAGCGAAATCTTGATCGAGGCTCAAGCTCACGCACTGACCGTCAAGGGCGTAAAGAGCGAAGACAACGCCGAGGGCAGCGAGTTCCTCTATCGCGGCATTGCCAAGCGCGCCTTCGAGCGCCGCTTTCAGCTCGCCGATCATGTCGAGGTGACCGCCGCTTCGCTGAAGAACGGCCTGCTTCATATCGACCTTCTTCGCAGCATCCCCGAAGCCATGAAGCCGCGCAAGATCGCGATTGCCGCAGAGCCGGTAAGCGCGCCGAAGGCTATCGAGGCTCAGGTCGCCAACTAATCGATCCCCTTCCAGGATAGGAAAAGACAGGCGGCGCTCCGTTGGGGCGCCGCCTTTTTGTTGGCTGCAGATCAGGCTGGGCTCGCAGCCTCTTCGGCTTCCTCTTTTGTTATCCGATGCGCAGCCGCTGCGGCATATTTTTGCGCGATCACCGCGCAGACCATCAGCTGGATCTGATGGAAGAGCATCAGCGGCAGAACGATGGCACCGATCGACTGGCCGGCGAAGATGACGCCTGCCATCGGCACGCCACTTGCCAGGCTCTTCTTCGAGCCGCAGAAGGTGATGGTGATCTCGTCGGCCTTGTTGAAGCCGAGAAGGCGGCTGCCGTGCATGGTGAGCAAAAGGACGATTGCGAGCAGCAACATGTCGAGCAAGACGACGACCCCGATGTCTCTTACTGAGAATGTATGCCACAGGCCCTCGACGACCGCCGTGCTGAAGGCGAGATAGACGACCATCAGGATCGATCCGCGATCGACCGGCATCAGGATTTTCTTCTTCGCGCGGATCCAATTGCCTATCCAGGGCTGCAGGATCTGGCCTGCCACGAAGGGAGCAAGCAATTGCAGCAGGATCTGCTCCAGCGCGTCCCAGGAAAAGCCGCCATGGCCGCCGACGGCAAAGAGCAGGCCGACGAGAAGCGGCGTCAGGAACATGCCGAAGATGTTGGAAGCGGAGGCAGAGCAAATGGCGGCCGGCACATTGCCGCCTGCCATCGAGGTAAAGGCGATCGAGGATTGCACCGTGGATGGCAGGACGCACAGGAAAAGGATGCCGAGGTAAAGCGGCTGCGGCAGGATCGAATCCGGGATGAGGCCGAGCGCCATGCCGAGTAGCGGAAAGATGGCGAATGTCGTCAGAAGGATGACGACGTGCAGCCGCCAGTGCAGGATGCCTGCAATGACGACGTCGCTGGATAGCCGGGCGCCATGCAGGAAGAACAGCAGGGCTATGGCAAGTCCGGTGGCGACGCCGAAATAATCCGCGAAAATGCCGCTTGCCGGAAGCAGCGAGGCAAGAATGACGGTTAAAACGAGCAGGATCGTGAAGGTATCGGGCAAGAAGCGGCGCATGATGCTTCCTCGGCATTTTCAGAATTTCGTTGTTTTGTCACCCATTATGAATCAGGATGCAAGAAATAACAGTTATCGCGAAGTGGGATGTCAATGCTTGATCTGACGCAGTTGCGCAGCTTCGTTGCCGTCGAGCAGATGGGCAGTTTCACGCTCGCCGCAGAGCGTTTGGGTCTCGGTCAATCGACCGTCAGTCAGCACGTCCAGCGGCTGGAAACTTCACTCGGGCGAAGGCTTCTCGCGCGCGACACCCACAAGGTCGTGCTCACCGGAGATGGCGAGGCGCTGCTGTCGCATGCGCGCCTGATGCTTTCGATCGAAGGGCAGGTTCAATCGCTTTTCAAGGAGAGCAGTCTGCGCGGCCGCCTCCGCCTCGGGGTCTCGGAAGATTTTGTGACCAGCCAGCTCCCGGCCGTGCTGGAGGATTTCGTGCGGTCGCATCCATCGGTCGATCTGGAGTTGACAGTCGCGTTGTCGGGTGCGCTTTACGAGATGCAGGACAATGGCGAGATCGATCTTGTGCTTGCCAAACGCCGGCTCGGCGATGCCCGCGGCCGGCTTGTCTATCGCGAGCCGCTGGTCTGGCTGGCGCGCGATCCCGACCATGTGCTCGCACAAGCGCCGCTGCCGCTGATCGCCTTTCCGCCGCCAAGCGTGACGCGCAGTATTGCGCTCGAGGCCCTCAGCCGAATGCAGGTGCCTTGGCGGATCGTCTGCACCTGCGGCAGCCTGAGCGGACTTACGGCCGCGGCGCGGGCAGGAATGGGAGTACTGGTGCAGCCGCGCAGCATGGCCCCTTCGGGATTGAAAGAGATCGGCACGGCAAGGCTGCCGCTGCTGGAGGATGTGGAATTCGTGCTCGTGCCGCGCAAAGGGGCCGATCAGGCGCTGGTGTCGGCGCTTTCGGAGGACATTCTTGGGAAGGTGCGGGGTCTGCGATCGGGCGCACAAAAATAGAAACCCGCCGGGCGGCGGGTTTCGGTTGCTTGCCGATCAAGTTTCGGTTGCCTGCGATCAATAGGGCGAAACGCACTGCCGGCGCGGGCCATAGTATGGCTGGAACGTATTGTCCCAGGCCCTATAGGAGCGATATCGGCTGTAGCACCAGCTCGTATGACCGTTGCCGCCGTAAGCATAGGAGGACGGTGGGCCATAGTAGCCTGGCTGAGCCAACGCACCGCCGACGATCGCGCCGAGCGCCAATCCGCCGATGATTGCGGCCGCGTCGTTGTCATTGTCATAATCGCGGTAGCGGCGGCCATAATATCTGTTGTAGCGATAACCACGAGAACCGCCATAGTATGCGCCGCGATTGCTACGCATACTCTTAAGATAGCGGCGCCTAGCAAAATTGCTCCATCCGCTCCAGTCGCGATCCCGAACCTGCTCTATGTTCGATACGACTTTCGGCTTTTCGAGATTGATCGCAGGAAATGCCTCGGCAGGCGGAACACTGGTCAAGGCAGTCACAGCTGAGATGAGCACGACAGCTAACTTTTTCATGGCTTTTCACCTTTCTAGCTATCAATGAAGTTGTTCCTGAAAAGTTCCAGCAGCAGTGGACGAATTTTAAGCGGCGGTCGCTGTCAGCGGTTAACCGGTTGCCTGCCATTTTAAGCCCCTCTCAACCTTGTCGCTTAGCTATTTGGTTAGATTCCGGCTTCTACGTTAGAAGCCAATCTGGTCGTCGTTCGGGGCAAGAAAGGACGGACCGATGATGTATGGCGCACTATTCGTATCCGGGCTGGTGGCCTGTGTAATGATGATCCTCGTGATCGGGCACGAAGCGGAAAAGGCGGATCACGGTGCCCCGCAATCTGCCGTCTATGGCCATCAGAACTAGGTGCTGCCGGGTTTTATGCCGCCAGGCACTTCAAGAAGCCGTCGACATCGGCTTTTGTCGTGGCGAAGCTGGTGACGAGACGGATCAGCGTCTCGTTGTCGTCGACGAGGTCAGGCGTTGCGGCCGGAATCGGCCACTCGTAGAACGTCGCCCCCCTATGTTCAGCAGTTCTCGCCGCGCCCTTGGTGACGACGGCGAAGACTTCGTTGGAGGCGGTGGGCCAGGCGAGCCTGGCGGTATTGCTGGCGCCGATGCCGCCACGGAGGCCATCGGCCATGCTGTTCGCATGGCGGGCAAGATCGAGCCAGAGATCGTTGTCGAAATACGCGTCGAACTGGGCGGCGATGAAGCGCGACTTGGAGAAGAGCTGTGCCGCACGTTTTCGGATAAAAGGCATCTCTTTGGCCTGATCCGGATGAAAGAAGACGATCGCCTCCGCGCACCAGCACCCGTTCTTGGTGCCACCGAAGGAAAGCATGTCCACCCCGCGTTTCCATGTCGTTTCGGCAGGCGTTGCGCCAAGTGCGACGAGCGCATTCGCGAAGCGGGCGCCGTCCATATGAAGAGCCAGGTTCCGCTTCTTTGCGATGGCTGAAATCTCGCCGATTTCCGGCAACGTGTAGACCGTACCAATCTCGGTTGCCTGGGTGATGGTAACTGCACTGGCGCGGCCGTGATGCACCGCATCCTCAGGGAAGTCTGCTATCTTCGACGAAAGCCTTGCCGGATCGATCTTGCCGGACGCACCGGGCACGGCAACAAGGCGGGCGGAGCCGGAGAAAAATTCCGGTGCCCCGCATTCATCCTCGATGACATGGGCCTCCGAATGACAGAAGGTGATGCCGCCGGGGCGCTGGACGCTGGCGAGCGCAAGGGAATTCGCAGCCGTACCCGTCGCGACAAAGAACACGGAGACTTCACGCTCGAAGACCTCGCAAAAGCGTGCCTCGACTTTTTTATCGAGATCGCCGGTGCCGTATGCGGACGCGAAGCCGGCGGAAGCCGCGAGCAGGCGTTGGGCAATAGATTCATGGGCGCCGGCCCAGTTGTCGGAAGCAAAATTCATGGGAAGAACCGTTAGGAAATGTGGGGTTGGCAAGATCGGCAGGGACATTACGCCAAAGCTTCACGCGATCAAACATCTCAGTCGCAATGCATCACAAAAATTGAATTCCGCAATCAATAAACAAAATAGTGCGGCGCCGTGTAATTTAATTTCGTCATTTTCGTCAGTTTGGCAATCTTCCGTCGCAAATCGACGATTTTTTAATTGCGCGCTCTTGCGGAGCGCATAGGTTTCTGGCATAGAACTGATGAATTAGGACAGTGTTGCTGTCCTATTTTGGCCTTTGCGGCCGAAGAGGCGCCGAAAGCCCTGACCTTTGCAGGGTTTCACGCTATAGTCCCCTTAAGCGCAGCCTTGGCAGCGCTGCGGCGACTGGCAGGCGCGGAGCGCGGCGGCTCGCTTTTGGCGGGCCAACGCGACCGGATCTTCGATAATGCAACAGCGCTGTCACGCGCCGAACCCCGTATCAAGGGACGGCGCGCGACAAAGAGACGCCCGCTCGCGGGCTTTGACAGGAGGGAAAGATGACGAAGACGCCATCCACGGGTTTTGACCAGTTCGCAGCAGCAGACATGCGCGCAACGGCCAATACGCGTAAATCCGCCTCCGGTTTGCCGCGAAAACAGGGTCTCTACGATCCGCGCAACGAGCATGACGCCTGCGGCGTCGGCTTCGTCGCACATATGAAGGGCCAGAAGTCGCACCAGATCGTCAAGGACGGTCTTTTCATCCTCGAAAACCTGACGCACCGCGGTGCCGTCGGTGCTGACCCGCTGATGGGCGATGGCGCCGGTCTTCTCGTGCAGATTCCCGACCGTTTCTTCCGTGAGGAAATGGCAAAGCAGGGCGTCATCCTGCCGAAGGCCGGTGAATACGGCATGGGCCATATCTTCATGCCGCGCGACGAACAGCAGATCGAGCACTTCAAGAAAGTGATCCAGGATGTGATCACCGAGGAGGGCCAGGTCTTCCTCGGCTTCCGCGACGTGCCGGTCGACAACTCCTCGCTCTCCAAGGCGCCGGATATCGCCGCCACCGAACCGCATCATGTTCAGGTCTTCATCGGTGCCGGCGAGGATGCCGCGACGAACGACGAGTTCGAGCGCCGCCTCTTCACGCTCCGCAAGGTGATCTCCAACCGCATCTACGACGAGTTTGAAGGCGAGGAGAGCAACTTCTATCCGGTGTCGCTTTCGTCATCTACCGTCGTCTACAAGGGCATGTTTCTCGCCTATCAGGTCGGAGCTTATTATAAGGACTTGTCGGACCCGCGGTTCGAAAGCGCGGTTGCCCTCGTGCACCAGAGGTTCTCGACCAACACCTTCCCGTCCTGGAAGCTGGCGCACCCCTATCGCATGGTTGCCCACAACGGTGAAATCAACACGCTGCGCGGCAACGTCAACTGGATGGCGGCGCGTCAAGCGTCGGTGTCTTCGCCGCTTTTCGGCGAGGACATCTCCAAGCTCTGGCCGATCTCCTACGAAGGCCAGTCGGACACAGCCTGTTTCGATAACGCACTCGAATTCCTCGTGCGCGGCGGCTATTCGTTGTCGCATGCGGTGATGATGCTGATCCCGGAAGCCTGGGCCGGCAACCAGTCGATGGCGGCCGAGCGCAAGGCATTCTACGAATACCACGCTGCCTTGATGGAGCCATGGGACGGGCCGGCTGCCGTCGCCTTCACCGACGGCAAGCAGATCGGCGCGACGCTCGACCGCAACGGCCTGCGTCCGGCGCGCTATCTCGTCACCAATGATGATCGTGTCATCATGGCGTCGGAAGCGGGTGTGCTGCCGGTTCCGGAAGAAAACATCATCCAGAAGTGGCGCCTGCAGCCCGGCAAGATGCTGCTGATCGATATGGAAGAAGGCCGCATCATCTCGGATGACGAGGTGAAGTCGCAGCTTGCGACACAGCATCCCTACCGCAGCTGGCTCGACCGTACTCAGCTTATCCTGGAAGACCTGAAGCCGGTCGAACCGCGTGCGCTGCGCCGCGATGTTTCGCTGCTCAACCGCCAGCAGGCCTTCGGCTACACAACTGAAGACACGAGAATCCTGATGTCGCCGATGGCGACGACGGGTCAGGAAGCGATCGGCTCGATGGGTACGGATACGCCGATTTCGGCGATGTCCGACAAGTCGAAGCTGCTCTACACCTACTTCAAGCAGAACTTCGCCCAAGTCACGAACCCGCCGATCGATCCGATCCGCGAAGAGCTTGTCATGAGCCTGGTTTCCTTCATCGGGCCGCGGCCGAACATCCTCGACCATACCGGCATGGCGAACGCCAAGCGTCTCGAAGTGCGCCAGCCGATCCTGACCAACGGCGATCTCGAAAAGATCCGCTCGATCGGTCACACGGAAGACCGTTTCGATACCAAGACACTCGACTTCACCTATGATGTCGAGCGTGGTGCCGACGGCATGCCGGATATGCTCGACCGTCTCTGCGAGCGCGCCGAAGCGGCAGTCAAGGGTGGCTACAACATCATCGTGCTTTCCGACCGTCAGATCGGGCCAGATCGCATCGCGATCCCGGCGCTGCTGGCGACCGCTGCCGTCCACCATCACCTGATCCGCAAGGGGCTTCGAACGTCGGTCGGTCTTGTCGTCGAGACCGGCGAGCCGCGCGAAGTGCATCACTTCTGCCTGCTCTCGGGCTATGGTGCTGAAGCGATCAACCCCTATCTCGCCTTCGACACGCTGCTTGACATGCATGCCAAGGGCGAATTTCCGAAGGAAGTGGACGCCAGCGAAATCGTCTACCGCTACATCAAGGCGGTCGGCAAAGGCATCCTCAAGGTCATGTCGAAGATGGGCATCTCGACCTATCAGTCCTATTGCGGTGCGCAGATCTTCGATGCGATCGGACTGCAGTCGGAATTCGTCGACAAGTATTTCTTCGGCACCGCAACGATGATCGAAGGCGTCGGCCTGGAAGAGATCGCCACGGAAACCGTTGCTCGCCATACGGCCGCCTTCGGCCGCGACCCGTTGCTTGCAAGCACGCTCGACATTGGCGGCGAATATGCCTTTCGCATGCGTGGCGAAAGCCATGCCTGGACACCGGACGCTGTTGCAGCCCTTCAGCATGCCGTTCGCGGCAATGCCGAGGATCACTACCGCGAATTCTCCGAAATGGTGAACACCACGGCGCTGCGCATGAACACCATCCGCGGCCTGTTCAAGGTCAAGAGCGCAGATGAGCTCGGCCGTAAGCCGGTATCGATCGACGAGGTCGAACCGGCTGCCGATATCGTCAGGCGCTTCTCGACGGGTGCGATGTCCTTCGGCTCGATCAGCCGCGAGGCGCACACGACGCTCGCAATCGCCATGAACAAGATCGGCGGCAAGTCGAACACCGGTGAAGGCGGCGAAGAGTCCGACCGCTACATGCCGCTGCGCGACGGCTCGATGAACCCGGAACGCTCGGCGATCAAGCAGATCGCTTCGGGACGCTTCGGGGTGACGACCGAATATCTTGTCAATGCCGACGTGCTGCAGATCAAAGTCGCGCAGGGTGCAAAGCCCGGCGAAGGCGGCCAGCTGCCGGGTCACAAGGTCGATGCGACGGTCGCCAAGACCCGTCATTCGACGCCCGGCGTCGGGCTGATTTCGCCGCCGCCGCATCATGACATCTATTCGATCGAAGACCTGGCGCAGCTCATCTACGACCTGAAGAACGTCAACCCGACGTCCGACGTCTCGGTCAAGCTCGTCTCGGAAGTCGGCGTCGGCACGGTCGCCGCCGGTGTTGCCAAGGCGCGCGCCGACCACATCACCGTTGCCGGCTTTGACGGCGGCACGGGTGCGTCGCCGCTCACTTCACTGAAGCATGCCGGCAGCCCTTGGGAAATCGGCCTTGCCGAAACCCAGCAGACGCTGGTGCTGAACGGGCTGCGTTCGCGCGTCGCCCTGCAGGTGGACGGCGGCCTGAAGACCGGCCGCGATGTCATCATCGGCGCGCTGCTGGGCGCCGATGAGTTCGGCTTCGCAACCGCGCCGCTGATTGCCGCGGGCTGCATCATGATGCGCAAGTGCCACCTCAACACCTGTCCGGTAGGGGTTGCGACGCAGGACCCGGTTCTGCGCAAGCGCTTCAAAGGCACACCCGAGCACGTCATCAACTACTTCTTCTTCGTCGCCAACGAAGTGCGCGAAATCCTGGCCTCGCTCGGCTTCACCAAGCTCGACGACATCATCGGTGCCTCGGAACTGCTTGAGAAGGACGAGATGCTGGCGCACTGGAAGGCCAAGGGGCTCGATTTCAGCCGCATCTTCCACAAGGTTGATGCAGCAAAGGCAGAGACTTACTGGACGGCGCGTCAGAAGCACCCGATCGACGACATTCTCGACCGCAAGCTGATCGAAAAGGCCGAGCCTGCGCTCTCCTCGAAGACGCCGGTCGCCATCGAAGTCGATATCAAGAATGTCGACCGTTCGGCGGGCGCCATGCTCTCTGGCGAGGTTGCCAAGCGCTACAACCACCGCGGCCTGAAGGACGACACGATCAACGTCACACTCAAGGGGACAGCCGGTCAGTCGTTCGGTGCCTTCCTCGCGCGCGGTGTCACCTTCACTCTCATCGGCGACGGCAACGACTATGTCGGCAAGGGCCTTTCGGGCGGCAAAATCATCATCCGGCCCCCGGAGAACTCGAGGATCGTCGCTGAAGATTCCATCATCGTCGGAAACACCGTGCTCTACGGTGCGACTGAGGGCGAGTGCTACTTCCGCGGTGTCGCAGGCGAGCGTTTCGCGGTGCGCAACTCAGGCGCCATTGCCGTTGTCGAGGGCGTGGGCGACCACGGCTGCGAATACATGACGGGTGGCGTGGTGGTCGTGCTCGGCGCAACGGGCCGCAACTTTGCGGCCGGCATGTCCGGCGGTGTCGCCTACGTTCTCGACGAGGCCGGCGACTTCGCCAAGCGCTGCAACATGGCGATGGTCGAACTCGAACCGGTTCCGGAAGAGGACGACATGCTGGAGAAGCTGCACCATCACGGCGGCGACCTCATGCACAAGGGACGCGTCGACGTCTCCGGTGACATGACGCGTCACGACGAGGAGCGCCTTTACCAGCTGATCTCCAACCATCTGCACTACACGGGCTCGACCCGCGCCAAGCAGATCCTGGACAACTGGGTCGACTACCGTCCGAAATTCCGCAAGGTCATGCCGGTCGAATACCGTCGTGCGCTCGAGGAAATGGAACGGAGCCGGATGGGAATCGCCGCGGAGTGAGTGCTCTAAATCGCTAGATCGGCCACTGCCCTGACGAGCGGCATGGAGGATGCTGGAAAGAACGATGATGAAAAATCGGTTTTCGCTGCTTCATTCCTTCATCTCTCTGTGCCTCGCCGCCGCAGTTTCCGCCGGAACTTCTTTTGCCGGCGGCGGCCTTGAAACGGAATTCGTAGCCCTGGGCGCAGTCATGGGACTGGCCTACTGGTACTGGGGACCTTCGGGTCTTGGGCTTTAAGATGATGAGGGACGAAAATATGGGTAAGGTCACAGGGTTTCTGGAAATCGACCGGCAGGTGGCGAAGTATCAGCCGGCGTCGGATCGTATCCGGCATTTCCGCGAATTCACGATCCCGATGTCGGACCAGGAAGTGCAGAAACAGGCCGCGCGCTGCATGGACTGTGGCATCCCCTATTGCCATGGCCCGACCGGCTGCCCGATCCATAACCAAATTCCGGACTGGAACGACCTCGTCTACAACAACAATTGGGAAGCGGCGATCCAGAACTTGCATTCGACCAACAACTTCCCCGAGTTCACCGGCCGTGTCTGCCCGGCGCCTTGCGAAGAAGCCTGCACGCTGAACCTCGAAGATGCGCCGGTTGCGATCAAGACGGTCGAGCAGGCAATTGCCGACAAGGCTTACGAGCTCGGCTTCATCCGTCCGCAGCCGGCAACGGTCCATACCGGCAAGAAGGTCGCAGTCATCGGCTCCGGTCCCGCTGGTATGGCGGCTGCCCAGCAGCTCGGCCGCGCCGGCCATGAGGTCCATGTCTACGAACGCGAAGGCCGCCCGGGCGGCTTGCTGCGCTACGGCATTCCCGACTTCAAGATGGAGAAGAACTTCATCGATCGCCGCGTCGAGCAGATGAAGGGCGAGGGCGTTACCTTCCATTGCGGCGTCAATGTCGGCGTTGACATGAAGGTCGAGCAATTGCTGTCCGATTACGATGCCGTGCTTTACTGCGGCGGCTCCGAAACGCCGCGCGAAGCCGGCATTCCCGGTATCGAACTTGCCGGCGTCCATGACGCGATGCCCTATCTCGTGCAGCAGAACAAGCGTGTCGGACGCGAAAACATCGACAGCGTCGGCTGGGCGTCGGACCCGATCCTGGCCGGCGCCAAGCATGTGGTCGTCGTCGGGGGCGGCGATACCGCTTCGGACTGCGTCGGCACGGCGTTCCGTCAGGGCGCCGTGAAGGTTACGCAACTCGACATTCGTCCTCAGCCGCCGGAGAAGGAAGACAAGCTCGCCGTTTGGCCGTTCTGGGCAACCAAGATGCGCACCTCTTCGTCGCAGGCCGAAGGCGCCGTCCGCGAGTTCCAGGTGGCGACGCTGGGGTTCATCGGCGAGGACGGCGTGCTGACAGGCGTCACGTGCTGCGAAGTCGACGAACGCCGCAAGCCGGTTCCCGGTACGGAATTCGTCATCAAGGCGGATCTCGCCTTTATCGCCATCGGTTTCCGCGGACCGTTCACTGACAGCGTACTCAAGGAACTGGACGGCAAACTGACGCTCAACACCGACCGCCGTGGCTCGACCAATGTCGTTGCCAACGACCACGACTACAAGACCTCGGTCGACAAGCTATGGACGGCAGGCGACGTTCGCCGTGGCCAATCGCTGGTCGTCTGGGCGATCCGCGAGGGCCGCCAGGCTGCGCGTGCGATCGACGAAGCGCTGATGGGCTCGACGGTTCTGCCGCGCTGATTGCTCTCGCTTAAAGCCGAACAGAACGCGCTGCTCGCAAGATATGCGGGCGGCCGGTCTATTGATCAGTCTGTAGGGCATCTGTCCAAGGGCTTCGAAGGCGGCTTCGAGTTCGAAAGCGAGCGTCACGAAAATTTAATCTCCATGCGCACGGTCGCTCGGGCAAAGAACTGAAGCTTATTTGGTCGAGACCTGCTTTGGCTCTTTCGGGGCGGGAAGACTGTAGTCGTCCACGCGTCCTAGAGGCGCCGGGTCCATCTTGCCCTCCTGCACGAGCTTGTCGCGTGGCGAGTTCGCCAAAGTGGCCGGAGGCTGCCTGCCGCCGAGAAGCTCAACTCCTCCATCGAGGTTGGGGTCTGAAAGACTGATCGGCTGCGTATGCGCGACAGGGTCCGATGGCAGACCGAGATGGGGCAGGTTGCTGGTGTCGAGGCGCACAAGATCGGGACTTGCCTGCGCGCCGAGAAGGCGGCGGGCCGGCTTTTCAACATAGAAAGCGACCTTGCGGCGTCCGGCCTGTGTCAGATTGATGCCGTCCGAGGTGCGCAGGCGCACCTGCTGACCGTTGATGTCGGAACCGGTAACGACGAACTGTCCGTTCTCGTCCACGAAGCCATCCCAGATGTCGACGAATTCCCCGCCGATACTTTCCACCTGCTTGCGATAGAGCTGGTTCATCTGAACGGCGTCGGCCGTCATCGAGGGCGATTCGAAAGCAGGGAGTCCGACCCAAAGCAATGGTATCTTGCGGTTCGTTATTTCCTTGCCGAAGTTCAGCACACGCTTCTGATACTCGCCATACCAGGCGTCGGTGCGGAACTTCTCCTTGGCGCCGCCGATGACCATCTGCTGCCGGTCGTTGGCGCCGATCATGACGACGACCATCGCCGGCTTCAGTTCGTCCATTATCTTCAGGAGCTGTTCGGGCCAGTCGTAATAATCGTCGCGCACCAGGCCCGAAGAGACGTTGCCTCGGGCCTCTACGATCACGCCGGGCGAAGTCTTGAATGCTTCCGTCATGCCATCGCCCAGGCCGCTTGCGAGAAAATCGCCGACGATCAGGATCTTTTGGGCATTCTCGAGTTTCTGGACCACCGGCTCCTGGAGGACGGGCGCTACAGGCCGCGCAGTGGCGACGGTTGGGGGTTTGGGCGCGAGCGGGGGCCGTTTGCGCTGACGCTGCGGCGGGCGTCGAACCTCGGGCGGCGGCGCATAATCTTCGTTGATGTAGCGGCGGCCGGTGAAGAAATCGAAGATCGAGCGGCGGTAGTAATAGCGCTCCTGCGCGTCGGCAAAATCAACGGGCGCGGTGATGCCGAAGGAAAGCATCAGAGCGGCGGAAAGCAGCGTCCTCCAGCCCAGTTTCAGCCTGTTACCCGATCTACGCATCGCCATGCCCCACATCTCGCGACATTTTCGCATGGAGGGGACACACACGTCCACTCTCCATGAAAGCTATGTCGTGGATTTCTCCTGTCTAGCGCCGGAGCGCATTCAGGAGCGGGAGCGAGGGTTTGCCATCGGCCTGCATGCCGAGGCGTTCTTGAACCGCCGAAATTGCGGCTTTCGAACCTGAACCGAAATTGCCGTCGACCTCGCCGTTGTAATAGCCGAGCGTCTTCAAGCGATTTTGCAGCTCGAATTTTTCCTTCATGTCGAGCGTGCCCTCCGGGCGCGGCCAGCGCTGTTTCATGCCACCATAACCGGCAATTTCATCGGCAAGCAGGCCAACGGCAAGCGCATAGCTGTCGGAAGCGTTGTATTTCTTGATCGTGAAAAAGTTCGCGGTCATCAGGAAGCCGGGACCGCCGGCGCCAGCCGGCATCTTCAGCACCGCCCTTGTTGAGCCGTCTCGAAAACCCTTGCCGTTGGGGCGGGTGACGCCCATCGCTGCCCATTGCGCGATCGTATGTGTCTTGCCTACCTGCTTTGCCAGGCTCGCTGGAACCGAGACTTCGTAGCCCCAGGTCCTGCCGGTGTCCCAGCCGTTCTTTGCGAGAAGGTTGGCGGAGGTCGCAAGTGCATCCGGCACGGAATTCCAGATGTCGCGATGACCATTGCGGTCGGCATCGACGGCATAAAGCAGATAGCTTGTCGGAATGAACTGCGTATGGCCCATGGCGCCCGCCCACGATCCCGTCATGCCATCGGCAGAGATATCACCGTTCTGCAGGATCTTCAGCGCAGCGACGAGCTGCTTCTTGGCAAATTTGGAGCGGCGGTCGTCCGCGTAGGCAAGGGTTGCAAGCGCACGTGGCACATAGTGCAGCCGGTCGTCCTTTGTGAGGACTGCGCCGTAGTTCGATTCCATCGACCAGATCGCCAGTATGATGTTCTTGTCGACGCCGAAATGCCGTTCGATTGCCGTCAGGGTCGAGGCATGCTTTGTGGCCATTTTGCGGCCGATCTCGGCTGTGTAGGGGTTCACGCGGGAGTCCACATAGTCCCAAATCTTGGTCGTGAATTCCGGCTGAAAGGTCGCCTTTTCAAGGACTGTCGGGTCCGGTTCGGTCACGCCTGCGAAAGCTTTCCGATAGGTTGCCTTGCTGATGCCATTTTGCGCGGCAGTTTGATAAAAGTCCGCGATCCACTTCTGGAACCGCTGGTCGGCCGCCGCGCTATCGGGAGCCAGACCTGCGGAAGCGGTCACCATGAGGGCGAGAGCAAGACCACGAAGGGAGTATTTGCGGTTCTGGGTCATCGGCAGTCGTATCCGTCATCTTCGTTGCACGTGCGGCGGAGTTGCAGTTTCCGGCCAAACCCGACACTACCGGAACGGAGTCAACAAATTCTTTACCATGACCGGCTTCTCCCGTCATCCTTTGCAAAACGGTAGCGATTCTAATCTAGTTCACCCTAAATAGCTTGAGTGTAAAAGCGATCCAGCCCCCCTAGGAGGTCTAAGTGGGACAGCAGAAAAAAGTTCGTAAAGCGGTATTCCCGGTTGCAGGTTTGGGGACACGCTTCCTCCCGGCCACCAAAGCCGTTCCGAAGGAAATGCTGACTGTCGTCGATAAACCGATCATTCAGTATGTGATCGACGAGGCGCTCGAAGCCGGCATTGAACACTTCGTGTTCGTGACCGGCCGCAACAAGCACATTATCGAAGACTATTTCGACATTCATTTCGAGCTCGAGCAGACGCTGCGCGAACGCAGCAAGCAGGCCGAAATGACGCTGCTCGCCAATCAGCTTCCGAAAGCAGGAACGGTCAGCTTCACCCGCCAGCAGGAGCCACTCGGCCTCGGCCACGCCGTATGGTGCGCCCGTGAGATCGTCGGCGACGAACCTTTCGCGCTGCTGCTGCCGGACATGATCATGAAAAACGAAGGCAAGGGCTGCATGAAGGGCATGATCGATCTCTATGCCCAGAGCGGCGGCAACATCATCGCCGTCGAGGAATGTGCTCCCGAGCAAGCGCATAAATATGGCATCGTGGGAGCCGGCGAACCGGTCGGCGAGGGCTTCCGCATCACCGGCATGGTCGAGAAGCCGGCCAAGGGGACGGCACCTTCCAACTTCTTCATCAACGGCCGCTACATCCTGCAGCCGGAGATATTCAAGATCCTCGAGACGCAGGAGCGCGGCGCCGGCAACGAAATCCAGCTGACCGACGGCATGTTGAAGCTGCTCAAGGAACAGGATTTTGCAGGCTACCACTTCCGCGGCACGACCTATGACTGCGGCGCGAAGGATGGCTTCATCCTTGCCAATGTTGCCTTCGCACTCGAACGTGCAGATATCCGCCCGACCGTCGAAGACGGTTTCAAGGCATTGCTGAAAGGCCTTTGAGCCTAGCGTTTCAGCTTGAGACCGACGCCGGCTCGCCATTGCTGCGAGTCGGCGCCCACATCGCGCGTCGTCAGCTCGTATCCCAGCGTGGTGGTGAAATCGAGATAGCGGTTGATGTTCCAGGTGAGCCCGCCGCTCGCCGTATAGACCGTCTCGTCGCTGCTGCCGCCGGACGGATAGTCCCGCAAGGTCACCCCACCCAGCACCGTTGCCTGGAGATTGTCGCGCAGCTGATGCGTGACCGCCGTTGTCAGTACGTGCGAGATATAGCCGCTCTGACCAGCTGTCGTTGAGGGTTGGATGCTGGTCGATAGATCAAAAAGAACGTCGGTTCCACGCAGCGGCGACCAGAGGAGGTTTGCATCGACGGTTGCGGTATCGATCGAATCGAGGCGGCTATCGTCAAAGGTTGCGGTTTCGTAGCCGAGACCGACTTCACCCTTCAACTTTTCTCCCAGATCGACCTCGACGCCAGCTTTGGCGCCGTAGCTGTTGCCGGAGCGCGCAAAACCCGCCGAATCCCGACTTTCGTCGTAGACAGTCTTACCGACCGAGGCCTCGACGAAGGGAATGAGGGCCGGCGAAAGCTCATAGCCGACACGGGTCCGAAATGTGCCGGACGTCTGGTCGCGGTCGCTGAGCGAGATCCTCGTGCCGTTCGAAAGCACGGCGTCGGAGTAGATGGTCCGGGTCAGATCGAGTGCCGCGGTACCGCGCAGGATACCGAAATCGCGCTCGACGGATGCGCCTGCTGAGAACTCCTGTACATTCGACTGCTGCTCGGCATCGGCGATTGCGTCAGGATCGTCGGTATCTTCCCGATAAAACCGGTATCCGCCCTTGATATGAGCGACCGTGTCGTCCGGCAGGTCGAGGCGAAGGTCCCCGTCGATGTCGAAGGCGGGCTGCTCTTCGCCGGTACCGCTGACATTGCGCTGCCAAGTGCCCTCACTCGTGACGATCAGTTGATGGAGCGCCCAGTCGGAGGCAAGCGTTGCGTGGGCGTCGGTTTGGAGGAAAGCGCGCGTCTCCTTTGTCTCTCCGTCCTTCGTCGTTTCGGTGTTGATCGACTGGGTAACGGAAGGGCGCAGCACGAAGGTGCCGATGCGGATGCCCGGCGTCTCCTGATCTGACAGGTATTCCTCCGGCTTGCGTGGCGCCCTTCTGTCATCGATTGCCGGTTCGCGGGTATTCAGGCGACGAATGTCCTCATCGAGAATGGAGCCGGTCGTCTCGCTGGACGGGTCCTGATCAGCCGCCCCGTTTGCCGTCGTTGTTCCGGCTTGTTGGTTTGAGCTGGGCGGTGTGCCGCTCATTGCATCGGCTGAGGGATTTGCGATGTCGCTACCGTCGGCTGCGCCATCGTCGGGCAACTGCTGTGCATTCGGCGAACTGCTGTAGGATGTGCCGCTGGCGGTGCTGTTTTGCGCGGACTGAGCAAAACTCGGGTGAGGTGGAAGAAACAAAGCGAAGCAAGCGAAAGAAGACACGGCAAAGCGCGCCGCGCAGAGCGGCGTCAAACTGCTCGTCTCTCTTTCCTTGGCCATCCGGATTCCGCGCGTGGCATGCTTCAATTCGTTACCCGAACGTAAAGCCTCGTGGTTAATCATTCGTTGCGGCCGCGAGGCTCTGTTCACAGGTTGCAAAGCGATGTGGGTAGACACCTGAAATGAAAAGCGCTAACGCAGGACCATGAGGAAAGCAGTCAAACTTGTTGAGAACGGTGTGCTCGAATCCGCCAAACGCACGATCGAGACGGAGAGACGTGGACTGGAAGCGCTGGAGCGCGCCTTGAGCGACGGTCTGTCGGAGCCGTTTTCTCAAGCGGTGGAGACGATCGGCAGTATCAGCGGTCGTGTCATCGTAACGGGTGTCGGCAAAAGTGGACACATCGGAACGAAACTGGCCGCTACCTTTGCTTCGACGGGCACGCCTGCGTTTTTCGTTCATGCTGCCGAAGCCAATCACGGCGACCTTGGGATGATCGCGAGCGATGATCTTGTGCTCGCCATATCCAAGGGCGGCGAAAGCGCGGAACTGCGCAGCATCATTGCCTATACGCGCCGATTTTCCATTCCGCTGGTCGCGCTCACGTGCAGCATACACTCGTCGCTGGCGACGGCATCCGACATCGTACTGCTGATCCCGAACGAGCAGGAAGCATGCCCGAACGGCCTTGCGCCAACGACATCGACATTGATGCAGCTCGCCCTCGGGGATGCGCTCGCGATCGCGCTGCTTGAAGCGCGCGGCTTCACGGCGCGGGATTTCCATGTCTTCCATCCAGGCGGAAAGCTCGGCGCCAGCCTGATGCATGTCGGCGACGTCATGCATACCGGCGAGCGCGTCCCGCTGGTGGCGAAGGGGACACCGATGCCGGAGGCGATCCACGTGCTGTCGCGCAAGCATTTCGGCTGCGTCGGCGTTTTAGACGAGGACGGGCGGCTTTGCGGCATCGTTACCGAAGGTGACATTGCCCGTAACTTGACGCGCAACCTGTCCGAGCTTTGTGTCGACGACATCATGACGCGCACACCGAAGACGGTCAGGCCGACGGCGCTTGCGACAAGCGCGCTGGCCTTGCTGGAGCAGTATCAAATCGGCGCACTGATCGTCATCGATGACGATAACAAGCCGGCCGGCCTGGTGCATTTTCACGATCTCTTGCGGATCGGCGTCGCCTGATCAGAGCGGCTCGACCGTCAGGTCGCGCCCGTTGCTTGCGACCACCTTCACCTGCGTTCCAATGGGGAGGTTCGGGCCCGTCACCCGCCAGATCGTATCATCGATGCGAATGCGGCCGCGGCCTTCGGCGATCGGTTCTAAGAGCGTTGCCGTCCGGCCGACGAGACTTGCGCCCCGCTGATTGAGGAAGGGTTCGTCCGTCGCATCATGGCGAAGCGTCAGCCGGCGGCCAAGGAATGTCGCAGCAACGGCCAGGATGGCAAAAACGATGAGCTGCGTTTCCCAGATCCAGAAGGTGGCATTCCAAAGCAGCAGCGACAGAACGCCGACGGCGAGCGCGGCAAGACCGATCCAGACGAGGAAAAAGCCCGGCACCATCATTTCGGCGGCAAGCAGCGCCAGGCCCACAATCCACCAGGTCCATGGTCCCAGTTCGGCAACGACGCGTGTCAGCATTCGTCAGCGCTCCGGGGCCTGGTTGAAGGGATTGACCGGCGGGGTCGTGCGCGGCGGCACTTGGCGCGGCCGCGGGGGCGAGGGCGGACTATTGCCGTCGCCGAAGACCTCTTTAGCGATGGCACCGATACCGCTCAGCGAGCCGATAATGGATGTGGCCTCCATCGGCATCAGGACAATCTTGGAATTCCCGGCCGTACCGATGGCAGACAGCGCCTCTGTATATTTCTGCGCGACGAAATAGTTGATCGCCTGCACGTCGCCGGCGGCGATCGCCTCGGAGACCATCTTTGTCGCCTTGGCTTCCGCCTCGGCCAGACGCTCTCGGGCCTCCGCTTCGCGGAACGCTGCCTCGCGCTGGCCTTCTGCCTCCAGGATCGCCGATTGCTTGGCACCTTCGGCGCGAAGGATCTGAGCGTTGCGCGAACCTTCGGCTTCCAGAATCTGGGCACGCTTCTCACGCTCGGCCTTCATTTGCCGCGCCATGGCGTCGACGAGATCGGTCGGCGGACGGATGTCCTTGATCTCGATACGGGTGACCTTGATGCCCCAAGGCTGCACGGCATCATCGACAACCCGCAGCAGCCGGTCATTGATCGCATCGCGGTTGGACAGAAGCTCGTCGAGGTCCATAGAGCCCATGACGGAACGGATATTGGTCATCGTCAGGTTAAGAACGGCGTTTTCGAGATTGGAGACCTGATAGGCGGCCTGCGCGGCATTCAGGACCTGATAGAAGGCGACAGCATCGGCGGCGACCGAGGCGTTGTCCCGGGTGATGACTTCCTGAGTGGGGACGTCGAGCACCTGCTCCATCACATTCATGCGGGCGCCGATGCGCTCGATGAAGGGCGTGATGATGTTGAGGCCCGGCTCCAGTGTGCGCGTATAGCGGCCGAAGCGCTCGATCGTATAGCGATAGCCCTGCGGCACCGTCTTGATGCCTGCAAAAAGCACAAGGATGACGAAGACGACGAGAGCAATAACGACGATATCGAACCCGCCTAAAATCATCACGCTTTCTCCTTCACCGCCCATGATCGCGGCGATCCTATTCAACGAGCGGGATATTCACAAGCGCACGCCAAGGTTTTAGGCAGCAGGACGAAGACCCGGGCGCGGCTGGCAGCAGACGTCCGTCTCAGACCCAACCCAGCAGTTCGCGGCGCACGACCTTTTCCAGCACGCGCATCCCGTCTTCACTGTCGTTGAGGCATGGAATATGCGCAAACTTCTCGCCACCGTTTTCATGAAAGGAATGGGCCGCCTGCTCGGCAATCTCTTCCAGTGTTTCCAGGCAGTCGGAGACGAAACCGGGATTGAGAACGGCGATGCGTTTGACGCCGTCCTGCGCCAGCTTTTCGACCGTCTTGTCGGTATAGGGCTGCAGCCATTCTTCCGGCCCAAAGCGGGACTGGAAGGTGATCATGAACTTCTCCTTCGCAAGCCCGAGCGTTTCGCGAAGCAAGCGCCCCGTCTCCTGGCATTGGTAGAAGTAGGGATCGCCCTGCTCGGAATAGGAGAGCGGGATGCCGTGAAACGAGGCGAGGATCACCTCCGGTTCCCAGTCGAGCCCCGCAAGATGCTTTGTCACCGAACTGGCGAGCGCTTCGATATAGGTCTCGTCGTCGTGATAGTCCGGCACCGTGCGCAATGCCGGCTGCCAGCGCATCTTCAAGAGATGCCGGAATGCCTTGTCGTTGACCGTGGCGGTCGTCGCTGCCGCATATTGCGGATAGAGCGGGAAAAGAACGATGCGGTCGCAGCCTTCGTCTTTCAGCGCGTTGATGCGCGAAGCGATCGAGGGCGTGCCGTAACGCATGGCCCAGTCTACCTTTACATTCGGCAGGTCCTTCAGACGCGCGGCCATGAGATCGGACTGGTTGCGCGTATAGGTGCGCAGGAAGCTCTCGTTCTTATCCTTGTTCCAGATCGTCTCGTAAGCCTTGCCGACCTTCTGCGGACGGGTGTTCAGGACGATGCCGAAGAGGATCGGGTACCATTTCAACGGTGACCATTCGATGACGCGCCTGTCGGTCAGGAATTCGCGCAGATAGCGCCGCATCGACGTGTAGTCGGTGCCGTCGGGCGTGCCGAGATTGACGAGAAGGACTCCGACCTTGCCGAATTTGACCGGAGGATGCTCCGCCGGGAGGTATGAAGGTGCAATGGTCATCTTGGCCCCAACGTTTGATAGTCCCTTCCCGCTCATAGGCAGCCGGCGCGGTGGTCTATCCCTATAAGTGGAAAAACCGGCCCGGGGAACCCCGGACCGGTCTTCAACATCCAGACAATTGCCTTACTTTGCGGGAACCTGCAGCTCCTTGCCGACCATCAGGCGACGCGGATCGGGATTGCCGTTGGCTTCGGAGATTTTCTTCCAGAGCTCGCCATCGCCGTAAAACTGCTTGGCAAGATCCCAAAGGGTATCACCTGGGGCGATGACATGGCCTGCAGGCGTCGCCGAAGCCGGTGCGCTGGCAGCTGGCGCAGTTGCGTCTGGAGCTTGAGCGGATGGAGCAGCCGGCGCGGCAGGTGCAGCGGTCGCAGCCGGGGCGGCTTGCGCTATGCGGCCGTCGGTGTAGGGCTTGTAAGGGTTATGGGCCGCCAGATATTCGACCGTCACGTCGGCGAGATCCGGACCGAAGTCATAGGCATTCTTGCCGGCTGTTTCGAAGATCGAATAGCCATCCCCGCCGGCGCGCATGAAATTGTTGGTGACGACGCCGTAGGTCTTGGCCGGATCGATCGGTGCGAAGTTGTCGCCCTCCTTGACCTCAACGCCGCTGACACGGCTGCCCGCCGGCTTCGACTTGTCGAAGCTGTATTTCAGGCCAGCGACCTGCGCGAAGCGGCCGGCGCCCTCATCGATCTGGCTGACACCGTTTTCTAGCGCCGTGACGATGTCTGCGCCCGTCAGCTGGAAGGTGGCCAGCGTGTTCTGGAACGGCAGCACGGTGATGACTTCGCCCTGGGTGATATCGCCGCCGTCGATCGAGGCGCGAAGGCCGCCCCCGTTCTGGATGGCGATCTGTATGCCCTGGTTCTTCGTGCGATCGAGCATGGCATCGGCAACGAGGTTGCCCATCGAGCACTCCTTGACGCGGCAAACGGTGCGGTCGCCCTCGATCGGGGCTTCGGACGAGCCGATGACCTTCTTGCGGAGTTCTTCGATCGGTTTCGCCAGTTCCTGGATACGGGCAACAAGGGCAGGGTCGGGCGTAAAGGAGGAGTCGATCAGGATCGGATCGCCCTTGGCGCTCTTGACGACGCCGCTGTCATCGAAGTCGACGACCAGATCACCGAGATATTTGCTGTAGGATGCCGCCTGCACGACGGGCACCTTGTAGCCGCCCGGATTGTCCACCATCGTCGGGTAAGGGCCCTCCGCCTTCGGATCGGTGTTCGAAAGCAGGCTGTGCGAGTGGCCGCCAACGACGACATCGACATCCGGAATCTTGGCGATGGCTGCGAGATCTCGCGGATAGCCGACATGGGTAAGCGCGATGATCTTGTTGATGCCCTGGGCCTTCAATTCCTGGACGGCCGCGCTGATCGTCTGGACGTCCTCGGCAATCATCACTTTGGGGCCGGGAGAGGAAAGCTCTTCGGTGTCATTGGCCACGGCGCCGACGAGGCCGATCTTCTGTCCGCCGACATCGAGCACCAGCGAAGGCTTGATGCGATCGCCGAGCTTCGAGCCGTCGGCGGCAAGGACGTTTGCGGAAATAACCGGGAACTGGACCTTGTCGAGGAAGGCGGCGAGGCCGTCCTCGCTGTCGTCAAATTCATGGTTGCCGACGGTCATGACATCGAACTTCATGGCGTTCAGCATCTCGGCTTCCGCAGTACCTTTGTAGGTCGTGTAGAAGAGCGAACCCTGAAAGTTGTCGCCGGCGTTCAAAAGCAGGACGTTCTGGCCGGAGAGCGCCTGGCGGCGCTGGTCGATGGCGGTCTTCAAGCGGGCGGCGCCGCCGAAGCACGCATTCTTGCCTTCGTCCTCCGCCGAGCAGGTGGAATCGAACTTGTTGATCGACTCGATGCGTGAATGGAAATCATTGATATGAAGAATATTGAGCTGGTAGTCCGCAAAGGCCGCGCCAGCGCTAAGCGCCAGCATCGATGCGGTCAACAGACCGAAGCTAAATGACTTGGTCATACTGTTCTCCTGATTTAATGGCGAAGCCCCGTACCCCTGACTTCGTCCTTCCCTTAATCGTTTGGCGGCTACCCGGCGTGCGGATGTTTTCATCAACGATGACCGACCGCAAGTGCAAAAAAGCTGGTGTTCTCGGGGTGCCTTCCAAGAGGCAGAAACGAAAAAAGCTCCCGCAAAGGAGAGCTTCTTCATCGAAAGCGGGGGAAATTACATGCGGCGCGTCAACGTGAATTGCGAACCTGCATCCGAGGTGCAGTTCAGCTGACTTTGGTTGACGAGCGCGCAATTGACCTTCGACTGCGTCTTGCGAACCAGCGATGTCATGCTGATTTCGACCAGTGACGGCGAGGTGTTGATATAGGTGCCGGACGCGAGCAGCTGGTTGCTGTCGGTCGTGCGGGTGGTGAAGGTGCCTGCCTGGAAGGTAGAAATGATGCCGTTCGGATCGGACCAGGAACCCTCGACGCCGGTCGGCGCAGCGCGTGTCGCTACCGGCATGGGGCGGTCTGAGACGCAGGCGGCAAGCGCTGCTGCTGCACCCGCAAGCACGAGAATGTTTCTGAACGTCATATGGTTCTCCCGGCGATTCGGAGCGGACTCTATCCGCGAAATTCTCGAAAAACATGGCGCGAGCCCGCCGCCATGGCAAGCCTCCTGCAACGATGAAGCGAAATTACGCGGCAGGCGTTACAAAAATGCCCGCATTTCGGCGGGCATCGATGCGCATTTGAATGCCCGGTTACGAACGAACCAGGATGTTCTTGAACTGCCAGGGATCCTTGGTGTCGATGTCTTCCGGGAAGAGGCCCGGGCGACCATTAAGCGGCGTCCAGTCGGTGTAGTGACCTTCGACCGGGCCGAGATAAGGCAGCTGCACTTCTAGGCAGCGCTTGTAGTCGATCTCGTCGGCTTCGACGATACCAGCCTTCGGATGTTCGAGCGCCCAGACCATGCCTGCGAGAACCGCAGAGGTCACCTGCAGGCCGGTCGCATTCTGATAGGGCGCGATGCGGCGGGTTTCTTCGAGCGACAGGCGCGAGCCGAACCAATAGGCGTTCTTCTCGTGGCCGTAGAGGAGCACACCGAGTTCGTCGATGCCGTCCTCCAGCTCGTCTTCGTCGAGAACGTGGTGGACCGGCTGCGACGTGCCGCCGTTACCGAACATCTCATGCAGCGACAGGATCGCGTCGTTGGCCGGATGGTAGGCATAGTGGCAGGTCGGGCGGAACGTGACTTCGCCATCCTTGTCGCGGACCGTGAAATAATCGGCGATCGAAATCGACTCGTTGTGAGTGACAAGGAAACCATATTGCGGACCAGGCGTCGGGCACCAGGTGCGCACGCGGGTATTGGCGCCCGGCTGCTCGAGATAGATCGCGGCCTTGCAGCCCTTCTTCTGCTTCTTGGCGTTCTTCGGCATCCAGTTTTCATGGGTACCCCAACCGAGCTCTGCGGGCTGCATGCCTTCGGAGATGAAGCCTTCGACCGACCAGGTATTCCAAAAGACGTTGAGCGGCTTCGGATGCTTGGTGCGCTGCGTGTCGCGTTCGGCAATGTGGATGCCCTTGACGCCGACCTTCTTCATCAGCTTCGCCCAGCCTTCACGGTCGTGCTGATCCGGCTCGTCGAACTTCACGCCGATTTCGTTGGCGAGGTTGACGAGCGCCTGCTTGACGAACCAGGACACCATGCCCGGGTTTGCGCCGCAGGTGGAAACGGCGGTAGCACCGCCAGGGTTCTTCGCCTTTTCCTTGCGGACGGTTTCGCGCAGCGCATAATTGGTGCGATCGGCGTTCTTCATGTTCTTGTCGAAATAGAAGCCGAGCCAGGGTTCCACGACGGTGTCGATATAGAGTACGTCGAGCTTGCGGCAGAGCTTCATGATGTCGAGCGAGCCGGTATCGACCGAGAGATTGACGCAGAAGCCTTGACCGCCGCCTTTGGTCAGAAGCGGCTTCAGGAGATCCTTGTAGTTGTCCTTCGTCACGTATTCTTTGATGTGGAGGACACCGTACTTCTTCAGGATCTCCATGTCGGCCGGCTCGTCACGCGGGTCGATGACAACCATCCGGCTCTTGTCGAATTTGAAGTGGCGCTCGATCAGCGGCAGCGTGCCGCGGCCGATGGAGCCAAAGCCGATCATCACGATCGGACCGGTAATTTCGGCATATACCGGGTGGGTCTGTTCCGTCATTCTTTTCTCCTATGGAAGGTGACGAAGGCGATGAACCTTTAAGAATTCTTCTGCAATGGCGCGAGAAATGCGAGGTGACCGGCTCTAACCATAAATCGGCGTCACAATAAAGAGCGTTTGGGCCGGAAATGGATTTATCAGCGAGCGAACATGGGCAAGCTCCGCAACGAGGTCGGCCCTGTGCAGCGTCAGCCCCTTTGTAAGAGACTCTAGTTTTTCAGGATATCCAGCCCGGCGGCCACCGTCGTCACCGCGACTTCTGTGATCTCATATCTTGCAATGCCGTGAACTATG
Source organism: Rhizobium gallicum bv. gallicum R602sp (assembly GCF_000816845.1). Classification (NCBI taxonomy): domain Bacteria; kingdom Pseudomonadati; phylum Pseudomonadota; class Alphaproteobacteria; order Hyphomicrobiales; family Rhizobiaceae; genus Rhizobium; species Rhizobium gallicum. The sequence continues at coordinate 3,483,533 of NZ_CP006877.1, read as the reverse complement.
AATGGATCGGCGGCGACACAGGTCTCGATCTCGGCACGACTGCCGATAGCGAGGATGACGCCGCCGGTGCGGGGAACCTTGCGGCCGGAAGCAAGGAACCAGCCTTTGGCATAGCCTTCCTTGACCCAGGCCATATGCGGCTCCATGTGCTTATCGGCCTCTTCGTTCGGCTTCACATAGGTGAGCGCCAGTATGAACATGGCAAAATCCTTCCGCCCTATAGTTGCGAACCTGTTGAATATTCGATTGGAACGTTGCCATCCATCTTCTTTTGAGGAGTTGCGCGGCTTAGATGACAAGCCGTGCGGGGATGAGGCCGCGAAGCGAATTTCCAACGTAGATCTGGGCGTTGTGCAAATCGTCCAGGCGGATGCGACCGACGCGGGCTTTGCGCTGACAGATCAAGTCGGTGCGCAGCACGCCAGCGAGCAGGCCGCAGGAAATCGGCGGGGTGCGAAGGATGCCGGAAGCATCGCCGAGGAAGACTGAAGTGATCGTGCCTTCGCAGACGTCACCGCGTTCGTTCAGCATTAGCACTTCGTCCGCCTGCTGCGGCGTGTATTCGGCGCGGGCGGCTTCGTAGACCGTGCGGCGGGTGGTCTTGATCCGCAGCAGCTTGTCGGCGCTGTCGAGGCGGGTCGAAGCGATGCGGATGCTCCACACCGTGCCTGGCGCAAGCGGTGTGAAAGGCGCGGTCGTGACTTCTATGCGGCCCTGCGCATCGAAGGTCAGCCGGATGCGCAGAGCGCCCGTCGCGCCTTGGACGGAGGCATTGAGCTCATCGAGCGCATGTCGCGGCTCGGCAAAGCCGATCCGCCGGGCCGAGCGCGTCAGACGGGCAAGATGAAGCCGCAGGCGCATGAAGCCGGTCCCCGGTTCGAACCGCAATGTCTCAATCAGCGAGAAGTCGCTCATCGCGCGATTTCCTGGTCACCGATCGCAAAGCGCGCCTTGAGAAGGCATTCTTCATATTCGGCTTCCGCAGTGGAATCGAAGACGATGCCGCCACCGACATTGAAGATTGCCTTGCCATCGTCAAAAAGGCTGATCGTGCGGATCGCAACCGAAAAGCGCATGGCGCCTGCCGGAGAGATCATGCCGATCGCGCCGCAGTAGGCGTCGCGTGGCGTGTCTTCGAGTTCATGCAGGATGTGCATGGCGCTGAGCTTCGGTGCGCCGGTGATCGAGCCGCAAGGGAAGAGGGCGGCGAAGATATCGAGGATGGAAAGGTCAAGAAGAAGTTTCGCCTGCACATGGCTTACCATTTGGTGCAGTGTGGGGTAGGTCTCGATCTCGAAGAGCTTCGGAACATCGAGCGTACCGACCTTCGTGATGCGCGAGATGTCGTTGCGAAGCAGGTCGACGATCATCCGGTTTTCCGCCTGTGTCTTCATATCGTGCCGCATCGCCGCGACAATGGCTTCATCTTCGGCCGCATCGGCGCCGCGCTTGGCGGTGCCTTTCATCGGATGCGTCTCGATCCAGCCTTCCTCGTCCGTCCGGAAGAAGAGCTCGGGAGAGCGGGACAGGATGACGGGGCCGCCGAGATCGATCAGCGCACCGTATTTCACCGGCTGACGTTCAATCAGCGACCAGAAGGCCGCGCGCGGATCTCCATTCCAACGTGCTTCGATGGGCATGGTGAGGTTTGCTTGATAGCAATCGCCCTGGCGCAGATAACGATGCAATCGCTCGAAGCGCTCTTTGTATGCGGGGAATGCCCAAGCGGCTTTGGGCGCTTTTAGGAATTCCTCGTTGTCGAGACGCTGTTTCGGCTGCGCGAGCGGATGCCCATCCTTCTTTGGGGCGTCGAAGATGCCGAAGCAGAGCAATGGCGTCTGCCTGTTCTCTTGCACGAAGCCTGCGAGTTTTTCCTCGAAGAGATAGCCCGCTTCGTAAGACAGATATCCTGCCAGCCACTTTCCTTCCGTCTTGGCCGTCTCCATCCGTGCGAGGCCGGCGAAGAATTCGGCACGCGTCCGGGCGATGATGATCTCGGCGGGATCGGCGAAGAGCATGACTTCGCCGGTCGTGTCGTCGCGGAAGAGGATGCAAGACCGAGAAATTGTCATCCGCGCTCCCATTTGCTGAGATCGGTCGCCCCCGATTTCCTCATTCCCGTGCTTGTCACAGGGTTCCAGTCCCGGCGCATCCGCGTCGCGAATGACTTTTTTCGTTTCAAAGAGTCTCCCGCGCCCAAGGCCTTGGGCCCACTGGATTCCTGTGACAAGCACGGGAATGAGGGAGAAGGGATTACCTTCATCGTTCCTCGTAAGCGTTGCGCAATGCCTGGCTGCTTGCACCGACGGCCGAAGCTCAAGGTCAGGGCCTTCGGCTAGCCCCTGACCTTGAGTTGCGTCTTAAGCCTTATCAAGCGCTTCCAATTCATCGATCAGCCCCTCAATCATCGACAGGCCCTTGCTCCAGAACGACGGATCGGTGGCGTCGAGGCCGAAAGGCTTCAGGAGTTCAGAGTGATGCTTGGTGCCGCCGGCCCTGAGAAGCTCGAAATATTTGTCCTGGAAGTCCTTGTCGGCTTTCCGGTAGACGGCATAGAGCGAGTTCACCAGGCAGTCTCCGAAGGCATAGGCGTAGACATAGAAGGGCGAGTGGATGAAGTGGGGGATATAGGCCCAGTAGGTCTCGTATCCCTCGGAGATCCTGATCGCCGGACCGAGGCTTTCCGACTGAACCGAAAGCCAGAGTTCGCCGATATCCTCGGCGGTCAGTTCGCCTGCCTTGCGGGCCGTGTGAAGCTCGCGTTCGAATTCGTAAAAGGCGATCTGGCGCACGACGGTGTTGATCATGTCTTCGACCTTTTGGGCGAGCATCGCCTTGCGCTCGCGCTTGTCCGTCGTCTTGTCAAGCAGTGCGCGGAAGGTCAGCATCTCGCCGAAGACGGATGCGGTTTCGGCAAGCGTCAGCGGGGTCTGGCACATCAGCGCGCCCTGTGCGCCCGCCAGCACCTGATGAACGCCGTGGCCGAGTTCATGGGCAAGCGTCATGACATCCCGCGGTTTGCCCATGTAGTTGACCAGCACATAGGGGTGCGCTGAGGGAACCGTGGGGTGAGAGAAGGCGCCGGGCGCCTTTCCGGGACGCACGGGCGCGTCGATCCACTGCTCGTCGAAGAAGCGCTTGGCGATGGCTGCCATTTCCGGCGCGAAATTGCCGTAGGCCGAAAGAACGGTGTCCTTCGCTTCGCCCCAGGAAATCACTGCATTGGAGGTTTCCGGCAAGGGCGCATTGCGGTCCCAGAAATTCATCTGGTCCATTCCGAGCCACTTCGCCTTCATCTTGTAATAGCGGTGCGACAGGCGCGGATAGGCCTGCTTGACGGCAGCTGCCAGCGCATCGACCACGTCGCGCTCGACGCGGTTTGCCAGATGACGGCTGTCGGCGATATCCTCGAAGCCGCGCCAGCGATCGGAAATATCCTTGTCCTTGGCAAGCGTATTGGTGATCAACGTGAAGGTGCGGATATTCGCCTTGAAGGTTTCGGCGAGCGCCATTGCCGCCTTGCGGCGCGCTTCCGGATCCTTGTCCTGCAAAAGATTGAGCGCGACTTCGAGCGGCACCTTCTCGCCGTCGATATTGTAGCGGAGCTCGGCCATGGTCTCGTCGAAGAGGCGATTGAACGCAGCCGCACTCGTCATCGACTTTTCGAGAAAGAGCTGTTCCAGCTTGTCTTCCAGCTGGTAGGGCTTGTCCTTTCGCAGGTCGATCAGCCAGGGGCGGTAATGGCCGGCCTCAGGGTCGTTTGCCATGCATGCATCCATCACCGCGTCGTCGATGCGGTTCAGCTCCAGCGCGAAGAAGAGAAGGTGGCCGGAGAATTCGGTGATCTTCGCCTGGACGTCGCCGTAGAGCTTGCCGTTGACCGGGTTGGTCGTATCCGAGAAATAGGTGAGGCCGGCAAAAGAGCCGAGACGGCCGATGAGATCGTCCAGCGCCTCGTATTCCTTCAGCGCCTCGCCGATGCCTCCAGCGCCTATTTGGGCCGCCGCATCGGCAAGTTTGCCTTTCCATTTTTCCTCGAAGGCGAGCGCGTTGCGGCCCGCCTTTTCCATGTCGCTGGTGAAGGCGGTCGAGGTGGCGGAAGGGTAGAGATCCTGCAGCTTCCAGATCGGGAGGTCGCCGAGCGCCGGATCAGCCGCGGCCGAGGCAACTGTTGCCGAAAAATTAAGACCGGCGCCGGGGAGCACGAAATTCATGGCTTGGTTCCTCTTCCTCATTTCGAACAGGTCTGACTGTCTAAGCGCCGGAAGGCCCCGTATCAAGGGGCTTTCGGGATGCTGGAGGCCCCGCTTCGATACGGATTCGGTATCGCCACAATCGTTAAAATGCAATTATTTCTCAAAACTGGATGTTCAAGCCTTTCTGCCAGAGTGCCCGCAGGTTTCGCATGAAGTGAGGCGACAATGACCGGTTATAGTGAGCTCAAGGGTGCAGGGCAGATTCTCGTGGTCGAGGACGACCCGGTACAACGCCGTCTGCTGAAGAACGCAATCGAGCGCCACGGGCATGTCGTCCATCAGGCTGAGAACGGCCGCATCGGCCTGGAGATGGTCAAGCGTGACAGTGGTCTGTTCAATGTCATCCTTCTCGACCTGATGATGCCGGAAATGACCGGCCTCGAATTCCTCGAAGCGCTCCATGAACTCGGCACGCAGATCCCGGTGATCGTGCAGACCGGGCAGGGCGGCATTGAAACGGTAGTGCAGGCCATGCGTGCCGGCGCCTTCGATTTCGTGGTCAAGCCCGTTTCACCGGAGCGCATCGCAACCTCGATCGCCAATGCAATGAAGCTGGACCAGCGTGAAGTGCGGGCCCGCTCGGGCCGCCGTTCGCGCTCCGGCCTCGTCGGCTTCGACGACATTGTTTCGGCAAGCCCGGCGATGATCCGCGTCATCGATCTGGCGCAGCGAGCGGCGCAATCCAACATCCCGGTCGTCCTCGAAGGCGAGTCCGGCGTCGGCAAGGAGCTGGTTGCGCGTGCCATCCAGTCCGGCGGCGACCGCTCGGGCAAGCCCTTCGTCACGGTGAACTGCGGCGCCATTCCGCACAACCTCGTCGAGAGCATCCTCTTCGGCCATGAAAAGGGCGCGTTCACCGGTGCAACCGAGCGCCATACGGGCAAGTTCATGGAGGCCGACGGCGGCACGATCTTCCTCGATGAAATCGGCGATCTGCCGCTCGACGTGCAGGTCAAGCTGCTGCGAGCCGTGCAGCAGGGCGAAGTCGAGACCGTCGGCGCACGCACGGCGCACAAGGTCAACGTCCGGCTCATTTCTGCGACGAACAAGGACCTGATCGAGGAAGTGAAAAACGGCCACTTCCGCGAAGATCTCTATTATCGCCTCAATGTCTTTCCGATCACCATTCCGGCGCTGCGCAAGCGCAAGGAGGACATTCCGAACCTGGTGCGCGTCTTTGCCGACCGCTTCTCGTCCGAACAGAAAAATGGCCATCGCATGACGGTCAGCGCGGGTGCATTGGCATTGCTGACGGCCTATGACTGGCCGGGCAACATCCGCCAGCTCGAGAACGCGATCTTCCGTGCCGTCGTGCTCGCCGAGGGCCACGAGCTCAGCGAATCGGATTTTCCGCAGATCGCTGCCCAGCTGCCGCAATATGACGTGGTCGATCACCTGGCGCTGGTTGCCGACAATACATTTCGCGAGCACGAGGTGGAGTTTGCGGAATTTCACGTTCCGCAGGTCTCTGCGAGCGAGTCGCGCGGGCAGCACGACGAGATGCCGGAGAATGCGATCGCAAGCGTCAATCCGGCGGGCGAGGTGCGCAAACTTGCCGATGTCGAGGAAGAATTGATTCGATTCGCGCTTAAATTCTATCGCGGCCAGATGAGTCAAGTGGCCAGAAAGCTCGGCATCGGACGCTCAACGCTTTACAGAAAGCTCAAGGATTACGGCATCGATCCCGACAATCCCCAGAAAGATGCGGCATAAGCGGCGTTCCATTAATATTCCCGCAAGCATGTTTTGTTACCCGATATAAACCACTTGTTAGTCGATCGTTGACTATGTAAAGAAAAGGTTGATCGTGTGTGGCATTTTTGCCATCGTGTCACCGCAATTGACAGTCATTGGGACAGTTCGGGGACCTGGGCAGTCTGACGGGGATTGAGTTTGCCGGATCTGAATGAGAACACCAAGCCTTCGCGCTTGAGCTGGCGTACAGTGTGCGCCGACATTGGCGGAAAGGCGGTTAGGACGGCCTTGGCTGTCCTTCTCGCACTCGCGGTTTCCTCACCAGTATTCGTTGGTACGCCGTCCGAGGCAGCGGGCGAAACGCGCAGTCTGAAACTCTACTTCATCCATACCGGCGAAAAGGCCGTCATCACCTACAAACGCAATGGCAGGTTCGACCCGAAGGGTCTTGGGCAGCTGAACCGATTCCTTCGCGACTGGCGCAAGAACCAGCCGACGAAGATGGACCCCCATCTTTTCGATCTGATCTGGGAAGTCTACCGCCAGAGCGGTTCCAGGGACTACATCAACGTTGTCTGCGGCTTCCGTTCGCCCGCCACCAATTCGATGCTCAAGTCCCGTTCGCGCAATTCCGGTGTTGCCGAGAAGAGCCAGCATATGCTCGGCAAGGCGATGGACTTCTTCATTCCGGATGTGAAGCTTGCAAAGCTGCGTGCGATTGGCATGAAAATGCAGGTCGGCGGCGTTGGCTTCTATCCGAAGTCCGGTTCTCCCTTCGTGCACATGGATGTCGGCGGCGTTCGCGCCTGGCCGCGCATGAGCCGCCAGGAACTGGCGCAGCTTTTCCCGAACGGCAACACCATTCATATCCCGTCGGACGGCAAGCCCCTGCCGGGCTACCAGCAGGCGATGGCCGACTATAAGCGCCGGGTGAGCACCAATCAGCTTGTCATGGCAAGCGGCGGCGATGCCGAGACGAGAAAGCCGAAGACATTGTTCGCTGCACTCTTTGGCGGCGGCGCAGACGAGGAAGAGGATAGCGCGGAGGATTCCGCTCCGGTCGCCGTTGCAAGGGCAACGCCGCCGAAGGCCGAAGCGCCTGCTGCCGCAGCCGAGCCGCAGCCGACTGAGGTTGCCGCCGTGAATGCACCGGTGCCGCAGGTTCGTCCAGCCTTTGCCGGTCAGCTTGCCGGCGGCGAAGTTGCAAATGCCCTCGTTTCGCCGAATTCCGGCAATGCTGCACAGCAGGCACTTGCCGCTGCCACCGAAGAGCAGGGCCAGCCGCAGCAGTTCGCCGATCTCAGCGCCTATCACGTTCCGGTTCCCTCGCTGCTTGGCCCGCGCAACGCGCCGGGTGATGCGGAATTCGCATCCAACGGTCCGATGGTTCCAACCCCGGCCGAACGTCCGGCGGTCGCCGAAAATCTGCTTGCGGCGGCAGCAATCGATCCACAAGCGGATGCGGACGAAGCCGAAGCCGAAACGGACCGGCTTTCTCCGGCACTGGCTCAAGCGCTTGATCAGAACAATGCAGTCGATAGGCGGGTGGCTGCCCTTGCGCCGGCCACCGTCGAGCAGGCCATCAGCGCAGCGATGCCTGCGGCCAAGCCGGCTGAGAATAAGGCGCCGGTGCAACTTGCCGCGCTCGCTCCTGTCAAATCCGCAAGCTTCGGCGACGCCTTCGACCTACAGCAGACGTCCGAAGACTCCGCTGCCAATGGGGTTGCAACCAAGGGCGGGCGCCCGACGAAGGAGGCTGCTGCCGCTGCCGACGCAAGCCGCGCGACGGTCCGTACCGAGCCGAGGCTGACCCAGAAGATAATTTCGCAGTGGGCGCTGACCAATTCTCGCATGGAGATGATCACGAAGCCGGTCAAGGCACCCCGTTTCGTCAGCCAGACGCTTCGCGCCCAGCCGACCGCCGTCTACGCCGAAGGCTTCAACGTCAAGACAGCTTCCATCGACCCGGCCCGCTTCAGTGGCTCGGCGGTGAACTTCATGGAAGTGCGCAAGTTCAATACGAACTGAGCGAATCAATCAAAATGAACGACAGGCCGCCGGAGAAATTCCGGCGGTCTTTGTTTATGCGCTGGGCACATCCTCCCGCACTTCAGGCGGAGGATTGATGGCCCGAAGGATCAGGCCTTCAGGAAGTCGAGTACGTCCTTGTTGAAGCGGTCGGTATGCGTCTCAGCAAGACCGTGGGGAGCGCCCGGATAGATCTTGAGAACAGAGCCCTCCACGATCTTCGAGGACTCCAATGCGGAAGCACCGATCGGCACGATCTGATCATCGTCGCCATGAATGATGAGCGTCGGCTTGTCGATCTTCTTGAGGTCGTCGGTGTAATCGACCTCGGAGAATTCGTGGATGCAATCCAGCTGCCCCTTCAATCCGCCCATCATTCCCTGCATCCAGAAATTGTCGCGAATGCCTTCGGAGAACGTCGCGCCATCGCGATTAAAGCTGTAGAAGGGCGTCACGAGATCCTTGTAGAACTGCGAGCGGTTTTCGAGCGTGCCCTTGCGGATGCCATCAAAGACTTCAAGCGGTAAGCCGCCGGGATTCTTGTCCGTCTTGACCATCAGCGGCGGCACGGCGCCCACCAGCACGACCTTGGCGACGCGTTTCGTGCCGTGGCGGCCGAGGTAATGGGTGACTTCGCCGCCACCCGTGGAGTGGCCGATCATGATCAGGTCCTTGAGGTCGAGCGTTTCGATCAGTTCGGCCAGGTCGTCGGCGTACTGGTCCATGTGGTTGCCGTCCCAGGTCTGGCTCGAACGGCCGTGGCTGCGACGGTCGTGTGCGATGACGCGGTAGCCGTTATTGCCGAAGAAGACCATCTGCGCATCCCAGGCATCGGCCGAGAGCGGCCAGCCGTGGGAGAAAAGAATAGGCTGGCCCTTGCCCCAATCCTTGTAGAAAATCTCCGTTCCGTCCTTCGTGGTAATCATCGACATGATTTGAGTTCCTCTTGAGCAGGGTTGATTTTCGCTTCGGCTTTGATCTCGGCGCCGTGCGTGAGGCGTCGGATGGGAGTGAGCGAAGCTCGCGGCTTCGCGCATGTGTGAATAGGAATGCATGCATTGTGCCCGCGACGCGCAGCAGCGTTGAGAAAAGACCGGCAGCGGCTCGCTACCATTAAGCCAAATAACTGAAAATTAAGCGGAACCGGACGCGGCTCCAGTATGCGGCGGAGGGATATTATCGCGCCGGATGCAAACCACAATGGGAAAAAGCGGGCTAATTCTAAAGCATGATTCAAAAAAGCCGCCGGGGTAATCCGGCGGCTTGAAAACTGCCAACGGCAATCCTCAGCCTTCCGGCGGGGACTCGATCATGCCGAGCGCGTGCAGATAGGTATCGAGGATGGCTTCCTCTTCCATGCGCTCTTGCTCGTCCTTCTTGCGAAGGGCGACGACCTTCTTCAGGATCTTGGTGTCGAAACCCATGCCCTTTGCCTCGCCGTAGACGTCCTTGATATCGTCGGCGATGGTCTTCTTTTCTTCTTCCAGCCGTTCAATGCGCTCGATGAAAGCGCGAAGCTGATCGCGGGCGACGCCATGAGCATCGGACATCGTGTTCTCCTGATTTTCTCGTCTTGAATTCGGTGGGGAGTGACTGCCGCGAAGCTGCGCCGCGGTCAAGTCCAATCGGGCGTCATGAAGCTATTTGTGCGGCTTGTTCAGTTCAAATGCAGTTTTTTGTGCGTCCGAGGCCTCGTTCTGGTGCAGGTTTTTCCAGTCTTCGTACGGCATGCCGTAGATAATCTCGCGCGATTCGTCCTTCGACAGCGGCACGCCCGCAGCCTCGGCGGCTTGGCGATACCAGTTCGACAGGCAGTTGCGGCAAAAACCCGCGAGATTCATCAGGTCGACATTCTGAACGTCGCTCCGTTCGCGCAAATGCGCGACAAGGCGGCGGAAGGCGGCAGCTTCGAATTCGGTCTGCTCTTCCTTGCTGTGTGCGGTCATCTCGCTCTCCTTCATTCGTAAGGGCCGGTGCGCGACACATGGACATCGTATTCGTGCAGCGCCGGATCGGCATTCATGGCCGCGAAGAGCGGAGCCAGGCGTTCGGCCCATTCGCAAATGCCGGCCTCGTTTCTGATCAGGTCCTGACGGATCTCGACGAGCGCATGCGGTATGCCGGTGACCATGCAGTGCCGGTACATCGTATCGCCTTTGAGTGCGCCGTCATACGGTTCGTTGTCGCCAACCACGAGATCGGGATCGCGGCTCAGCATGTCAAGCAGAGGGGCGACGGCGCGGCGGTCGCTGTCCCAGAGGACGGCGGCATGCCATGGCCGCGGTACGCCTTTCCAGGCAGGCGTATAGGAATGAAGCGAGAGCACGAGGGGCGCGTTGCCGGTCGCGTTGGCGACCTTGTCGATCGTCTCGGCAACGGCATTGTGATAGGGACGGTGGAACGCCTCGATGCGATAGTTCCACTCCTCATCTGTGATCGGATGATTGCCAGGAATGATCGCGCCGTCGGAAATTTTCATGATCAGCGTCGGGTCGTCCTCGCCGCGGTTCGGGTCGATTAAAAGCCGCGAAAAGCCGCCAAGAACGGCCGGTACCCCCAGCCTCGCGGAAAGCTCCCGCACCAGGCCTTCGATGCCTATGTCATAGGCGATATGGCGGGAGAAGGCGGATTCGGCAAGCCCGAGCCTACCATACCGTTCAGGCAGGCGGTTCATCGCGTGATCGCCCAGAATCACCATGCCGCTGTCATGATTTCCAGGTAGAATTTCGAAGGATTGGAAGGGACTCATCAGGGAATTGCCGATCGTCATGGCGCTCGCCGTCACTGATCGCATGCGCATGCTTCAGGTTCAAGCGCAATGCGCACCAGCCCGCGGCAAGTCAGTGATCACGAGCAGGTTAGAAAGGAATATAATCGATTAGCATCGCGTTGACATTCGTTTGATGGCGGCGCAAGAAGGCACGGACAACGAATAACCGTGGGAGCCATTCGGAAGCCGTGTTGATGCAAGCCGCACCAAGTTTCCTCACCCGGTCCGGGATTGCCCGTTTCGCCTTATTTGCATTCGCTGCCCTCTCACCGTTTTTCGCTGCCGATGTTGCGCGTGCCGATTTTCGCGTCTGCAACGGCACGCAGAACCTTGTGGGTGTGGCGATTGGATACCGTGCCAAGGACGGGTGGATCACTGAAGGTTGGTGGCAGGTCCCGGCAACGACCTGCGCGACGCTGATCGAAGGAGAATTGCAGTCGCGATACTATTACCTCTACGCAGAGGATGCCGCCCGGGGGGGACGTTGGACGGGCGACATCCAGATGTGCGTGGCGGAAAACGAGTTCAAGATCGCGGGCGTGCAGGACTGCTATGCCCGCGGTTATCAGAGGATGGGATTCAAGGAATATGACACGGGCCGCCAAGGCAGCTGGATGGTCCAACTTTCCGACACTCCCGGCACGCAAGAAAGTCCGAATTGATGAAGCGTAACCGCAAAGTGAAAATCCTCGCAACGCTCGGCCCCGCCTCGAGCGAAGAAGCGATGATCGAAAAGCTGCACCAGGCCGGTGCCGACGTTTTCCGTATCAACATGAGCCATGCAAGCCATGACGTGATGCGCACTCTGATCCAGCGTATTCGCGCGGTCGAAGCCCGCTCCGGTCGTCCGATCGGCATCCTGGCCGATTTGCAGGGACCGAAGCTTCGTGTCGGCAAGTTTGCGGAAACCAAGGTTGAACTAAAGCCGGGCCAGACCTTTACGCTCGACAACAATGACGCACCCGGCGATGAAAGCCGTGTCTTCCTGCCGCATCCGGAAATTCTTGAAGCCGTCAAACCCGGCCACCGTCTGCTGATCGATGATGGCAAGCTCGCATTGCGTGCCGAAAGGTGCGACGGAAAGAGCATCGTTACGACGGTCATTTCCGGCACGAAGATATCGGACCGCAAAGGCATCAGCCTTCCCGACACACTGCTGGGCGTCGGCGTTTTGACGGACAAGGACCGTACCGATCTCGATGCCGTTCTGGCGACCGATGACGTCGACTGGGTCGCGCTCTCTTTCGTCCAGCGCCCGGAAGATCTCGCGGAGGTCCGCAAGATCGCCAGGGGTCGGGTCGGCCTGATGTCGAAGATCGAGAAGCCCCAGGCAATCGAGCGCATCGAAGAAATCATCGAACTCTCGGATGCCTTGATGGTCGCCCGCGGCGATCTCGGCGTCGAGATGCCGCTCGAATCCGTTCCGGGCATCCAAAAGCAGTTGATCCGCGCCTGCCGCCGCTCCGGCAAGCCGGTCGTCGTCGCAACCCAGATGCTGGAATCGATGATCTCCGCGCCGGTGCCGACACGCGCCGAAGTCTCGGACGTCGCGACCGCCGTTTTCGAAGGCGCCGATGCCGTCATGCTTTCGGCTGAATCCGCCTCGGGCGACTATCCGGTCGAAGCCGTTGCGACGATGGCGTCGATTGCCAGCGCCATCGAGCGCGAACCTCATTATCCGGGCATCATCTATGCCCAGCGCGCCCAGCCGGAAGCAACCGGTGCCGATGCGATTTCTCTCGCCGCCCGCCAGATTGCCGAGACGCTGAAGCTTTCGGCGATCGTTTGTTACACCTCGTCTGGCACGACGGGCCTGCGCGCTTCGCGCGAGCGCCCGCAGGTGCCGGTGCTGGCACTCTCGCCGATCATCAAGACAGCCCGCCGGCTGGCGATCGTCTGGGGCCTGCACTGTGTCGTCACGCATGACGCGACCGATCTCGACGACATGGTCAACCGGGCCTGCCGCATCGTCGCCGGCGAAGGTTTCGGCAAGCCGGGCGACCGTATCATCATCTCGGCCGGCGTGCCGCTCGGAACGCCGGGCGCCACCAATATGCTCCGCATCGCCTATATCGGCTCGGACGGCCAAAGCGGCATGTGATCCGTTCGCGTTGGCTCGAACCAGCTCGCTGCCCCGGAAGGAAACGGGTTTTTCGTTTTCGGCTTGATCGCGGTCCCGGCAAATGCAAGCTTCCGATATCCGAGCTCTGGAGGGACTTATGGATATCGTCACGCTTCTTGCTTTCGCTGCCGTTTCCTTTGTCGGTATCGCAACGCCGGGGCCGACCGTGCTCCTGGCGCTGACCAACGGTTCGCGTTACGGCACTCGCCGGGCGATTGCCGGCATGCTCGGTGCCGTGCTTTCGGATTTCGTTCTGATCGGTGCTGTGGCGATCGGCCTCGGCGCGCTGCTTGCGGCCTCCGAATTCTGGTTCTCCGTGCTGAAATATTTGGGTGCCGCCTATCTTGCCTTTCTCGGCATCATGATGCTGCGCTCTCAAGGGACGATCGAAACGGCAATGAAGGTGGAAAGCGCCGGCAGCGCCGCTTCAGCCTTTTCGATCGGGCTGAAAAGCTTCATGGTGGCAGTCACGAATCCCAAGGGCTACCTATTCTTCTCGGCTTTCCTGCCGCAGTTCATCGATCCTGCGCTACCGCAGCCTGCTCAGTATGCGGTGCTTGCCGTCATCTTCGCCTCGATCGATTTCGTGATCATGTTCGGATACGCCGTCTTCGGTGCGCAGGCTGTCCGCCTGCTCAAGAATTCCGGCGCCATGTGGCTTGATCGTATCAGCGGCGGCGCACTCATCGCGCTTGCCGGGTCATTGGCATTTTATCGGCGCGCGACCACCTGACCTAGGGCAAGGAGACATGGCCGACGCGATAGATCTGGTCTCCGTTGGAGATCAACGGCATGTCGCGAAAAAGCGTGAAGCGCACAAGGCTCCAGCCGGACGGCTCGAAGGCGGATATCGAGGCCAGCACGCCGCGTCGCGCTGCTTCAGCATGTGACCGCGTGACCTCCTCCCTGCGGATTTCGGCAAGCGGCGCGTAGGCCGGGATCGGCAGAATATCGCAGCTTGCAAACTTTGCGGCTCGCAAGTCCGCGACCTCGGCATTCCATACCAGCCAGTGCCTTACCTTCGGCCAGCCGAAAGACTGCGTCAGCCCTTCGAAACCGGGCCCGGTGAGGAAATCGCTGGCGCCTTCCGGCTGCCTCCAAAGATAGAATGGAGCATAGAGGTTCTCCCGGCTGCCGAATTCGCCCTTGCGGGCGCTGAGGTAGGCCTTGAAGCCAAGATTCGAAAAGCCGTCCAGCATTGGCCCCTTGTCACGGATCCGGCGATCGATGATCGTCATGTCATAATCCGCCGGCAGCGTGAAGCCGTATTGCATGGCGATCATCGGGATGGCTCCATCGGCGCGCGCGCTCGGATTTGCCAACCTGGTTCCGTCATCGAGGCTTCGCCATTGGCGAATGACCATTCTTCCGGAGAGGTGGTATTGACCACGATCATCACATCTTCAGATCTCAGGCCCGGAGACTGCCCAAGCAGATCGGCCGCACGCCGGTAAAAGGCCTTGCGCATCCCGGTCGTGCGGGGCTTGCCCGCGGTGATGGAAAAGAGCACGAAATCGTCCGAACGCGGGCCCCCGAGATAGTGGCGGTCGAAGATCAGTTCACCAGGCTCATGCTGATGAATGACCTGAAAGCGGTCATTCGGAGGGACGTCGAACGTCTCGACCATGGCACGATGAATGTTGTCTGAGAGCGCACGGAGATAATCCGGCGACTTGCCTTCAGCAGAGAGATTCGAACGAAAGGCATTTGGAGCCTCCTTTTCCTTGCTAATCCAACCTTGACTTCATAATCCTCGCACGCCACGATGATGCTGAAAATCAGAATTTTGTGGATTAATTGTCCTGAAAAATGGGATTAAGCAATGCGTAGGATGGTCTTCGACCTCGATGTACTGCGAACCTTCGCGACCGGAATGGAACTCGGGAACTTTGCAAAGGCGGCGGACCGGCTTGGGCGCTCCACCTCGGCCGTCAGCGCACAGCTCAAGAAACTGGAGGAGCAGGCCGGTACGCCGATTTTCCGCAAGGCTGGCCGTGGCCTGGCGTTGACGGAGGCCGGCGAGACGATGCTCGCCTACACCCGACGGCTGCTTGACCTTAACGACGAAGCGGCAGTGGCCGTCCAAAACGTCGAGTTGGAAGGCTGGGTGCGGCTTGGCCTACAAGAGGACTTCGGCGAAAATCTGCTTCCCGATGTTCTCGGCCGTTTCGCCCGCGCCCATCCGAAGGTGCGGATCGAGGCGCGAGTCGTCCGCAACGCGGAACTGCTCGAGCGGGTCACAACGGGGAAACTCGATCTGGCGCTCGCTTGGAGCGATGCAACGCTGACCGCCCATTGCGAAAAGATCGGCGAGGTGCCGATGCGCTGGATCGGTCCTGCCGCAGGAGAGCCCGGCTGGAATGCCGCAAGCAGAGAGCCGCTGCCACTCGCCTCGCTGGAGGCGCCCTGTCTTCTGCGAACCGCCGCGACGAATGCGCTGGACAGGGCCAATATTGCCTGGCGGCTTGCCTTCGTCAGCCCGAGCCTCGGCGGGCTGTGGGCAGCGACCGCGGCCGGGTTGGGGGTGACAATACGCACGCCGATCGGCTTGCCGGCAAAGGTCAGGCCGCTGAAGCCTGCGGAACTGGGGTTGCCGGAGCTGCCGTCGTTGGGCCTCGTGCTTCACCGCTCCGAAGCTGACCCTGATCCGGCGACGGCACGGCTCGCTTCGATCTTGCTGCGGGCTGTCAGCGAGGCAATCTCGGACTTCTTGCCGCAACGGGTATCGGAGAATGCGTAGGCGTTAACTTCGCCGCGTTAGCCGTATTTCTCGAGAGCGGCGGCAAAGATATCCGCCTCGACATTGCCGCCTGAGGTCACGGCGATGACGGTGTCGCTTTCCAGGGCCTCGCCATGGAAAAGCGCAGCGGCAAGCGCAACCGCCCCGCCGGGCTCGACGACGATCTTCAGCCGTTTGAACGCGAGCGCCATGGCGCGCAGCGCCTCGTCGTCGGTGACGACAATGCCCGCCCCTGCGAGCCGCTGCAGGATCGGGAAGGTGATCATGCCGGGTTCCGGTGTCATGATTGCATCGCAGATCGTGCCCGTCATCGCCGCGTTGCGTTCGATCCTGCCGGAGGAAAGTGAACGCGTGGTGTCGTCGAAGTCTTTCGGCTCGCAGGGCCGCACGGTAAAGCCCGGCGCACTTGCTTCGAGCGCCAGCGCGATGCCGGACGTCAGCCCGCCGCCGCCGCAGGGAACAAGCACTTCTGCCGACTTCACGCCTTCCTCTTCTGCCTGTTCGGCAATTTCAAGCCCCGTCGTGCCCTGGCCGGCAATCACCAACGGCTCGTCGAAAGGCCTGATCAGAGTGAGGCCGCGCTCAGCCGAAAACCGGGCGCCGATCGCATCGCGATCCCCATTTGCGCGGTCGTAAAGTACGACTTCGGCACCAAAAGCGCGGGTATTGTCGATCTTCAGCGCCGGGGCGTCGGACGGCATGATGATAACGGAGGGAATGCCGTGAAGCTTTGCGGCAAGGGCGACGCCCTGCGCGTGGTTGCCGGACGAAAAGGCGATAACGCCTTTCGCACGTACTGTAGGATCAAGGCCGGAAACGGCCGACCAGCCGCCGCGAAACTTGAACGAGCCCGAATGCTGCAGACATTCCGCCTTCACGAAGACATGCCTTCGGGCGATCTCGTTGAGGAATGGGGAAGAAAGAAGCGGCGTTCGCCGTGCATGGCCCCGGAGACGGGCGCGAGCGGCGACGATCATTTCAATGCTGGCCATTATGAGCTCTTTCGGCTGATAGTTCATCCATGAATATGATGCCCGCCTTCACTTGTGAACGCGGACTTTGTCACCGTGACACAAAAGCCGGCACTTTCGCATCAGCGGTGTCAGCCATGCCGATGATGCGCCGGCGCCGGAAGTCGGTCGGGCTCGTGCCGGTCACGCGCAGGAACTCGCGATTGAAGTTCGATTTGCTGATGAAGCCGGAATCGAACATCACGCGCGTCACCGGTTCATCCGTCTTGATCAGTTGATCGCAGGCCGAACGGATGCGGAACTCATTGACATATTGCGAGACGCTGACGCCGTGGATACGGTTGACGGCAATCGATACGCGGCGGGCAGGCAGGCTCATCTTTCGCGCAATACGGTTAAGGTTGAGCTCGGGATCGCGATAGATCTCGCGCGATTGCATCAGTGCATCGAGGGAGGCGGCAACTGCGCCGTCCTCTTCCGTCGGCATTAGCGGCGGGGCGGGCGGTGTTTCCAGGCTCTGCTCCTCCGCCGGTTGGGCGCCGCTGGCGATGGACGCGGCGCCCCCGAGAACGAGGAGCGTGATGACGTTGCCGAGCGCCACGATGGCACCGCCATGTGTGCCGCCGGTGCGGTCGAAATCCAGGCTGATGTAGATATCGGCGACTGCGGCAGCAATGAGCGCCGCTGCGGTGATCAGGAGCGAACGGTAGGAAAGTAGCGCGCCGTCCAGCCGCGATGCGATAAGCCCGTCCGGGCCATGGCGCGCGAGCCAGAGCAGGGCCGCTCCATAGCCAAGGAAGATGAAGATCAAGGCAACGCCCATCGGCTCGCGCCAAAATACCAGCAGGGCGGCGATTAGAACCGCTGGAAGGGCGTGAGGCCACAAGTGAGCGAATGAGCGCGGCCCTTCCAGCGTGAGGCTCCGGAAGCTAACCCAGGCGAGTGCAGCAATCGTCGCTGCCAGAATGGCTTGTACCGGCATGATCGCGAGGACGTCGTAGCCCCAGCGAATTCCGATCAGCACGGACTGCAGCGCGTAGATGCCGATGAGAAGCAGGAACGGCCGCTTTTCCGGCGCACGCCAGTCCTCCTGCCGCAGCAGGCGGATCTGGACGATGAAGAGCAGCAGGGCAACGACGAAGGGAAGCGGAACAAAGATCATGAGGCGGCGTCCGGGTTCGATGGCTCGATATCAGCACGACAGTGGCCCTGATCGCAATTGCAGGCGACCCGGATCATGATTCAGGTCTCAACAACGAGGACTGAAGGCAACCTGATATGGCCGGTCTTTTCGACGGCACCATTAAGGAAAAAGCAATGTCGATAGTCCTGTCCATTCCCCTGTTTTTCATGTGCTGATATCCAGTTTCGCTGATGTGAGGCCGCTCGGCGAGACCCTTGATGTTTCCAGCATCCGCACGATCGTGATCATTGGCGATGCAAGCTCAATCAAGATCACCACGAAATCCGATGAGCCCGATCGTGCAGCAACCAGCGGCCGCCTGAGCGGCTGGTTTTCATCCTGGTATTCGAGCTGGTTCTTCAATCTCTGCAAGGACGAAAGCCGGGCAGAAATTGACGGAGCGACATTGACGATCGACGTAGCGATGTCGGCCTGGAGCGACATTGCCGATTGCTCGCCGGAAATATCGGCGAATGTCCCGCTCGGCAGCGCCGTGCGCATCGAGCAAGAGGTATTCGTGGCGAAACTGAACGGCGACGTGGCAAGTCTTGGCACATCGGGAAAGGCGGCGGACATCACACTCGACGGCCACGCTTCCAGCGTCGATATCTCCGGCGCTGCCGTTCGCGCAAACCTCACCTACGATGCCGAAACGCGACGAAAAGATCGAGATCGCCGCGCAGTCGCTCGATGGCTATCTCCGATAGGGCAAGGATGTCCCAGTCGATTGCACCGTGACCGCCAAGGCGTCCTACATTGACAGCCTCGTTCCAAGCGTCCCGGGCACGCGCCCGCTGGTGAACATCAAAGGAGATTATGTACGCGCCCGGATCCGGTAGCCCAGCCGGCGCTCAATATCCCTTTGCCGCACCCTCGGTGGCGCGGCTATCCATCGCACCATAATAGCGTGCGCCGCCACCCTTCCCGATATCGGCAAGGCTCTTGCCGCCGACAAGGATGCCAGCCGCCTGGCCCCATTGGGGCGGACCACTGCCATCGTCGAAGCTGTAGCCCATGGCGGCGAGCGTCTTTATCGTATCCGGAGAAAGGGTATAGGGTTCGAGGTAGATCCTGTCCGGCTGCCATTGATGATGGATGCGCGGTGCATTGACGGCCTGGCTGATGTCCATGCCGAAATCGATGACGTTCAGGATCGCTTCCAGAGTGATGGTGATGATGCGCGAGCCGCCGGGGCTGCCGATCACCATGAAGGGCTTGCCGTCCCTGGAGATGATCGTCGGGCTCATGGAAGAGAGCGGCGTCTTCTTCGGCGCGATGGCGTTGGCCTCTCCCTGGACGAGCCCGTAGAGGTTGGGCACGCCCGGCTTCGAGGTGAAGTCGTCCATTTCGTTGTTGAGCAGAATACCGGTGCCGGGGGCAACCACGCCGGCACCGAAGGAGCCGTTCAGCGTATAAGTGACGGCAACCGCGTTGCCCTCGTCGTCGATGATCGAATAATGAGTGGTTTCAACGCTTTCCTTGGCCCCGAGCGGCTTCAGGTTGACGGATTTACCGGCCTTGTAGGGGTCGATCTTCTCGCGGATTTCCTTGGCATAGCCTTTGTCCAGAAGCTTCGAAACCGGGTTGTCGACGAAGTCCGGATCACCAAGTGCGGCATTGCGGTCGACGTAAGCGTAACGCATGGCCTCGACCATGGCGCGGACTGTCTCGGACGAACCATAACCCATGTAGGAAAGCGGGTAGCCCTCCAGCACGTTCAGGATCTCGCAGATGATGACGCCGCCGGAAGAGGGGGGCGGCGAGGAGACGATGTCGTAGCCACGGTAGTTGCATTCGACCGGCTTTAATTCGCGCACGCTATACTGCTCGAAATCTTCCTTCGCCAGAACGCCGCCCTTCGCCTGGCTTGCCTTTACGATCGCCTCGGCAGGTGCGGCCTTGTAGAAGGCGTCCGTGCCCTTCTCGGAAATACCGGACAGCACCGCGGCGAGCTCGGGCTGCAGGAGCTTTTCTCCCGCGGAATAAGTTTTGCCATCCGGCTTCAGGAAGATCTTTGCGGCAGCTTCATCTTTTGCGAGGCGCTTTGCGCTTGAGGCGAAAGTCGCGGCGTCGCCCTGTTCCAACGTAAAGCCGTCCTTGGCAAAGCGGATCGCCGGCGCCAGTAACTCGGCGCGGGGTTTGGTGCCATAGCGCTCACGCGCCGTTTCGAAACCCATGACCGAGCCCGGTACTCCAACGGCGAGATAGCCGTCCAGGCTGGCGCTCGGAACGACATCGCCTTTGGCATCAAGATACATGGTCTTGGTGGCGGCAAGCGGTGCCCGCTCACGAAAATCGAGGAAGGTTGTCTTGCCGTCCTTCAGCCGGATCGTCATGAAGCCGCCGCCGCCGATATTGCCCGCTGTCGGATAAACGACTGCCAGCGCGTAGCCGACCGCCACTGCCGCATCCACGGCATTGCCGCCTCCCTTCAGGATCTCGACACCGACATCCGTCGCCAGATGCTGTGCGGTTACGACCATGCCATGTTCGGCTTCGACGGGCGCAGGCGAGGCGGCGAAAGCCGGTGCGAGCGGCGAGACGACAAAGGCAAAAGCGGTAAATAGCGAAATGGCTTTAATGCGCAAGCGTGCCATCACTTCCCCTCCAAACCATCAAATTATCCGGAGGGATATGGTTTCGTTTTGGCGGTGCGCAAGTCCGTTCAGGCGGCAATTGCGCTGCCGCCTGACAACCTTTCTTCGGCAACGCGCACGGCGGCCTCAAGATCGCGCGGCATTCCGGCGATATTTTCCAGTGCGGCGATGGCGACATCGGTTGCGAGATAGTCAGGCTTATGGCCGACGCCCTTGATCTTCAGCAGTTTCGAGCCGGCGATGTCGCGGGCAAGGCCCTGGGAATGCAGGTGCTCCCAGACGATGCCGTCGCTGTCGCCGGTAATGATGACGGTCGGTGCCGTGATGCGGCTATAGAAGGGCGATTGCGCCTTCAGATATTCAAGCAACCTGATGAAATCGGTGGCGTTGGCATGGAAGGTCTTCGGCCGCAACACCAGGGACGGCCCAGTCTTTGAGATGTAATCGGCCGGGCGCGGATTGGGCCGGAAGACATTAAGCGTAACCTGCTCCAGCCGCCACAGGCCCAGTGGTACGACAACAACGCGACTAAAGAGCCAGCCGATCAGCGGCACGGTCGCGATGTGATAGTACCAGTCGATGCCGCCCGGCCATGGATGAGTCGCCGGGGCAAGGAAGAGGAGACCGGCGGTCTTTTGCGGATGGTGCACGCCGAAGGCTGCGGCGATTGCACCGCCGAAGGAGTGACCGACGATGATCGCCTTTTCAATCCCGCGCTTTTCCATGAGCTTTGCGATCGCATCCGCTTGGCCGGAGGGGAAAGCATTCTCCGGTCCTCCACGTTCCGAATAGCCATGTCCGGGACGGTCGACGAAGAGCATTTCCGCGCGCCCTTCGAGCGGCAGCAAGAAGGCGCCGATCTGGTCGAGCAGGTTGCCGCTCGCGCCGTGGATAAAGACCAGGGGCGGTAGGTCGGCAGTGTCGGGGCGGGGGATGTGCACGGCGTTCATCCTGTAGCCGTCGATATCGGCCAGTTCGCCGATATTGGGAAATGCCTGTTCAAACTGCCGGGCTTTGTAAGACGAATAGCCGATTGCGGCAGCGATGGGGACGAGAATGGCGGAAATTTCGGCAAGCATGGCTTTGAACCGGCAACAGTTACGGCACCAATCCGTAAGATTGCGCATGCCGGTTCGGCGTCAAGATCAGGTCCGGCTTCCGGCGAGTTTTTCGGAGAGCGTATTTGCCTGCTGCTGCGCCGCGCGGTTTGCGGGGTAGACCTCCAGGAAGCGCTCCCAGGCTTTCAAGGTGAGTTGGTCATTGCCCGACATATTGAGAATCGTCGCCAATCCCGACAGTGCACCGAAGTGGCGCGGCTCGAGATTGAGCACGTGCTCTATGTCGGACATCGACTTGCGATAGTTGCCCATGGCGTAATTCAGCGTTGCGCGGCGATTCCAGCTTTCGGCGTAGTCAGGTTTCAGCGCAATCGCCTGATCGAGGAAATCAAGGGCTGCAGGATTGCGCTTTTCCTCGATCGCCTTGTCGGCCCACTGCATCAGCAAGTTCACAGTGGCGCTGCCGGAATTATTCCACTGGAGGCGGATTTCCTCCGCAATGCCGCTTGCCTTGTCCGGATCGCGCTCGCGCTTCAGCTGGGCATAGAGATTGTCGAGATGCTGTTTCGGAGAGGAGTTGGCATCCGGCTGCTCGATAATAACTTCCTTGTCCGCGGCAGCGGCAGGGAAAGCAGGAGCAAGGAAACCGAGAGCAAGCGGCAGCGCCGCGCAGGTCAAAGCAAAAAAGCGCATGGCGGACAATGTAGCCCGCCAGCGCCGAAGATCAAAGAAAATTTGATGTGATCACCGAAGCGACCCTAACGGAAAAGCCCGCAGCACATAAACGCGCAGGCGTAATCCGGCTCACGCTATGATCAGCCCTGACGAGCCTTGTAGCGCGGGTTCAGCTTGTTGATGATGTAGATGCGGCCCTTGCGGCGAACCAGACGGTTGTCACGGTGGCGAGCCTTGAGCGACTTGAGCGAATTCTTGATCTTCATTTTTCTGATCCGCGATCTCTGTGGGGGAATGTCACATTCGCCCGTATCTTTTAAACAATCAAAAAGCGCGTCTGTGCGCGCTCTTTAGGTTGGGCGTGCAGATAACCCGGCCTCATGTCTGTGTCAACCACATGAAGGCTTTTTCTCGGGCAAAAACCTAGGCTTTCCCCGTCAGTACCGTCACATGCCCCATCTTACGGCCGGGGCGGGATTCGGTCTTGCCATAGAGGTGGACGAAGGTATCGCGGCGTTTCAGCCATTCCGGAAGGCTCAAGATATCGTCACCGATCAGGTTCTGCATCACGCATTCGGAATGACGGTTCGCGTTGCCGAGCGGCAGGCCGCCGACGGCACGGATGTGCTGCTCGAACTGCGAGACAACGCAAGCTGCCTCGGTCCAGTGGCCGGAATTATGGACGCGCGGGGCCATCTCGTTGGCGATCAGGTTGCCGTCTGCGAGCACGAAGAATTCGATACCGATGACACCGACATAGCCGAGCGAGGTGAGGATTGCTTCCGCCGCCCGGTGTGCAGCCGCGGCGGTTGCCTCTGAAATCGACGCTGGCACCGTCGACGTGTGCAGAATGCCGTTGCGATGGACGTTTTCCGCCGGATCGAAGGCGACGACGGTGCCGTTCGCCGCGCGGGCGGCGATGACCGAAATCTCGCGCTCGAAGGCGACGAAGCTCTCCAGAATCAGCGGCACGCCGCCAAGGCCGGCATAGACGCCTTCCGCGCTGTCGGCGGCGGAACGGAATACCTTCTGGCCCTTGCCGTCATAGCCGAGGCGGCGCGTCTTGAGCACGCCCTGGCCGCCGAAGTCCTTCAGCGCTGTGTCAAGCTCGCTTTGGCTGTCGACGGCGTGAAAGCGCGCGGTCGGGATGCTGCATTCATTGATGAAGCGTTTTTCGACGAGACGGTCTTGTGCCACTTCCAACGCCTTAGGCGGGGGGTAGACGGGAACGTCCCTTGCCAAGGCCTCGGCAGCGGAAACCGGCACATTCTCGAATTCGTAGGTCACGACGTCACAGGACTTTGCGAGTTCGGCCAGCGCGGCAGGATCGTCATAGGCCGCAACGATCTGACGGTTGGCGGCCTGCGCGGCGGGACAATCGGCCTGCGGTTCCAGGATGATCGTGCGGAAGTTCAGCCGTGCTGCGGCCATCGCAAGCATGCGGCCGAGCTGGCCGCCGCCGATGATGCCGATCGTCTTTGCCGTCATAGGTTGTCCATGGGATATTCGGCAATCGAGGCGCTTTGCCGTTCGCGGTATTCATCGAGACGCTCGGCAATATCCTCGTCCGAAAGCGCAAGAACGGCGGCGGCCAAGAGTGCTGCGTTGATTGCACCTGCCTTGCCGATCGCAAGAGTGCCGACCGGAATGCCGCCTGGCATCTGGACGATGGAAAGAAGGCTGTCCTGGCCGGACATCGTCTTCGACTGGACGGGAACGCCGAAAACCGGAAGCGGCGTCAGCGCGGCCGTCATGCCGGGAAGGTGGGCGGCGCCGCCCGCACCGGCGATGATCACCTTGAAGCCCTCGTCGCGCGCGGTCTTGGCAAAATTCACCATGCGCTCGGGCGTCCGGTGCGCCGAAATAATGCGCGCTTCATAGGGAATTTCCAGCGCCTCCAGCGTGTCGGCGGCGTTTTTCATGGTCTCCCAGTCGGACTGGCTGCCCATGATGATGGCGACGGGCGGTCTGTCTGTCAGCGTCAACGGCATTACCCTTTCAGGCGATGATATCCGGAATGATCTGGTCTTCCAGCTTCGTCAGCTTGTCCTTGATGGCGAGCTTCTTCTTTTTCATGCGCTGGATGCGCAGCGCGTCGCATCCCATGGCAATCATGGCGTTGATCGCGGCGTCGTAATCCTCGTGCTCCTGACGCAAGCGCGCTGCCATGAGCCTGATTTCCGCCTGTTCCTGATCGGCCATTCGTATTCCCCATAGTCGTCTTCGGACGTTGTCCGGCCTGCCGATGATTTCCGCAAGCTCCTATCACCAAATAGCGGCAGCGGCTAGTTGGTGTTGATC
Organism: Rhizobium gallicum bv. gallicum R602sp; assembly: GCF_000816845.1. Taxonomy (NCBI): domain Bacteria; kingdom Pseudomonadati; phylum Pseudomonadota; class Alphaproteobacteria; order Hyphomicrobiales; family Rhizobiaceae; genus Rhizobium; species Rhizobium gallicum. The sequence goes on along the minus strand of NZ_CP006877.1, from coordinate 3,459,137 downwards.
ATGAATTTGCCATGGACTGAGCACGTTTTCGCCTTCGACAAGGATGTAAAAATGTGTCACATTCCAAAAGTTGACGCCTAGAACTCCAGCGATGGATGGCTGGGGAAGGCAAGAGGAAGGAAGGGTCAAATGACTGTTCAAGCTCATCTTGAGTCACTCGAAAAAAAGCATGTAGCTCTTGAGGAGGAGTTACATTCGCTGATGGCATCCCCCTCCAGAAAAGACACCGACATTGCGGATTGCAAGCGCAGAAAGCTGCGCATCAAAGACGAAATCCAACGTCTGAAATCATCCGTTCACTAAGCGATAATGCCGATTGCCGGCGCGCTGATCCTGCAGCATAAAGAGGATAAAATCCAATCTTTCAAACGGGTTAGTTAATAACCGGCGATTTTTTGAAAAATCATGCGCCAGTCCCAAACACTGCGGAGTTGGGCTGGCGCATTTCTTTTGGACGAACGCGTTCACGCCCAGAATTGATCAAGCCACAGATTGAGTTTGTCGAAGCCTCGATTGTTGACCGCATAGATGCGCCTCGTGCCCTCGGAGGTTACCGATACGAGGTTGCTGTCAAGCAGCGCCTTCAGATGCTGCGAAACCGCCGGCCGGCTGATCGGCAGGCTTTCGGCAAGTTCGTTGACCGTTCTCGGCGCGCGCCGCAACTGCTCCAGCAGGAACCGCCGGTTCGGATCTGATATCGCGGCGAAAGGGTCGGTGGTCGACATGGCGAAAAGCTACGTCAAAGGCAGCCTCCGGGCAAGGAAATTGTGCGCCGCAACCGAGCGGCGATTGCCGGCGCCAGGACCTAGAATCCAAGCCCTTCGTGAATGATCAGAAGCGCTGCGATCAGTGCCATCGCATACATGAACGGATAGAATATCTCCGGCTTCATGCGCTTAACGCACCAGGCGCCAGCAATGGTCGCGAGTGGGGCGAAAGGCAGCAATGTCGCCGATGTTACGAGATTTTTGGTATCGAGCTGGCCGAGCGCAAAATAAGGAATGAGTTTCACCGCGTTCAAGATGGCAAAGAAACGCACGCTGGTGCCGATGAATTCGCGTGGCGGCAGTTTCAAGGGCAGCGCGTAGATCTGAAACGGCGCACCGCCGGCATGGGCGACGAAACTGCCATAGCCGGAAAGCGTTCCCCATGCGCCCGCAAGCAAGGGCCGCTGGCCGCGCGGCAGGACGACCTTTCCCGCACCGGGGCCGAAATTGTTCCAGAAATAGCGGGCGCAGAAAAGTACGGTGACTGCACCGATGACCACGCGCAAGACATTTCCGGGCACCAGTGCGGATGTTGCCCAGCCGACCGCAATGCCAAAGAGGGCACCCGGCAGCATGATCTTCAGCGTCGTCCAGTCGCCGTGCTTGCGCCAGACAACGAGCGAGATCATGTCCATGAAGATCAGGATCGGCAGCAAGATGGCGGCTGCTTCGACAGGCGAGACCACCAAGGCTAAAACAGGGACGCCGATCAAGGCCAGTGCGTCGCCCATGCCGCCCTTGGCCAGACCGACAAGCAGCACGGCCGGCACCGCGGCATAAAAGAATGACAGTTCCGGCAGCATGCTTTTCAAGTCCTCCCCTTGCCAGCCCCGTCTAACGGAATTACTCACACAAAACGAGTGTGGATTTGCCGTCTGCTGGCGAAACCCGCTGAAAATGGAAAGAGTTCATGACCGGACCGGAAAACCGCTGCCGCCTTGTCCTGATCGTCCCGGACATCGCCGATGCCGACGAGCAGGCAAATATTGTCGCCGACGCGCTGAAGGGCGGCGACGTTGCCTCGGTGATCGTGCCGCAATACGGGCTCGATGCCGGCGCGTTTCAGAAACATGCCGAGAAACTGGTTCCGATCATCCAGAATGCAGGGGCAGCGGCGCTGATTGCGGGCGACAGCCGCGTCGCCGGACGCTCGAAGGCAGACGGTTTGCATTTGACGGGTCTAGCCGCCGAAATCGCCGAGGCGATCGACAAACACGCCGGCAAGATGATCATTGGCGGCGGTAAAGCGACCGACCGCCACACGGCTTTGGAGATCGGCGAGGCACGGCCGGACTATATCTTCTTCGGCAAACTCGACGGCGACATCAAGCCGGAGGCGCATCCGAAGAACGTGGCGCTCGGCGAATGGTGGGCCTCGATGATTGAAATTCCCTGCATCGTCATGGGCGGGACCGATCCGGCTTCTGCCCTTGTCGTCGCCGAGTCCGGTGCCGAGTTCGTGGCATTGCGCCTGGCGGTGTTTGGCGAGCCTGGCCTGGCCCCGTCGGTCGTCGCTCAGGTCAACGCACTTCTTGACGAAAAAGCGCCACGGTTTGGGGATTGATATCGCGGCCATGCCGATCCTCTTTGCCTGTTTGCGCCGATCTCTCCTGTCTGCCGCCGTTTTCACGGCTGTTTTGCCATATGGCGCTTCGGCGCAGACCGTCGACAACGTCGTGACGCGTCCGCTGGGTTCAGAAGCTGAACCGTTCAAGACCAACCGGCCGGCGGAAGGAGCGCAGCCCTCGACCGGTCTCGGCGTGCTGGATCGCATGGGCGCCAAGCTGCCCGACCTGCCGCCGGAGAAGGATTACAAAGGGCCGATCGATACGGCTTACGGCGCCTATCAACGCGGTTATTACCTGACGGCAATGCAGCTGGCGCTGCCGCGCGCGCAGCTTGGGGATCCGGCAGCGCAGACGCTCATTGCGGAAATGCAGTATGCCGGGCTCGGTGTTCGCCGCGATCTGAAGAGCGCAGCATTCTGGTACGGCAAGGCTGCCGAAGGCGGCGATGTGGCGGCGATGTTCAAATATTCGCTCATCCTGATGGCGGGAGAGCTCGTGGCGCGCGACAAGGCGAAGGCGGACGATTACATGCGCCGGGCGGCCGACGGCGGCAATCCTTCAGCGCAATTCAACTGGGGGCAGTTGCTGACGACCGATCATCCCGGCCCCGAAGGACTGAAGCTCGCGCTTCCCTACTATGAAAAGTCCGCCCAGCAGGGTATTGCCGACGCCCAATATGCCGTGGCGCAAATCTATTCCGTGCTTGCCGATCTGCCAAAGCAGAAAAAGAAGCTGGCGCGCGAATGGCTCGCCCGGGCAGCGCGCGCAGGTTACGACACCGCGCAGCTCGATCTTGGCGTATGGCTCGTCAATGGCACAAATGGACCGCGGGACTTCGTGAAGGGCTTTCAGTGGATGAAGCTCGCTGCTAATCGCGGTAACGTCGCGGCGCAGAACAAGCTCGCACATCTTTATATCGGGGCGCTCGGCACCAAGCCGGACCCGGTCGAAGCGGCGAAATGGTACGTGCTTTCCCGCCGGGCAGGGTTGCCCGATCCGGAGCTTGAGGATTTCTATCTCGGCATCGAAGACGCTCAGCAAAAGCAGGCGATCGACCGGGCAAACAAGTTCCGCCGCCTGCCCTGAGGTTCACAACAGTGCGTCGGCGAAGCCTTCGGTGCCGGCGACCTCTTTCAGCGTCTGCAATGCTCTCCCCTTGAAATTTGCCTGATTTTGTGGTCTTGAGGCCGCCATCTAACTCAGAGCGCTGCCCCTTCCGGCGATCAGGGACCGTTCCCGCCCTGACAGCGCACCCCGTATCAGTTCCAAGGAAAATGCCCCAATGGCCCGTTCTGCTCTTCTCAATGTCATGGTTCAGGCTGCCGTCAAGGCAGGAAAGTCGCTGGGGCGTGATTTCGGGGAAGTGCAGAACCTGCAGGTTTCGGTGAAGGGGCCGGGCGATTTCGTATCCAATGCTGACCGGAAAGCCGAAAAGATCGTCAGGGACGAGCTGTTGAAGGCGCGCCCGACCTATGGGTTCCTTGGAGAGGAGAGCGAAGAGATCAAGGGCACGGACGGGGCGCACCGCTGGATCGTCGATCCTCTCGATGGCACGACCAACTTCCTGCACGGCATTCCGACCTTTGCCGTGTCGATCGCGCTTGAGCGCAACGGCGAAGTCGTTGCGGGCGTCGTCTTCAATCCGGCGATGGACGAGCTCTATACTGCCGAGCGCGGCGGCGGCGCCTTCTTGAACGACCGCCGGCTGCGCGTCGGTGCGCGCCGTGTTCTTTCCGATTCCGTCATCGGCTGCGGCGTGCCGCATCTCGGCCGCGGCAACCACGGCAAGTTCCTCGTCGAGCTTCGTCATGTGATGGGCGAAGTGGCCGGCATCCGCCGCATGGGCGCTGCCTCGCTCGATCTCGCTTATGTCGCAGCTGGCCGCTTCGATGGCTTTTGGGAAATGGGATTGTCGCCCTGGGACATGGCAGCCGGCATCCTGCTTATCCGTGAAGCTGGCGGTTATGCGACCGATTGGAACGGCGGCACGGATATCCTCGATGGCGGCGCGATCGTCGCCGGCAATGAATATATTCACAAGGCGCTGATCGAGACCATCAAGCGCCCCATCCCTGCGAAGTGAGACACGTGGGAAACCGACTGTTGTAAAGACACGGTTTTCTCTGCCCGCGCACTTCAATTCGGCACAATGTTGATCTAGTCTTCGGTTGCAAGCAATCCGGAGGGCTGCGCAACCATGGAAAATGTGAATGCGGCGGAATTCGGCTCGACCGAAAAACCGAGCAGCAACTATGTCTATAAACTCTCCAGCCCGATGCCGTTCCTCTGGACGATGCTCTTGTTCCTGGTCATCGTCGGCTTCATCGCCGCCATTCTTTTCCGGCAGACGCAGACAGCTTTCATGCACAATCCGGGCCTCAACGGCCTCATCGTCGGCGTGCTTGCGGTCGGCATCATCCTGGTCTTCAGCCATGTGCTGTCGCTTCGTCCGGAAGTGCGCTGGTTCAATTCCTTTCGCGCAGCCGGCAGTGCGGACAAGGTAAATCGCAATCCGAGACTGCTTGCCCCCATGCGGGCGCTGATCGGTAACCGTAAGTCGACGGCGACGCTTTCGACCACCGCGCTACGCTCTATTCTGGATTCGATCGCCACCCGCCTCGATGAATCGCGTGATACGTCGCGTTATCTCATCGGCCTTCTCGTCTTCCTCGGTCTTCTCGGTACCTTCTGGGGTCTCATCGGCACGATCGGCTCGATCAGCGGCGTCATTCAGTCGCTTGATGCAGGCTCGAACGGCACCGGCGACGTGCTGACCACGCTCAAGGAAGGTCTGTCCTTGCCACTTTCCGGTATGGGCCAAGCCTTCTCGTCTTCGCTGCTCGGCCTTTCCGGGTCGCTCATTCTCGGCTTCCTCGATCTTCAGGCCGGCCGGGCGCAGACTCGCTTCTACACGGAACTCGAAAACTGGCTTTCCTCGGTGACCGATGTCGGGTCGGATGTTGCCGTTCCGGCGCTCGGCTCGGGTACGTCTTCCGAGGACCTTCGCGCGATGTCGGACTATCTGAAGAAGGTTGCCGAGGAAGGCGGAGCCGGCAGCCAGCGCTCGGTTGCCGCGATGGCAAGCCTTGCCGAAGGCATCCAGGGTCTCGTCAAGAACATGCGCAACGAACAGCAGATGCTGCGCGACTGGATCGAAGCGCAGCAGGACGAGGCAAAGGCCATGCGTCGCACGCTGGACCGGCTGGCGGAACGCATCGGCGCGCAGGAAAAGCAGAGCGGCGCCGAGAGAAGCCACCGCGTCAGCCAGACCGAAAAGAGCGAGGGCAAGTAAGCCATGGCGCTCGCCCGAAACCGCCGCCGCCACGGCGAACTGAACTACTGGCCGGGTTTCGTCGACGCACTTTCGACGCTGCTGATCGCCATCATGTTCCTGCTAACGGTTTTCGTCGTCGGCCAGTTCATTCTAAGCCGCGAGATATCCGGTCGCGACGAAGTGCTCACCCGCCTCAACAGCCAGATCAACGAACTGACGCAGTTGCTCGCGCTTGAGAAGGGCAGCAAGCAGGATCTTGAGGATTCCGTTGCCAATCTGCAGGCATCTCTCGCGACCGCTGAAGGTGACCGCTCACGGCTGCAGGCATTGCTCGATGCCGGTTCCGGCGGAAAGGATGCGGCACAACAGCGCATCGGCGGCCTGACAAAAGAACTCGACGAACAGAAGCAGCTAAGCGACCGGGCGCTCAGCCAGGTCGAAATTCTCAACCAGCAGATTGCGGCCCTGCGCAGCCAGATCGCAGCCGTCGAGGCGGCGCTTCAGGCATCGGAGCAGAAGGACCAGAGTTCGCAGGCGAAGATCGCCGATCTGGGCCGGCGGCTGAATGTCGCGCTGGCGCAGCGGGTTCAGGAACTGAATCGCTACCGTTCCGACTTCTTCGGCCGCCTGCGCGAGATCCTGTCCGACCGCGAAAACATCCGCATCGTCGGCGACCGTTTCGTCTTCCAGTCGGAGGTTCTGTTCCCTTCCGGCAGTTCCGATCTCAATCCTGAAGGCACGACAGAGATGACGAAACTTGCCACTGCGCTGCTAGATCTGTCCAGGGAAATACCGCCGGAAATCAACTGGGTGCTCCGGGTCGACGGCCATACCGACAATGTGGCGCTTTCCGGGGCCGGCCGCTTTCGCGACAACTGGGAGCTTTCCTCGGCGCGCGCCATCTCCGTCGTCAAATACCTGATTTCGCAGGGCGTGCCTTCCGACCGCCTCGTTGCGGCAGGTTTCGGCGAATTCCAGCCGATCGCACCCGGCGATACGCCAGAAGCCCGCGCCACCAACCGCCGCATCGAGCTCAAGCTGACCGAGAAATAGTTTGTGATAGACACACCCGCCCTTGCCAGCCGCAGGGGGCGGGCGGCCTCACAAGGGCTCTGCCACCCATTTGAAATCACCGATGAAAAAATCGCGGTGGGAAGTCCTGCGGTTGCATTGACGTTTACGTGCGCGTAATTTCATGCGGATGGATGCGGGGAGGCGTTCGGGATGGAATATGACGTGCTGGTCGTTGGTGCGGGTCTTGCCGGGCTTGTCGCTGCGGCGGAATCGGCAGATCGGGGACGCAAGGTCTGCATTCTCGACCAAGAGGGCGGACAGAGCCTCGGCGGGCAGGCCTTCTGGTCGCTGGGCGGCCTTTTTTTCGTTGACAGTCCCGAGCAGCGCCGCCTGGGCATTCGCGACAGCCTCGATCTTGCCAGGCAGGATTGGGTGGGGTCGGCAGGCTTCGACCGGCCCGAGGATTACTGGCCGCGGCTTTGGATGGACGCCTATCTCGACTTTGCGGCGGGCGAGAAACGCTCCTTTCTACATCAACAGGGCATGCGGTGGTTTCCGGTCGTCGGTTGGGCCGAGCGCGGCGGCGGCGTGGCTCATGGTCACGGCAATTCCGTGCCGCGCTTTCATCTGACCTGGGGCACGGGGCCAGCCGTGCTTACACCATTTATCCGGCGCGTTCGGGAGGCAGAGGCGAAAGGCCGCGTCACATTTGCTTTCCGCCACTGCGTGGACGAGCTCGTGGTCGAAAATGGCGCCGTCTGCGGCGTGCAGGGGACGATCCTCGAGCCCGATGCTGCGCCGCGTGGCAAGGCAACGGTTCGCAGGGCTGCCGGAACATTCGAATTCCGTGCGGGTGCCGTCATCATCACTTCCGGCGGCATCGGCGGCGACCACGATCTCGTGCGTCGGAACTGGCCGGTAGAGCGTCTTGGTCGTCCGCCTGCGTCGATGGTTGCGGGCGTTCCCGCCCATGTCGACGGCCGCATGTTGGCGATCGGCGAGCGTGCCGGCGCGAGCATCATCAACAGCGACCGCATGTGGCACTATACGGAAGGCGTGAGGAACTGGGATCCGATCTGGGCGAACCACGGTATCCGCATCCTTCCCGGTCCGTCGTCCTTCTGGTGCGATGCCGACGGCAACCGTTTTGCTCCGCCGGCAATGCCGGGCTTTGATACGCTTGCCACCTTGAAGGCGATCCGCGCCAGCGGGCATGACTATAGCTGGTTCATTCTTACCAAGGCGATCATCAAGAAAGAGTTCGCGCTTTCGGGTTCGGAGCAGAACCCCGACATTACCGGTAGGGATATTGCGTTGCTTTTGAAACGGCTCGGCAAGAACCCGCCCGGGCCGGTGCAAGCCTTCATGGACAAGGGCGAAGATTTCATCGTCCGCGAGACGCTCGAAGAACTGGTCGAAGGCATGAATGCGCTGACCGGAGAAAACCGGCTCGACACTGCGCATCTGCGTGGCCAGATCGAGGCGCGCGACCGGGAAATCTCCAATGCCTACTCCAAGGATGCGCAGATAACTGCCATTCGCGGCACTCGAAATTATATTGGCGACAAGCTGTTGCGGACGGCAAAGCCGCACCGGCTACTGGATACCAAGGCGGGGCCGTTGATCGCCGTTCGGCTGCATATCCTGACACGAAAGTCGCTGGGCGGTCTGCAGACGGATCTTTCGGCGCGGGTGATCAGTATGAATGGTGATGCGGTGCCGGGTCTCTATGCCGCCGGTGAGGTCGCCGGTTTCGGCGGAGGCGGCATGCACGGCTACAAAGCGCTTGAGGGAACTTTTCTCGGCGGCTGCATCTTTTCGGGCCGGGTGGCGGGAAGAGCCGTATAAGGCGGCGCCTTTCGAGCGCCGCCAGTCTCGTTAAGCCGTTGCCTTGGTCTGGTCGTCGACCGTTGCGTCGGGCGCATTCTTCTTGATGGATTCAATGGCGCTCAGCGCGGATGCCTTGGCCTTGTAGCCCTCCGAGTTGAACATGGATTCGCCGTTCGAAGCCTTGAAGCGGAAACGGAATTCGCCAGCCTTATCCTTGTACACTTCAAACTTATACATCGATTATCTCCCAATTATCAGGAAGTTGCCTCGGTAACGGGAGACAATCTAGTGCAAAAGTTGAGTCTATTCCATCTGGATATTCGCACCCTTGACGATGGGTCCCCATTTCGCCAGTTCGGCCTTGACGTGTGCGCCAAGTTCCTCCGGCGTGGAGCCGACGATCGTGGCGCTGAAGTCTTTCATGCGCTCGGCAACGGCCGGGTCCTTCAGAGCCTTGTTGGCGGACGCGTTGAGCTTTGCCACAACATCGGCGGGCGTATTCGCCGGCGCAAAGAGCGCGTTCCAGGTATAGGTCTCGTAACCCGGAACGCCGGACTCAGCGATGGTCGGAATATCCGGGAAGGATGGAGCACGTTTCGCCGTAGTGACCGCCAGCGCCCGCAGCTTGCCGGATTTGATGTGGCTGGACGATGACGGCAGGTTATCGAACATGATCGATACCTGATTGCCCAGCAGATCGGTCAGCGCCGGGCCTGCACCCTTGTAGGGGATGTGCTGCATCTTGACGCCGGCCATCGAATTGAACAATTCGCCGGAAAGATGTAACGGCGTGCCGTTGCCGGAGGAAGCATAGCTCCATTTATCCGGCTCGGCCTTCAGCAGCGCGATCAATTCCTGGACGTTCTTTGCAGGCAGCTCCGGATTGACGACAAGCACGTTGGGCACGATGACGAGCAGTGAAACCGGCGCGAAATCCTTTTCCGGATCGTAAGGAGTGGATTTAAGGATCAGCGGGTTCAGCGCGTGCGTCGCGACCGTTCCCATCAAGATGGTGTAGCCGTCCGGTTCCGCACGAGCCACGTTGCCCGCACCAAGATTGCCGCCCGCACCGGCGACGTTCTGGACGATCACCTGCTGACCAAGGTCTTCCGACATCTTCTCGGCGATGATGCGCGCCACGACATCGGTCGACCCGCCGGCGGCAAAGGGAACGACGAGCGTAACCGAGCGCTCCGGAAACCCTTCGGCATGGGCGCCTCCGGCGCTCATGGCCGCAAACAAGCCGAGGCCGAGTGCCATGCGGCGGGTCATATTAAAAAGTGCCATTCGATTTTCCTCCCGGAATTCAGCGATGATGTCGCCCGACTGCATCAAATCGGGCAAAAGGAGGGTAGGGCGGAGGCGGATAAAAGCAACCGGAAGCGGCGGCATGGAATTGCAACTTTAGTCGCTGAGGTAAACTATCCGACTATTGATATTACAATCCGTCCTCCGATAACCATCTATGCGAAAGACGCAATCGAATGTGTAGGCTTGGCGGGGCGAGATCGTGGAGTTTGACATGCAGCCGGTATCCAATCCATTTCCGGCAGTCGAGAACGAGGAGGACGGTCTTTGGCCGGTGCGCCGGCACAAGATCCTCGACTGGTTGATCAATGAAACGCGCAACCAGCGGTTCATCGACAATATCTTGGTGGAGATGTGCGAGCGGCTGCGAGCTGCGGGCGTTCCCGTCGCTCGCGCGACGATGCATTTCCGGACGCTGCATCCTCAATGGCTCGGCGCGCGCATCCTCTGGCGTCCCGGCTTGCAGGAAGCAAAGATCACCACCTTCGGCTACGGCGTCGAGACAACGTCGCAATTCCTGAACAGCCCGATCAACGAGATCTTCAGCGGCGGTAGGGAAGTGCGGCAGAGCCTCGAAGGTGAAGTTGCTTCCTATCCGCTCTATGGCGAGTTGCAGGGTGAGGGGCTGACGGACTATGTGGCCTGGCCGATGGAGCACACGCTCGGAAAACGGCACGTGATTACCTTCTCAAGCGACACGCCAGGCGGCTTTAGGGAAGACCATCTGATTTTCCTCAAGGATCTTTTACCGGCGCTCACGCTTGTCACCGAAATCCGGATCAAGAACATTCTTGCCCGCACGCTGCTGCAGACCTATGTCGGGCCGCATGCCAGCGAGCAGATTCTTGCAGGCGCCACGACCCGCGGCAGCGGCGCAACGGTCGGCGCAGCGATCCTCATTTGCGACTTGCGCGACTTCACGACGATCTCCGACTTATGGCCGCGCGACGATGTCATCGAATTGCTCAACGCCTATTTTGATGCCATGTCGGAGCCAATCGAAAAGCACGGCGGCGAGATCCTGAAATTCATGGGCGATGGCTTGCTCGCCATATTTCCGCTGACCGATCCGGATGCCTGCATCAATCTTCTGCGGGCAATCAAGGAAGCGCAAGCGGCAATGACCGAGCTCAATCTCTTCAACGCGGAAAGGGGACATGTGGAGCTGCGTTATGGCGTCGGCGTGCATGTGGGGGATGTCATGTACGGCAATATCGGCTCGCGCAAGCGCCTCGATTTCACCGTCATCGGCCCGGCCGTCAACATTGCATCGCGGCTGGAGAGCCTGACCAAGGAAATTAAGCGTCCTGTGCTGCTGTCGAAAGCCTTCGTCGAAATGGCAGGGTGCGAAAGCGACCTGGAAAGCCTCGGATCTCACCCGCTGCGCGGCTTGGATGAGCCTGTGGATGTCTACGCGTTTCCTCAGGAGTAGCGTCTATTTGGCGGTAGCCAGGACCTCTTCTGCACCTGCATCGAACTGCAGCTTCGCCAGCCTGGCATAGATGCCGCCGTGGCGGATCAGGCTCTGATGCGTGCCTTCCTCGACGATGCGGCCCTGATCCATGACGAGAATGCGGTCGGCTTTCAAGACGGTCGCAAGGCGATGGGCGATGACGAGCGTCGTGCGGCCGTGCATGAGACCGTCGAGGGCCTTCTGCACCAGCGTCTCACTCTCGGCGTCAAGGGCTGACGTCGCTTCATCGAGCAGGAGGATCGGGGCGTTCTTCAAGATCGCGCGGGCGATGGCGATACGCTGGCGCTGGCCGCCGGAAAGGGTAATACCGCGCTCGCCGACCTCGGTGTCGTAGCCCTTGTCCAGCCTCGCGATGAATTCATCGGCCTGGGCGGCAATCGCTGCGGTGCGTACGTCCTCGCGCGTCGCGCCGGGGCGGCTGAAGGCGATGTTGTCGTGGATTGAAGCGGCAAAGATGGTGACATCCTGCGGCACGATCGCCATGCGTTCGCGCAGATCGCCGGGCGTTACTTCGCGCGCATCGATGCCATCGATCCCGACGCTGCCCTGCTGCGGATCGTAGAAGCGGAGCAGCACAGAGAAGACGGTGCTCTTGCCGGCGCCTGATGGGCCGACAATGGCGACGGTTTCGCCCGGCGTCACATTGAAGCTCAGGCCATGCAGCGCCGATTTTCCGGGGCGTGACGGATAGGCGAAGTGCACGTTCGAGAGTTCGACGCGCCCTAGGGCCGGAACGGGCAGTGTCTCAGGCTTTTCCGGTGCTGCGATCGTCGAGACTTCGTCCAGCAGCTCGGTCAGCCGGTCGGCGGCGCCTGCCGCTTGCGAGAGTTCTCCCCAGACTTCCGACAAGGCGCCGAGAGAGCCGGCGGCGATGACCGAATAGAGCAGGAACTGCCCGAGCGTGCCGGCCGATAGCGTTCCCGTCAGAACATTGTGCGCGCCAACCCAAAGGACAGCAACGACGCTGCCAAAGATCAGGGTGATCGCAATGCCTGTCAAAAGCGCGCGCGAGCGGATGGCCGAGCGTGCTGCCTCATAAGCGGATTCGACGGCAGCGCCATAGCGGCTTGCGGCCGCATCCTCGCCGTTGAAGGCCTGGACGGTGCGCGTGGCAGCAATCGTCTCGTTGGCAAAGGCGGAAGCTTCGGCGAGCGTATCCTGCGCGGCACGGGAGCGCTTGCGCACGGACCGCCCGAATCCGACGAGCGGGAAGACGATCAGCGGGATTGCGCCGAGCACAAGACTTGAAAGCTTCGGCGAGGTCACGATCATCATGCCCATGGCACCGAGACAGAGGATCAGATTGCGAAGTGCCACCGAGGCGGTGGCACCGACAGCCGATTTGATCTGCGTGGTATCGGCCGTCAGGCGTGACACAATCTCGCCGGACTGGTTGACATCGAAGAAGGAGGGAGAAAGCCGTGTGACATGCGCAAAGACATCCCGGCGCAGATCCGAGACGATGCGTTCGCCGAGCGTGATGACGAAATAGTAGCGAAAGGCGCTTGCGGCCGCGAGTATTACGGCGATGACCAACAACATGGCAAAGTAGCTGTTGATGAAGGTGCCGTCAGCTTGCGTGAAGCCATGATCGATCATGCGGCGCACGGCAAGGGGAAGTGTGAGCGACGTCACGGCGGCAACGACAAGCGAAACCAGCGCGCCTGCGACGATGCCGCGGTAACGCTTCACATAGGGTGCCAGTCTTCCGAACGGCTTCAAGGAACGCGACTTCTTTTCCGCGGTCTGCACTGCGTTTGCCAAATCATCTCCAATCGCCCCAATACCGCTGATCAGCGGTTTGTAGGCCCTTGTTATCCGGGCGGCCTTCATGTATAGGCACCGCATCCGAATGGGAAGCCGTAGCCTTAGCGACTGCGGCTTCATTTATTCAATCGGTTCTCTTGCCGCAATGACTTGCGTCAAATTGGACCCTGGCATCGCAGGAAGATTGTTATGAAGGCTGATATCCATCCCGACTACCACGTCATCAAGGTGGTGATGACCGATGGCACCGAATACGAAACCCGCTCGACCTGGGGTTCGGAAGGCGCTGTCATGAACCTCGAAATCGATTCCAAGTCCCATCCGGCCTGGACCGGCGGCAACCAGCAGCTCATGGACCGCGGCGGCCGCGTGTCCAAGTTCAACAAGCGCTTCGGCGGCCTCGGCCTCTAATCGCTTCTGCGGCACGGAATTTGAAAAGAGCCCGAGATTCCGGGCTTTTTTATTGCTTGAATCTGAATGAGTGCCGGGGCAGGCAAGCTGCAGTTCACGATCCTCGATGAGATACAGCGGCAACCAATCGCCGCGCGAGATGATCCGAGTACTCTGTACCTGTTCATTGATCATGAAAAGCAGGCATCCTTTAGCTTGCGGATATCTTGCCGCGCTTTTCCATGCGCTGGACGTCCCGTTTGAACTTTCCTGATTGAACAGGCGTCAGCACGGATCAGCGGCCAAGATCTTCAAAGAGGGCGTCGGCATTTTCGAGGCGCTTGCCTTGGCCTTCTTCCAGTTCCATTGCTTTTTCCGATGCCTCGGCACGCTTCAAATAGCAGGCGATGCTCGTCGGCACCGCATCATCAGAAAACGGATTGCGTCGGAAACGGAAACCCCATCGCTTCGAGGGCGGCAGTCGCCTTCTCTATTGTTTCTGTACCCATATACTCGCGCGCACCACGGCATGTGCGGACATCGCTTCCGCCTGGATTTAGCGACAAGCAGTATGCAGCAAAAAACCGGCCGCGTATCACGCAGCCGGTTCCATCTTTAGCCTATGCAAGTTCTCAGTTGTTGCCGAAAGCCGTTTGCAGCAGGCTCAGTTGTGCCTGGACGCTGTTCTGATTGTCCGGGACGATCGGCGCTTCGTTCGGGCGATAGATTTCACGGTCGAGAAGGGCAACGCGGTTCTGGAGGCGCAGCGAGCGTTCGACGAGATCGCGGAAGGCTTCCGGCAGATCGCCCCAGCCCGGAGCATTGCGGTCCACGTTGAACCCGTCGAGGCGGACCTTGTTCTTTTCAGCGAGAACCTGGTCTCGCGACATCTCACCGTTATTGACGGCACGCTGCAGGAGCAGCCAGGACGCCATCTGCATCAGGCGGGTCGTGAGGCGCATCGATTCGGCAGCGTAGAGAACAGAAGCCATGCGGGGCAGAACCTTGGATGCGGCGCGGCCATTGCCATCCAAATAGGCGGCAGTTTCCTCGACCAGCGACATGCCTTCCGCGTACAGTGTCTTGAACTGCGAGGATGCGGCAACGCGGCCCGCAAAACTGATGGTGTTCAAACCGAGTTCCGACATTCAAATGGTTCCTGTTGCACGCGTCTACAGATGTTCAGGTAACGCCAGCCTGAAACAAAAGTTTCAGAGGCCTGTCTTTATGTCTTTAGGATGGTATCTTTAGCCCAAATGCGCAAGGCGTTTCTTAAGAAAAGGTTAACTTCCACAGTTTCGTGGGAAATCGGCGCTGGCGCAAAAAGAAGAGCCGCAAAAGCGGCTCTCAAGGTAAAACAGGGAGAAAAATCAGACCAATTCGCCGCATGGAAAACTGTCTGAGATCCAGACGAAATCTGGATAAGAACAGTAATATCTCATAAAGCTTAATATTCTATTAACATTGTTTCGTATTAAGACTTGCGGCAGCGGTTATTCGCTTGCCCGTAGCCTTTGATCGAACGCTAGGAGCGAAAAAGGTTTTCGGCTGCGGCGCGTCCCGAAGCCTTCCTCGTGACTTCCGCCTCTATGCGGGCAATCTCCGCCTTCAGCTGTTCGACACGTTCCTTCAGCTCGTCCACGGAAAGCATGGAGAGGTCGGATCCGATTTCGTAAGCCGCCTTCTTAGGCAGGTCATCGTCAATGAAGCTCATGAGCAATCCTCCATCCGGTTCTCAGCCGTATTTTACAGCAGGATCGTCGCTTTCGGGAGGCTTGTTCGACATGGGTTCGACAAGCGACATGCTTTCGGGCGTCAGCATCTGCGAGGTGCCGGTCGGCATCGTCGTGTAAGTGTCGCGTTCGCTTGCCGGCACTGCGGCGCGAATGCGGCTGCGGATGATTGCGTAAGCGGTGATGAAGACATGCGACAGCGCCGTGACGAGGAAGAGTGCGTGCGGGCTTGTCATCGCCATGACAGGACCGCCGATCGTTGGTCCGATCACGGTCCCGATACCGTAGAGCAGCAAGAGCCCGCCGGAAACCTTCACGAAATCCTCGGCGGAGGCGAAGTCGTTCGCATGCGCTACGGCGATCGGGTAGAGCGTGTTGGCGACTGCGCCGTAGAGGATGACAAGGCCGATAAGAAGCGCGGGTGAAGAGGGATGCAGCACCACGATCAGAAGGCCAGCGACCGCGGCAACCGCCGACATGACCGCCAGAACATACCGGCGATCGACACGATCGGAAAGGCGGCCGGCTGGAAGCTGCATAAGCGCACCGGCGAAAATGGTGGCGCTCATCATGATTGCGATGCTGGCATCGGAAAGTCCCGCACCTGCCCCGAAAACCGCGCCAAGCGTGCCGTAGGCACCGTTGGCGATGCCGACCATCAGGATGCCGAGGCAGGAGACAGGCGAATTGCGGTAGAGCGCAGGCAGGTCGAGCTTCACGGCCTTCAGCGGCTGCGGCGAGGCTGCGGTCGAGAGCGTCGTGGGCAGCATGGCGATGCAGTAGAAGATTCCGCAGACCATGAAGAGCAACGGCGTTCGCACGTCTTCGAGCGGGATCATCATCTGGCCGCCGACGACGCCGAGAAGGGTGATGCCGATATAGAGCGAGAAGATCGCACCGCGGCTTTCGTTCGTGGCGCGCTCGTTCAGCCAGCTTTCGATGATCATCGAGGTGCCGGCGGTCGAAAATCCGGTGACGGCGCGCAGCGCGATCCACCAGATCGGATCGATGATGATGCCGCTCACAAGGGCGATGATGGCGATGATCGAGATGAAACCGGAGAAGGCGCGCACATGTCCGACGCGCCGCACCAGTTTGGGGGCGACGAGGCAGCCGACGACAAATCCCGCCGCCCAGGACGTGCCGAGCAGGCCGAGCGTGGTCGTGGCGTAACCCTCGAGATTGCCGCGGACGGGGAGCAGGATGCCCTGCAGGCCATTGCCCATGAAGAGGAAAAGCGTTCCGAAAAGCAGCGCGGCGACGGACAGCAGATTTCTTCTCATTTCCAAATTCTCGGCAAGTTCGATTTAAAAAGTCATAAGACAAGACGCTGCCCGCCCTGTCCCAATGGTGTTGATTATGGTTCGGAATGCCGTTACGGCATGAAGAAGTGCTGTGTTCGCGCGGAATAATGTCCGTCCTGTGACATTCTGAAATATTGGAAAAATAATGCCATGACAAAGCTGCTGGCGCTGTTGCTCGTCCTTGCCATGGTTATTCAGATCATCAAGCCGCTGGGGCTTCCTGGTTTGCGGCAGCGGATGGACTTTTGGAAGATTGCGCTGATTGCGTTTGCCGTTTGGGCGCTCGCGCTTCTTGGCCGCGACCTGATCGCCTAGACGGTGATCTCACCGCGCATGACCGGCACGCAACTGCCGGAAATCGCGACGTCCGTCACGATGCCATCCTTCTTGACGACGTCGACTTCGATGATGCTGCGCCGGCCCATCTCGACACCTTGCTCGATCGTCACACGCTGGGTCACGGTTTGCTCCGGTGCGAGCGAGACGAGATGGGCGGAGAGTGCGGCGGAAGCGCTACCTGTCGCCGGATCCTCGGGAACGTTGTCTAACGGCGCGAACATGCGGGCGCGGATCGTCCAAGGCTCGTCCGGCGAACGGACATAGACGAAGAGCGAGAAATCGTGATTGCTTTCAGCGTTCGGGCCGGCAGCCTCTTGGAAATGCGTGAGATTCGGTCGGGCGGCGCCAAGCGATGCCAGACCGTCGAGTTCGGCAACCGCAAAGGTAAGGCCGACGGAGACAAAAACCGGTTGGTGGGTCGATTTGACAATTGCGCTGCGGTCGATGCCGACGCAGCGTGCAATGGTTTCTTCGCAGACGGCAGCCCCGATATCCAGAGGCCGAGGTGCACGGATCGTTGCAGCAGTTACCCGACCTTCAATACGCCGAAGCGCCACTTCAACCAGACCGGCCTTTTCTTCGAAACGCAGCGTATCGCCGATCGGCCTGCCGAAGATCTCCTGCTGCTGGCCGAGAACATAAGCTGTACCGACATTCGGATGACCTGCGAAAGGCACCTCCATCGTCGGCGTGAAGATTCGGACATTCGCCGTGTTGGCGGGATCCTTGGGCGGCAGGACGAAGGTGATTTCGGAATACCTGAATTCCGCTGCGATCTTCTGCATCGTCTGGGTGCTGAGCTGCTCCGCGCCGGTGACGACTGCGAGCGGATTGCCTTCAAAACGGTTAGAAGTGAAAACGTCGACGGTCGTATAAGAAAGGACAGTCATTGCGGCTCCGATATTTTGGAAACCGCAATAATGAGTCACGTCCGTCGATCGCCAAAGCGCAATCTTGTCGCCGTGACAATGCAAGAATTTAGCTTGGCGAGCTTGCGCCGCCCTCCTGCATTCCAGTGCTTGTCTGGGAACGAAGCCACCGCGCGTCCGCGCCGAGAATGGTTTTCTTCATCATTCGTTTTCGAGTCAGTCGCGCCAGGACATGGCGGACCCGTGACAAGCTCACGGGGCCGCGTCGCAAGGGCGCTCAGTGGCGGCTACGCCGCCTTTTCGAGTTCCTGTTTCCAGTGGCCCTTGGCCGCAAGGCTGTTCATTTCGGCGCGGTGGCTGAAGGCGCGCTGGCCAGCGGCGACGTTTTCCTGTTTTCCGCCCCACGCCTTCAGGGCCGTATCCTGCAGCGCGCGGCCATAGGAGAAGGTGACCTTCCAAGGCAATTCGAATCCGGAATTGATCGCCGATAGGTGAGCTGTCGCCTCTTCGGTGGATTGACCGCCCGAAAGGAAGGCAATTCCGGGCACGGCGGACGGAACGGTGCGCTTCAAAACCTGGACGGTGCGTTCGGCGACTTCCGCAACGGATGCCTTGCGGGCGTTCTTGCCGTCAATGACCATGTTTGGCTTCAGGATCATGCCTTCCAGGCTGACGCGTGCATCGGCAAGTTCTTCAAAGACGGTGCGCAGCGTCCATTCGGTGACTTCGGCGCAGCGGTCGATGTTGTGGTCGCCCGGCTTGCCGTCCATCAGGCATTCCGGCTCGACGATCGGCACGATACCGGCTTGCTGGCAGAGCACGGCGTAGCGGGCGAGTGCATGAGCGTTCGCTTTCATCGAACCCCAGGTCGGCAGCGAGGAGGAGATGGCGATCACGCCGCGCCACTTGGCAAAGCGCGCTCCGGCTTCATAATATTTGGCAAGGCGGTCGGCCAGGCCGTCGAGGCCTTCGGTGATCGTTTCGCCCGGATACTTCGCCATCGGCTTGGCGCCGGTATCGACCTTGATGCCTGGAATGCTGTCTGCAGCCTTGATGATGTCGACGAAGGTCGTGCCGTCGGCCGCCTTCTGATAAAGCGTCTCTTCATAGAGGATCACGCCCGAGACATACTTCTTCATAGCCTCGTCGGAGCGGAAGAGCATTTCGCGATAATCGCGGCGGCTCGTTTCCGTGGATTCCAGGCCGATCGTATCGAACCGCTTTCCAATCGTACCGGTCGATTCATCGGCGGCAAGCAGCCCCCGGCCACCCGCTACCATCTTTGCTGCAATGTCTTCCACGCGTTCGCTCATTTTTACTCTCTCCACGACAAAAAAATCGGCAACCATGCATATAGGTCGGCGATAACAGAAGTTTATAGGCAGGAGAATGGAGCGCTAAGTCATTGAAACGATTGAAATCATTTCAATCGTTTGAAACTTTGAGATTATTTTCGCTGCGTGAGCAAAAGACCGCCGAAGCCTAAACGCTTCCGCGGTCTATCCGTATGTAAAGATTGCCAAATCAGCCGGGCGTTACTTGCCGGAAAGAACGGCAACACCCGGTAGGATCTTGCCTTCCATCCATTCGAGGAAGGCGCCGCCTGCGGTCGAAACATAGCTGAAGTCATCCGCGGCACCGGCATGGTTCAGTGCCGAAACGGTATCGCCGCCGCCTGCGACGGAGGTGAGCTTGCCAGCCTTGGTGCGTTCGGCAGCGTATTTGGCCGCTGCGACCGTCGCCTTATCGAAAGGCTCGATTTCGAATGCGCCGAGCGGCCCGTTCCAGACCAGCGTCTGGGCGCGCTCGATCCAGGCCTTGACCACCTCGACCGACTTAGGACCGACGTCGAGGACCATGGCATCTTCCGGAATGGCATTGATGTCGACGGTCTGGTTTGCGGCACCTGCCTTGAACTCGCGCGCGACAACGCCGTCTTCCGGCAGAATGATCGCGCAGCCGGCTGTCGCGGCTTCGATCATGATCTGCTTTGCGGTTTCGCCAAGGTCATGCTCGCAGAGCGACTTGCCGACATTGGTGCCGCGCGCGGCGAGAAAGGTATTGGCCATGCCGCCGCCGATCACCAGGGCGTCGACCTTCTTCACGAGGTTCATGAGCAGATCGATCTTGGTGGAAACCTTGGCGCCGCCGACGATGGCAACGACCGGGCGGGCCGGACTGCCGAGGCCTTTTTCGAGCGCTTCGAGCTCCTGCTGCATCGTGCGGCCGGCATAGGCAGGAAGCAGGTGGGCAAGGCCCTCGGTGGACGCATGGGCGCGATGCGCGGCGGAGAAAGCGTCGTTCACATAGATGTCGCCATTGGCAGCGAGCGCCTTGGTGAACTCCGCGTCGTTCTTTTCCTCACCTTTGTGGAAGCGGGTGTTTTCGAGAAGCAGGATATCGCCATCCTTCATTCCGGCGACGGCCGAAGCAGCCGCTTCGCCGATCGAGTCCGATGCCGTGGCAACCGGCTTGCCGAGCACCTTTGAAACGTCCGGCGCGATCAGCGAGAGCGAGAGGTCCGGTGAGGGGCCTTCTTTCGGGCGGCCGAAATGCGCAAGCAGAACAACCTTGGCCCCCTTCTTCGACAGTTCGAGGATCGTCGGCGCAACGCGTTCAATGCGCGTCGTGTCGGTCACCTTGCCGTCTTTCACGGGCACGTTGAGGTCGACGCGGACGAGAACACGCTTTCCGGCGATGCCGCTGAGGTCGTCGAGAGTCTTGAAAGCTGGCATGGGACTATCCGTTCGTTATTTGCCTTGGAAGGTGGCCGACCATAGCAAGGATGCCTCAAGACGCAAGGCGTTCAACCGTGGTTTTCACGCGCGTTTTCGTCATGGTCCGGCACGCCCTTGGCCGTTGCGGCTTCCGGTTTTTTGCGACCCTTGAGGCGGTCGCGGACACGCTGGACGATGTCATGCAGATTGATGAAGATCGGCAGCGTGATGGCAGGCTCGACAGCCTCGAGCGACATGCCGACCGAGGTGATATGGGCCTGGTCGTCGAGGTCGCGGACGATCAGGATGATCGAGCCGAGACGGACGCGATCGGCATAGTCCGCCTTGCCGCCAAGGCGCTGCTTCATCAGTTCGGCGATCGTCAGCCCCTTCTCGGATTCATTCAGCAGGCCCGGGCCGTAGGCAGCATCGAGATCGGCTGCAGGGCGGGCAGGGGAGAGCGCGAAGGCACCAAAGAACTCGGCATCGTCTGCATCCACCGGCGCGCGACTGGCGAAGAGCCGGTCAAGCAGACGCGAATGGCTCGGCACGATGAACAGATAGACGAGATCGTTCTCGCGTAGCCGCCCGGCATATTGATAACGCATCGACTTGCCGTCGCGGATGACGAGCGAAGGCGTTGCCCAGCGCGGGATGCGCTCGCCGCGAAGGATCGGACTGTCCTTGATGACGCGATAGGAAAGTAGCTCGTGGTTTGCCGCACCCGGCAGGTCGACCTCGACCTTGTCGACGGCACCCATGCGCGGGGGAATGATGAGGCCGAGCTTCTTGGCCACTGGCTTGATCGTCCAGCCCTGAATGAGCAGCGAGACCAGCACGATGATGAAGGCGGTGTTGAAATAGATCTGCCCGTTCGGCAGCCCGCCGAGGATCGGCATGATGGCGAGCAGGATCGAAACTGCGCCGCGAAGCCCGACCCAAGCAACGAAGCCGATCTCCTGCTGCGTATAGTCGAAAGGCAGGAGCGAAAGCCAGATGGCGAGCGGACGGGCGACGAAGATCAGGAACAGCGCCAGTACAACCGCTGGGAGGATGATCGCCGGAAACTGGGAGGGCGTCGCGAGCAGACCGAGCACGAGGAACATGATGATCTGCGCGAGCCAGGTCATGCCGTCTTGAAAGCGTTTGATCGATCCCAGCGCCGGAAGCTTGCGGTTTCCGGCATAGATGCCGGCGACATAGACGGCCAGAAAACCGCTGCCGCCGACGGCGCCTGCGAAGGAAAACACCAGCATGGCAAGGCCGAGCACAAAGATCGGCGTGAGGCCGCGGTCAGTGTCCAGACGGCCGACGACCTGCGCGATCATCATGCCGCCGAGCAGCCCGAGGATGACGCCAAGGCCCATTTCCTGAATGAACACCGCAAGCATGCCGATATTGATGCCGGCATAGCCTTCGCCGCTGGCAAGCAGTTCGACGAGGGCGATGGTGAGGAAGATCGCCATTGGATCGTTGGTGCCGGATTCCACTTCGAGCGTCGAGCGCACCTTGTCGCGGATGTTGATGCCACCGATGCGCAGCAGGAAGAAGACGGCGGCCGCATCCGTGGAGGCGACGATCGAGCCGAGCAGCAGGCCCTCGAGCCAGGTGAAGTTCAGCAGCCACATGGCGACCACGGCAAAGAGGCCGGCGGTCATCAGCACGCCAACGGAGGCAAGCGTCAGCGAAGGTATGGCCGCGAGCTTGAAGGCCTGAATCGGCGTGCCGAAGCCGGAATCGAAGAGAATGATGGCAAGTGCGATCGAACCGAGGATATAGGCGAGGTAATTGTTGCTGAACTCGATGCCGAGCCCGTCTACACCCGCAATCAGGCCGATTGCCAGGAAAAGCAAAAGCAGGGGAGCGCCAAAGCGGAAGGCGAGCAGGCTTGAGAAGGCCGCAAGAAGCACAAGCGCCGTCGATACCAGTACGACGATGTAGAATGCTTCCACGTCCAACCCCTTTTCATTGCCCGCCGCAAACCCGCCCCGGCATGCAGCTATTTCCGCCCTCCACGCTTCAATCCGCCTGCATCAGTAAACGGCAAAACAGGTAAGAAGGGTAGGCCTTGTGGCTTAACCTCGCTTGCCTGCGGCTTCATGCTGCTGAACGGCGCGCCGGACGGCTGGCCGGTGGGGATGCTACGGGAGAGATTCTCATTGAAGAATTTATAGGTAAATCAGGCAAGAGCAGGGCAAGGAGAAGAGGACTGCAATTTTTTGTTTTTCGAAAGGTCGTTAGACGCCGCTCAAATTTTTCTTCACCGCGAAGCACTTCTGAATTCTATCCACGAGCGTGCCATCGCGGAGCGGCACCTTGTCAATGGTCTTATATGTCCGGAAGCCCATCTTCTCATAATAAGCGAGTCCGCCAGTGTTATCGGCGCGGATGGTTGCATTGATGAATGCGACGCCGCGCTCTTCGGCGGTGGACAAGGTCGCGGCGAAGAGCTTCGTGCCGACGCCGGGTATCTTCGGGCTCAGGCGAGCAAAGGTTCCGATGTCGGCCCACCCTTTCGGTAGGTTTTCGTAAAGGCTCAGGAACTGAAATCCTGCAATGCCGGGCCCGGCCTGTGCGACGTGGCATGTCAGTGCGGACTTACCGGTGATGAACCAGTCGGTCAGCTCCTTTACTGAGAGGGGCTCTTCCAGAGCAGTGGTGCCGCCAACTTCGATTATTTCGTTGAGGAGCACACAGAGCTCTTCTGCGTCGTCTGCGCTTGCCTTTCGAATATCGAGATATTCCACGATCTTCATCCTCGTTTTGCCGGCATGGGCAGATACATGCCGTTTTTGCCGCAAGGGACTTGATAGCTCGGGCAGTGCTCAAAACAAGAGCGGCCCGCTTTCGCAGGCCGCCTTCCTAAATCCGCTTGGCAAAACTTAGCTGAGTTTTGCAAATGCAACGGCCGTGTCGGCCATGCGGTTGGAGAAGCCCCACTCGTTGTCGTACCAAGTGAGGATTCGGACGAAATTGCCTTCCATGACCTTGGTCTGGTCGATTGCGAATATCGAGGATTGGCTGTCGTGGTTGAAGTCGCGCGAAACCAGCGGCTCCTCGGTGTAGCCGAGAACGCCCTTCAGCTTGCCGTTGGCGGCAGCCTTGATGGCTTCGTTGATTTCCTGAACCGTGGTTGCTTTCTTGGCGACGAACTTGAAGTCGACGACGGAGACGTTCGGGGTCGGGACGCGGATCGACGTGCCGTCGAGTTTGCCCTTCAGTTCCGGCAGGACGAGGCCGACGGCTTTTGCCGCACCGGTCGAGGTCGGGATCATCGAGAGTGCGGCAGCGCGGGCGCGGTACAGATCCTTGTGCATCTGGTCGAGCGACGGCTGGTCGTTTGTGTAAGAGTGGATGGTGGTCATGAAGCCGTGGTCGATGCCAACGGCGTCGTTCAGCACCTTGACGACCGGAACCAGGCAGTTCGTCGTGCAGGAGGCGTTGGAGATGACCATGTGCTCCTTGGTGAGCTGGTCGTGGTTGACGCCGTAGACGACGGTCAGGTCAGCACCGTCGGCAGGCGCCGAGATAAGGACGCGCTTGGCGCCGGCGGTGAGGTGGGCTGCGGCCTTGTCGCGCGCGGTGAAGATGCCGGTGCATTCCATCGCGATGTCGACGCCGAGTTCCCGGTGCGGTAGCGTCGCCGGGTCCTTGATCGCCGTCACCTTGATCGGCCTGCCATTGGCGACGACGATCGTGTCGCCTTCGACCTTGACGGCTGCGGGGAAGCGACCGTGGATCGAGTCATAGCGCAGCAGGTGGGCATTGGTTTCGACGGGGCCGAGGTCGTTGATCGCGACCACCTCGATGTCAGTGCGGCCAGATTCGACGATCGCGCGAAGAACATTGCGGCCGATGCGGCCAAAGCCATTGATGGCAACCTTAACAGTCATTTGCATTCACTCCCTAGATATGGGGCTTGCGGATGAGTGGAGAGCGCCGGAACGCTCCCCCTTTAGAGTTTGGCTTCTGCTGCGGCGACAACGGCTTCCGCCGTGATGCCGAAATGCTTGTAGAGTTCCTTGTACGGGCCGGAGGCGCCGAAGCTCTTCATGCCGATAAAGGTACCTGCCGGGCCGATAAAGGCGTCCCAGCCTTCGCGGACGGCGGCTTCGACGGCGATCTTGACCGGCGACTTGCCGAGGACCGCATTGCGGTAGGCTTCCGGCTGCTCGAAGAAGAGTTCGGTGCAGGGAACGGAGACGACGCGGGTGGAAACGCCCTTGCCTTCCAGCGTGGCGCGCGCGGCGATGGCGATCTCGACCTCGGAGCCCGATGCGAAGATCGTGACCTTGGCATCATCGGAGCCGGCGAGCGTGTAGGCGCCCTTTGCCGAGAGGTTCTCCTCGCTGTATTCGGTGCGCACGGCCGAAAGGTTCTGGCGGGTGAGCGCCAGGCCCGACGGACGGTTTGGCGTCGTGATGGCGATCTGCCAGCATTCGGCGGTTTCCGTGGCATCAGCAGGGCGGAAGATCATCAGGTTCGGAACGGCGCGCAGTGCGGCGAGCTGTTCGACCGGCTGGTGCGTCGGGCCATCTTCCCCGAGGCCGATCGAGTCGTGCGTCAGCACGTGGATAACGCGGATGCCCATCAGCGAGGCGAGGCGGATCGGCGGGCGGCAATAATCCGAGAAGATCAGGAAGCCGCCGCCGTAGGGGATCAGGCCGCCGTGCAGCGAGATGCCGTTCATGGCGGCCGCCATGCCGTGTTCGCGGATGCCGTAATGCATGTAGCGGCCGGAGAAGTCGGTCGGGGTAATCGACTTCATCTGGCTGGTCTTGGTGTTATTCGAGGGCGTCAGGTCGGCGGAGCCGCCGAGCGTTTCTGGCAGGAAGCCGTTTATGACTTCGAGCGCATCTTCCGAAGCCTTGCGGGTCGCGACCGTCGGCTTGGTTTCGGCAAGCTTCTTCTTGTACTCGCTGATCGCTGCATCGAAGCCGGGCGGCAATTCGCCGGCAAAGCGGCGGGTGAACTCGGCCTTCTTGTCGGAGGCAGCGAGGCGGCCCTCCCAGGCCGTGATGGTTTCGGCAGAACGGGTGCCCGCCTTGCGCCAGGCTTCCAGAATGTCGGCCGGGACGGTGAAGGCTTCGGCGTCCCAGTTCAGGGCCTCGCGGGTAGCGGCGATTTCATCTGCGCCGAGCGGGTTGCCGTGCACCTTGTGGGTGCCCTGCTTGTTCGGCGCGCCGAAGCCGATGATCGTCTTGCAGGCGATCAGTGTCGGACGGTCGGATTTTTGCGCGGCTTCGATAGCGGCGGCAACGGCAGCCTGGTCATGACCATCGACTTCGATCGTGTTCCAGTGCGCTGCCTTAAAGCGCGCAACCTGGTCGGTCGAATCCGACAGCGATACGGCGCCGTCGATGGTGATCGAATTGTTGTCCCAAAAGACGATGAGCTTGTTGAGCTTCAGGTGGCCAGCGAGCGCGATGGCTTCCTGGCTGACGCCTTCCATGAGGCAGCCGTCGCCGGCGATCACATAGGTGTAGTGGTCGAGCAGGTCGGAGCCGAACTCCTCGCGCAGCTTGCGCTCGGCGATCGCCATGCCGACCGAATTCGCGATACCCTGGCCGAGCGGGCCGGTGGTGGTTTCGATACCGGTCGCATGGCCGTATTCCGGATGGCCGGCTGTCTTATAGCCGAGCTGGCGGAAATTCCTGATGTCCTCGATCGACATGTCCGGATAACCGGTCAGATAAAGCAGCGAATAAAGCAGCATGGAGCCATGACCGGCCGACAGCACGAAGCGGTCGCGGTTCGGCCAGTGCGGCTGCTTGGGATCGAAGTTCAGATATTTCGTAAAGAGAACGGTGGCGACATCCGCCATGCCCATCGGCAGGCCCGGATGGCCCGAATTTGCCTTTTCGACGGCATCCATGGAGAGAAAACGGATCGCATTCGCCATCCGGTCATGTTGTTCGGGAGAGGTCATGGCTTTTCCACGGGGTTCCGGTGTCGGGAGATGGCCTCGAGCCTTCTGAAGGCCATCGATGAAAGCGGGTGAGACATAGCAGTTGGAACGGCCAAGTCAATAAATTGCGGGCCATATCCGGGCCGGGTGCGACGATTTTTGACATTTGATCGTTGAGTTGTGCAAAAGACGAATCGGCCGCTTCAGGTGCGTGTATTTCAGTCATCCACAGAATAGGGCCTATGCGCCGGTATGGCTTTTATTGACGCGCCGTCGGCTAGCTGCATATCCTGTTGAAATCACTGGACCGGCAAGGCCTGCCGATTCGAGAGGTCTTGCGCGGGAGAACCGGACAGCGACATGACGCCCACAGGCAAATCCATGGAAGCGGCCCTCAACGAGCTGAAGCAGGCGATTTCCGGCTTGGAAAACGCCGTGGATATGCGAATCGAACGCCAGCGCGAGCAGGGCGACATCGAGGGCGAGGTTCGACGCGTGCATGCCGATCGCTCCAAACTCGCGCAGGAACTCGACCAGGCAGAATTCCGTGCCAACCGGCTGGAAGAGGTCAACCGCGAGGTTTCGCGGCGGCTGGTAACGGCGATGGAGACGATCCGCGCGGTTCTGGACCGCTAATGGAAAGACAGTGACATGGCACAGGTGACGGTAACGATTGACGGGAAGGCCTATCGAATGGCCTGCGAGGAAGGACAGGAAGACCATCTGACCGACCTCGCCAACCGCTTCGACCGCTATGTCGGCCACCTCAAGGGTCAGTTCGGCGAAATCGGCGATCTGAGGATCACCGTCATGGCCGGGATCATGGTGATGGACGAAATCTCCGAGCTGAGCCGCCGCGTGGGTGAGCTGGAAGCCGAGCTCGAAACGTTGCGCGGCAATCGAGACACCGTTCTTGCTGCGACCGCGCGGACGGAGGAAAGCCTCGCCGAAGTGCTCGGAGAGGTGACGAGCCGCATTCGCGGCCTCACCGACAAGCTCAACGGCCGGGCGCCTGCCGAGCTCAATTAAATTTTCGCAGCGTGCATGTCCCTCTGGCGCAGCTTCGTGAACGGCCTTATATATCGTGCTGCGATCTGCGCCTCTCGACAGGAACCACAATCCCTGGGGCCATACTCGATCCAAAGGGAGCTGTCCCTGACCAGGCTCGTGGGCCTGGACACACGGTGCCCACCTACGTTTGTAGGCGCCCAGGATCGTAAATCTCCATCGGCTGCCGCGGATCGCACTTCATTTTTCGGCGGCAGGGTTCCGCCCCTCGTCTATTCCGATATCTCTTCGCATATGCGCGTTCAGTGCGGTTGCCGGCTGCGGCGGGGCTGTGGATCTTTGCCGCTGCGCTGGAGCGGCGAGGCTGTTAAACGGTAGCAATGCATTCAGAATTTTTATCGAAAACCACATGGTCTATCTCCCTGTGGTCAATTTATTCTTGCTTTGCACCACGGTATAATGAAACTCGACTGTTATTATCATGAGAGATTTTCATGGCAGACCGTCCGTTGCCGCCGCTTTCGACCCTGCAGGCCTTCTGCGCTATTGCAAAGACAGGAGGCTTTGGGCGCGCCGCGGAGCGGCTGGGGCTGACACAGACAGCCGTCAGCCATCAGATCGCACAGCTGGAGGGCTGGATGGGCGGCCGGCTCTTCGATCGCGGGCGGCACGGCGCCCGGCTTTCACCGCTTGGTCTCAGGCTTCATCCCGAGATCGCGGGCGCACTTGCTTCGCTTGAAAGTGCTTTGCATCAGGCACGGGAGGCAAGCGCCAGTCCGTCACTGACGATCGCGACGACACCGGAATTTTCAAGCCAATGGCTTGCTCCGCGTCTCGAGGCTTTCTGCCGCCGCTATCCGAAAATCGAAGTCCGCACCGCCGTCGGCTATCAGCGACCGGATTTTTCGAGTGTCGATTTGGCGATCTGGCTTGGTCATGGCGGCCCGGACCTTGTGACGGAGCCGCTTCTGCTCGACGAGGAATTCGTCGTCTGCGCGCCGACCCTCTCAAGCCGGCTTCCAAGCCGTGGTGCCATTCGCGCCGCGCCGTTGTTGATCTATCGCGGCATGCGGCACACTGTGCTCGACTGGCAGCGATGGTACGAACAGGTGACTGTCCGAGACGATCCGAACGTCGAGCCACTTGCCGGCTTCGACATCGCAAGAGCGGTCGATGAAGCGCCGGTCTTCGATACCTTCGAGGAGATGCTGCAAGCTTGCGGCAGGGGACAGGGTTTTGCCCTGGTGCGCAGTTCGCTGGTTGCCGAGCATGTTGCCGCCGGAAGACTTGTGCGCTGTTTCGTCGAACGCCAGCCTGCAGCCCTGAACTATGCGATGCTTTATCCCCCCGGCGCCCTGGAAAGGTCGTCGTTGGCGCTCTTTCGAAAATGGCTTGTCAGCGAGACGGAGCATTCTTAAGCAGCCGCGTATCTTGAATTCAATTCACAACTGCTGGGCCGCTCCATCGGATTATCGACGCGGTGCCGCGCGTCCATATTGGGACCCGAACACTAACCTGCGCCCGAACTTTGGGCACATATCACGGGTCATTCTTATGCCACTTGCTCTTTTTGCCTTGACGATCGCCGCCTATGCGATCGGTACCACGGAATTCGTCATCGTCGGCCTGCTGCCGACTGTTGCCAATGATCTCCACATCACCTTGCCGCTCGCAGGTCTCATTGTCAGCGTCTATGCGCTTGGCGTGACTTTCGGCGCGCCGATCCTGACGGCGCTGACCGGCCGGATCGCCCGCAAACCGCTGCTGCTCGGGCTCATGACGCTCTTCATCGTCGGCAATGCCATGGCGGCGTCCAGCCCCGGTTACACACCGCTCTTGGTTGCGCGCGTGCTCTCGGCTTTCGCGCATGGCGTATTTTTCTCCGTCGGTTCGACGATCGCCGCCGATCTCGTGCCGGAGAACCGCCGCGCCTCGGCCATTGCCATGATGTTCATGGGACTGACTGTCGCGATCGTGACCGGCGTGCCGCTTGGCACTTTCATCGGGCAGACATTCGGCTGGCGGGCGACCTTTGCCGCCGTCGCGGGGCTCGGCGTCGTGGCCTTTGCCGGGATTGCGCTCCTGCTTCCTTCCAACCTCGCGAAGGCGCCGCCCGCGAGCATCAAGGATCAGGTTCGCGTGCTTGGCAGCGGCCGGTTGCTGATCGTCTTTGCCACCACCGCGCTCGGTTATGGCGGCACGTTCGTCGCCTTCACCTTTCTTGCGTCGATCCTGGAGGAGATCACCGGCTTTTCAGCCTCTGCCGTCAGCCTGATCCTCGTGCTTTACGGCATCGCGATCGCCATCGGCAACATTATCGGCGGACGGATTGCCAATCGTGATCCGGTGAGGGCGCTGACCGGGCTCTTCATCGCCCAGGCGATCGTGCTTGCTCTCTTCAGCTTCACGGCTGTTTCGCCATGGCTTGCGATCCCGACGCTGGCTGCGCTCGGTTTTCTCTCCTTTGCAAACGTGCCGGGCCTGCAGCTCTATGTCGTGCAACTGGCAAGGCAGGTCCGTCCGGCCGCCGTCGATGTTGCTTCGGCGCTCAACATTGCTGCCTTCAACCTCGGGATCGCGGCGGGCGCCTGGATCGGCGGGTTGGTCGTAGAATCCTCGCTCGGGCTCGCCGCCACGCCTTGGGTCGGCGCGATCCTCGTTGCTGCGGCTCTTGTCCTCACCCTCACGAGCGGCGCGCTCGACCGCCGCTCTGCACCGCTTGCTGCGCCTTTGCGCAAGGCGGCTTGAACTGGTCCTTAACAAAACGGGCGCTTCGGCGCCCGTTTTGTTCTGAATTTATCCCTCCAGGTCGCTCTTCAGCCTGTCGAGTATCGATAGCGCATGCCCCGCATAAGTACTGATCCAGCGGTCGTAGATATGCTTGATCGGCAGGCTGTTGAGGTGGTTCCAGCGCTCGCGGCCCTCCTTCTTCGGGACAACGAGGTCGGCTTCTTC
Organism: Rhizobium gallicum bv. gallicum R602sp; assembly: GCF_000816845.1. Lineage (NCBI taxonomy): Bacteria > Pseudomonadati > Pseudomonadota > Alphaproteobacteria > Hyphomicrobiales > Rhizobiaceae > Rhizobium > Rhizobium gallicum. The sequence goes on along the minus strand of NZ_CP006877.1, from coordinate 3,428,912 downwards.
GAGAACCTTCAGATGCTGCATGACTGTGCAGCGATCCATGTCTGCGAAGGTTTCGCAGAGCATGCCGGTGGTGCGCGGACCGTCTTTCAGAATGTCGAGAATTTCACGGCGCCGAAAGTGGGCCAGTGCCTTGAAAACAGGGTCGTCGACCGATTCGCTTGACATGTTATATTTTTATAACATAATGGCGCTTATCACAATCGAAAAGAGGAGGAAGTGCAATGTCCCTCAGTATTCGTGTCGGCGGACGGATCGGACGTCCGGTCGCAGAAGTTTTCGATGCGGTGGTCAATCCGAAGAAGCTCTCGAGTTATTTCACGACCATCGGCGGGGCGAGCGCACCGCTCGTCAAGGGTACGACGGTAACCTGGTGGAAGGATTCGCCGGTCGAAGTGGTCGATCTCGTTCCAGAGCGCCTGATCTTGCTGCGCTGGGATGGTGGCACGGACGAGAACAAGGTTCGCTACAAAACGACGGTCGAGATGAAATTCGATCCGCTGGAGGACGGCGGAACGATGGTGACGATCTCAGAGAATGGCTGGCAGGAAAACGAGGCCGGCCGGCGCGGCACCTATCTCAACTGCGAGGGCTGGGCCAACATGCTCTGCTGCATGAAGGCCTTCGTCGAACATGGCATCAATCTTCGGGAGGGCATGTTCCTCAGCGAGATGCGCGGCGAGCCTGCGGAGGCTCCAGACTACGAGGCGCTCAAATGACAATACAAGCCATCACGGGAGCGCCTTCGCCTTAATGTGATAGAGACTTCGCTTGCCTGCTGCACTGTGGGTGCTAGTTTCCGGAATTATTGTATTGATTACGTTCCAGGAGATTTCAGATGCAGCTTGGCATGGTGGGTTTGGGCCGTATGGGCAATTATATGGTCCAGCGCTTGATGCGCGACGGCCATGAATGCGTCGTCTATGACACGAAGCCGGAGAGCGTCGCCGATCTCGTCGCAAAAGGCGCAGTCGGCAGCGCCTCTCTCGAGGAGTTCGTCTCGAAGCTTTCCCGTCCGCGCGCGGTCTGGCTGATGCTGCCGGCGGCCATCACCGACAAGGTGATCGCCCAGCTCGTGCCGCTGCTGCACGACGACGATATCATCATCGATGGCGGCAATTCCTATTATCACGACGATATCCGCCGCGGCGCCGAGCTGATCACCAAGGGCATCCACTATGTGGATGTGGGTACCAGCGGCGGCGTCTTCGGTCTAGAGCGCGGCTATTGCCTGATGATCGGCGGCGAAAAGGGCATCGTGCAGAGCCTTTCGCCGATCTTCGCCTCGCTTGCCCCTGGCGCCGGCACGACGCCGCCGTCGGCAAACCGCGAGCCTGACCCGAACAGCACGGCGGAGCAGGGCTATTTGCATTGCGGTGCTCACGGCGCGGGCCATTTCGTCAAGATGGTTCACAACGGCATCGAATACGGCCTGATGGCCGCTTATGCAGAGGGGCTGAACATCCTTAAGCGGGCGAATATCGGTGCGGCGGCGCAAGAATCGGACGCCGAAACCGCGCCTCTCTCCCACCCGGAACACTACCGCTACGATTTCAACCTGCAGGATGTCGCCGAAGTATGGCGGCGCGGCAGCGTCATCACCTCGTGGCTGCTTGATTTGACCTCGGACGCGCTGCATGACGATCCGGCGCTGACGAAATTTGCTGGCCGCGTTTCGGACTCCGGCGAAGGCCGCTGGACGATCATGGCAGCTATCGACGAAAGCGTGCCGACGCCGGTGCTGAGCGCTGCGCTCTATGGCCGTTTTTCCTCGCGCGATAATGACGAATTCGCCAATAAGGTGCTTTCCGCCATGCGCGCCGGCTTCGGCGGCCATGTGGAAAAGCCGAAAGCCTAAGGTCCAAGCCCCAAGCGTTACAAGCCTGCATCCTCGGTGGACTGACCCCATAAAGTTCGCCGGTTGCGGGCTTTTCACGGGCCATTGCCTATGGCCGTGCACGCGATATGGTTGATGCGGAATCACACCGGAGGGGCGGCATCATGTCGGGTTCAAGGTTCATGGGGCGCGGTCTTTGGGCGCTTCTTCTCTCTTTGGTGATTTTGACGGCCCTTTCCGGCGCGACGCGTGGGCAAACACCAGCACCTGCCGCGGATGCGGGCGGGCCGCCGCCGGACAAAGTGCGCCAGATAATGGAACTGATGCGGGCCCCCGAAGTCCAGAAATGGATGTCGGCGAAGACGAATGAAGCCCCATCTGCTCCAGCCGCCACCGCGCCTGAAGAGCAGATGTCCGTGCTTTCGGATTTACTCGGGCACGTACGCCGTCATGTCGAGATGGTGTCGCAAGCCCCAATGGCCCTGCCGGACGAGGTCTCAAGCGCATCCGATATTGTCGACCGGGAGGTGGAGCCCGTAGGCGTCGGCCGGATTCTGGTTCAGGCGCTGGCTCTTTTTCTTGCAGGTCCTCTGGCTGAATTGCTTTTCCGTGCGTTTGCGTCGCGCCCGCGCATTCGGCGCGTGGATGCCGAGGAACCGGCGGGGCTTTATCAGGCAGGGGTCAATCTGTTCTATCGCCTCGTCCCTGCTATCGTCTTCATGATCGCAACTCTCATAGCGCTTCTTTTGTTGAACTGGCCCCCGATCAGTCAGTCGATGGCGATCGCCGTGACGATTGCGCTGGTGGCCGCACGCTTTGTTATTTCGCTTGGACGGCTGCTGGTTGCTTTGGTGACGCTTCCAAGGGCCGATGGCGAACGCGAGGTCTCTCGCGCCGAAGCGCTTTTCTGGTTCCGGCGCTCGGCAGTTTTCGTCATCTATTTCGCCTTCGGATGGGCCGTCATCCAGGTTTTGGCGCCGCTCGGCTTTTCCAGTGCATCGCGCTATTTCGTTGCCTATGTTCTTGGTATCGGATTGTTTCTGATTGCCACCGAGGCTGTTTGGTCGCGACCGGCAGATGGTGCACGCCGAAGTCCTACGACATCCTGGGCGTTGACGCTTTATTTCGTGTTGCTTTGGGTGCTGTGGGTCACCGGCTTCGCCTGGTTGCTTTGGCTCTGCATCTACGCGCTGATATTGCCGAAAGTCCTCGCCATCGCCACGATTTCTGTCCGTGCGCTGCATCAGGCTGAAGCGGGTTTCCTTGCAAAGCGCAGCATGGCAGCAGTGTTGCTTGACCGCGGCGTCAGGGCGGTCATCATCGCGTTGGCAGCTGTCTGGTTGGGCCGCATGATTGGCGTCGGAGCCGATACGATGGCCGCCGGGGAGACGATGGTGGATCGCATCGCTCGCGGCGTCATCGGCGGTGTCGTCATTCTGCTTGCAGCCGATCTGCTCTGGCATCTCGTGAAGGCTTTTATCAACAGCAAGCTTGCCGATTCCCCGCTTGCCGATGGCGCCACGGATGAGGAAAAGGCGAGGCGCGCGCGGTTGCAGACGCTGCTGCCGATTTTTCGTAACATCCTTGCTGTCGTTATCGCCGTTATCGCCGTCTTGATGGTGCTCGCCGGTCTCAGCATACAGATCGCGCCCTTGATCGCCGGAGCCGGCGTCGTCGGTGTTGCGGTGGGTTTTGGAGCGCAAGCGATCGTCAAGGATGTCATCAGTGGGATGTTCTATCTGTGGGACGATGCCTTTCGCGTCGGCGAGTATATCGAGAGCGGCAGCCACAAGGGCGTGGTCGAGGCCTTCAGCCTGCGCTCGGTGAAACTGCGCCATCACCGCGGACCACTGACGACCGTGCCCTTCGGCGAACTCGGCGCGGTCAAGAACCTCAATCGCGACTGGACGATCGACAAGATCAGTCTCAACGTGACCTACGATACTGACCTCGTGAAAGCGAAGAAGGTAATCAAGCAGATCGGACAGCAATTGCTCGAGAATCCCGAATTCGGGCCGCATATCATCGAGACGCTGAAGATGAAGGGCGTTGAGCAATTCGGCGAATTCGCTATTGAGCTCCGGCTGTCGATGATGACCAAGCCGGGCGAGCAATTCGTCATCCGCCGCAACGCACTGGCGATGATCCGCAATGCCTTCAAGGAGAACGGCATTGAATTCGCGGTGCCGACCGTACAGGTCGCCGGCGACGGGCGCGAGGCCGAGGCGCGTGCGGCGGCGGCGCGCCTTGTGACACAAAAGCCGGATACGGCGAGCGAGGTCGCGAGCTGAAAATTCCGAGGCTTGTGTCGGACAGTGCCGCACGAACGCAGGTCTTGGCTGATCTTGTTCTTCGATTGTCAAACCTTACGAAAATGCAATGTTTCATTGCGTTTGACGGCGCTAATTCTGCCCCAATTCAAGCCGAGTGAGACGCAAATGACGGCGGTGGGGTATCGTCCGGTAGAAGCTCGCAGAGCTTGAATGCCGCGTATGCTTCGTCTACCGGGATGATCCGCCAGACGGCAAAGCGGCAGGTAGAGATGGCGAGTGACGGCAGCTTGGAAGAGATCGAAGTCGCAGACAGCCGGGGTGCGCGCGGGTTCCTGCGGCGCTATCGGCCCCATCTGGTGGCGCTCGCCACGCTTCTTGTTTTCTGCATCGTCGGATATGCCGTCGTCCAGCTTACGGATGAGGTGCGCTACGAGGATGTCGTCGCAGCGCTCTCCAATACGCGCCCCAGCGCCATCCTGCTTGCGCTTCTCTTTACCGGATTGAGCTTCCTGGCGCTCATCGTTTACGATCTCAATGCCATCGATTACATCGGCAAGAGGCTGCCATTTCCGCATGTAGCCCTGACGGCTTTCAGCGCTTATGCGGTCGGCAACACGGCGGGCTTCGGCGCGTTGAGCGGCGGGGCGATCCGCTATCGCGCCTATTCGCGTCTCGGCCTGACGCCGGAAGATATCGGCCGCGTCATTGCGTTCGTCACGCTGTCCTTCGGGCTTGGCCTGGCAGGGGTCGCATCGATCGCGCTGATGATCATCGCCGATGAAATCGCACCTCTGGTGGGAACGAGCGCATTGCTGCTCCGGCTGGTCGCGGGCGTGATCATCGCGGCTCTTGGCGCGCTTGTCGTACTTGGACGCGACGGTCGGGCGATGCACATCGGCCCGATCGCAATCCGCTTGCCGGATTCGCGCACATGGTCGCGCCAGTTCCTGGTGACCGCCTTCGACATCGCGGCTTCAGCCACGGTTCTTTATGTTCTGCTGCCGCAAACGGCGATCGCTTGGCCGGTGTTCCTTGCCGTCTATGCGATCGCTGTCGGGCTCGGGGTGTTGAGCCATGTTCCGGCGGGTCTCGGTGTTTTCGAGACGGTCATCATCGCTTCGCTCGGCAGCGCGGTGAATATCGACGCGGTTCTCGGCTCGCTGGTCCTTTACCGTCTGATCTATCATGTGCTGCCGCTTCTGATCGCCGTGCTCGCGGTGTCGGCAACCGAATTTCGGCGCTTTGTCGATCATCCGGCGGCTTCCAGCATCCGGCGCATCGGCGCACGACTGACGCCGCAGCTGCTTTCGGCGCTGGCGCTGCTGCTCGGCGTCATGCTGATCTTTTCGAGCGTCACGCCAACGCCCGACCAGAACCTGGAATTCCTCGCCAGCTATCTGCCGCTGCCGATCGTTGAAGGAGCACATTTTCTTTCCAGTCTGATGGGTCTCGCGCTACTCGTTGCCGCGCGCGGTCTTGGCCAGCGGCTCGACGGTGCCTGGCTGGTGGCGGTTATCGCCGCTGTTGCTGCGCTAGCGCTTTCGTTGCTCAAGGCCGTCGCGCTTGTCGAAGCGGTGTTCCTTGCCTTCCTTATCTCCAGCCTGTTTGTCAGCCGCCGGCTCTTCACCCGTCACGCCTCATTGCTTAACCAGACGCTGACGGCATCATGGATGACGGCGATTGCAGTGATCTGCGTGGGCGCGGTCGTCATCCTGCTCTTCGTCTACCGCGATGTGGAATACAGCAATGAGCTCTGGTGGCAGTTCGAATTCGCCGGCGAGGCGCCGCGCGGGCTGCGTGCCGTTCTCGGCCTCACGATCATTTCGTCGGCCATCGCGATCTTCAGCCTGCTGCGCCCCGCCGCTTTCAAGCCGGAGCCTGCGACGGAGGATGCGCTCCGGCGCGCGGTCGAGATCGTCAGGACGCAGAATGATGCCGATGCCAATCTCGTGCGCATGGGCGACAAGAGCATCATGTTTTCCGAGGAGGGCGATGCCTTCATCATGTATGGCCGGCAGGGGCGCTCCTGGATCGCACTCTTTGATCCCATCGGGGCAAAGCAAGCGAGGCCGGAACTCGTGTGGCGCTTCGTCGAGGCGGCGCGCGCTGCCGGTTGCCGGGCAGTGTTCTATCAGATTTCTCCAGCACTTCTGTCCCACTGCGCCGATGCGGGCCTGCGTGCGTTCAAGCTCGGCGAACTGGCCGTTGCCGATCTGACGGATTTCGAAATGAAGGGCGGCAAATGGGCAAACCTGCGGCAGACGGCGGCGCGCGCGCAGCGCGACGGGCTGGAATTCGAAGTCATCCCCCCCGAGGAGGTCGCGGGTGTCATCGATGAGCTCTCTGCGGTTTCCAACGCCTGGCTCGAACATCACAACGCCAAGGAGAAAGGCTTCTCGCTCGGCGCCTTCGAGGCGGATTACGTCAGCGTCCAGCCTGTCGGCGTTTTGAAGAAGGACGGGAGGATCGTTGCGTTTGCCAATATCCTCGTCACCGAAACGAAGTCGGAAGGTACGATTGACCTCATGCGCTTTTCGCCGGAGGCGCCGAAGGGATCGATGGACTTCCTCTTCGTGCGGATCATGGAATATCTGCGAGGCGAAGGCTATACGCACTTCAACCTTGGCATGGCGCCGCTTTCCGGCATGTCCAACCGCGAGACGGCACCTGTCTGGGACCGGATCGGCAGCACCGTCTTCGAACACGGCGAGCGCTTTTACAATTTCAAAGGCCTTCGGGCATTCAAATCAAAGTTTCATCCGCACTGGCAGCCGCGCTATCTTGCGGTTCCAGGAGGGGGCAATCCGATGATCGCGTTGATGGACGCTACACTTCTCATCGGCGGCGGATTGAAGGGAGTCGTCAGGAAATGATCAGAAGATATCTCCTCTCTGCCGTGTGCGCTTTCGCGCTGACGGCCCCGGCCGTCGCTGCCGAGGAAACCACGCAACGCTTTGAAACCGGACTTATTCCTTCGCCGCACATCTTTTTGCCGGACGGCGATGTCAAAGGCGCGGTGATGCTGATTTCGGATGGCACTGGCTGGGGCGACAAGGAAAAGGCGGAGGCCGACAGTCTCGTGCAGGAGGGAGCCGTCGTAATCGGTGTCGACTTCCCGACCTATATGGACGCCCTGCGCAAATATGACGTCCGCGAGAATGATGGCTGCATCTATCTGGTTTCCGACATCGAGTCGCTCAGCCAGCAGGTGCAGCGGGCTGCCGGCAACAGCGCCTATCATCTGCCGATCATCGCCGGTATCAGCGAGGGCGGCGCATTGGCGCTGGCGATTGCTGCGCAGACGCCCGATGCGACGATCGGCCAAACGCTGGTCGTGGATCCGGTTGCCGGCATTCCGCTGACCCAACAGCTCTGCACGCCGGCATCCAAAAAGCCGGTGGGTGACCGGATGATCTACGGCCTCGCCGAAGGCAGCCTTCCGAACCCCATCACTGCTGCCTTCTCCTCCGCTGCAACGAAAGACGGGCGTGCGCATGCCGAGGCGCTGAAGAAGGATCATCCGGAAATTGAGATCCGCGATGTCGGGGATGATGCCGAAACGGCGCTTTCTGACACACTGGACGACCTGATCGCCGCTTCTGGAGGCGCGGACAATCCGCTCGGATTGCCGCTTGCCGTGCTCGAGGCAAAGCCGTCCATGAACACCATGGCCATCATCTATTCCGGCGACGGCGGCTGGCGCGATATCGACAAGGAAGTCGGTGCGGCGCTGCAGAAAGAGGGCATTCCCGTCATCGGTGTCGACTCACTTCACTATTTCTGGTCAGAGCGCCAGCCCCAGGAGACGGCCGACGACCTGGCGAAGATTATCGAATTCTATCGCAAGCAATGGAAGGTGAAGCACGTTCTTCTGATCGGTTACTCTTTCGGTGCCGATATCGTGCCCGCCACCTACAACAGGCTCAAAGCCGCGGACAAAGCGGCGATCGCCCAGGTGTCGCTGCTCTCGCTCTCCCACGAGGTGGACTATGTGATTTCCGTCATGGGCTGGCTCGGCCAGAAGACGCAGGGTGCTGCCGGCGATCCGGTCGATGATCTGAAAGTCATCGACCCCAAGCTTGTGCAATGCATCTACGGCAAGGACGACGACGACGAGGTTGCCTGCCCTGCGTTGAAGAATAGCGCCGCCGACGTCGTCGAGTTGCCGGGCGATCACCATTTCGACGAGAACTACGATCTGCTGACGAAGACGATCGTCGACCGGCTGAAGGCGCAGCTTGCCGATTAACGCATCAGCGTCTCTTCGCTCCAGCCGAGGGCGGCGACCTCAACACTGCGGAACTTCGCGTCGTCATCGACGATAAACTCGTCGAGCTGCGGCGGCTCTACGCAGGTTCCAGCGAGCATCGCATGCACCTGGCCGCGATGATGCGTCTGATGCTGGAAGAGGTGGTTCAGCACGTCGTCCGCCCGCTCTTTCTGGAGGCGGCCTTCGCGCTGAAGATCGATCACCGCTGCAAGACCTTCCGGGCTCAGGGCTTCGCAAAACGCCACGAGGCGCTGATCGACCTTGCGCTGCTCGACAGCAAGCGAGGCGACCGTATCGAAGGGCTCTTCGACCTCCCAGGCTTTCGGACCAAGCGTGCCGCCCTCGAGCGCGTCGACATAGAACCAGTCCACGGTGATGATGTGGTTGAGCGTCGACTTGATCGATGGAAAGAAGCTCACGCGCTTCGCCTCGAACTCCCCCGGACGCAGGGACGCGCAGGCAGCCAATAGGCGATGGTTCGCAAGCGCGTTGTTATAGGAAAGCTTGCGGAAAACCCGGCACGGATCGAGACTCCGCATGGCGCATCCTCCTCATTGCGAATGAGGCGTAGCTAAGGCGCCGATCCAGTGGCGTCAATGTTTGCGGTCGGCCCGATCGTTGCCCGCTGGATTCCCATCGCGCCAGCAAGATGGCGCGGCGAGGCTGGCAACGTCTCGATTTCTCCAGCGAAGAAATAGGGAGAATATTCAGCCGCGGACAGGGGTGTCGCAGGCGCCCATTTGAACTCGAGATAATTGCCGCCATCCTCGATCCGGCGGGTGATCTCGCCGGACTTGAACGGAAACTCGGGCGGGATATCCATCACGTCACCGAGCTCATGCCAGGCGCGTTTATCGCAGTCAAAGAAGTTCTCGACCTCCAGAGAAGCCGCTGAATTTTCACCCGACGCCGAGTTCCTCGATCACGTCGCGCTTCAGCGTCTCGAACGAGGGTTTGCTCGGACACTCCCTTGTCTATCCAAGATCGATCACGACAATCTCCGGCGGGACGCCGAAGCGGATTGGCGCAATCGAACAGCCAAGGCCGCCGGAGATAATAATGTTTCGTCCCTCCTCGACGACGTGACCATAAGCGTAACGATTGCCGAAACGGGACGGAACAACCGGCGAGCGGCCAAAAAGACGGATCTGCCCGCCGTGTGTATGGCCCGAAAGCGTCAGCGATACTCGCTGCGGCACCCGTGGAAAGAGATCAGGCTCATGGGCAAGCAGGATGATCGGCGCATCGTCGGAAACCTGAGCCAGCGTGCCGTCCAGATCGTCCAGGCCGAGCATGTGCGTGCGGCCCCAGCTCTTGCCGGGCAAAAGCGCCAATTGGTCTTCCAAGCCCGCCAGCCAAAAGCCATAGCCATCTTTTTCGAGCCGGACGGCACGGTTGCTGTAAACCGGAATTCCGACATCGGACAAGGCGCGATGTCCGAACGGTTGCGTGCCGTCGTTCTCCTGAGCGACCTTGTCTTCCCACCAGTCGTGATTGCCCAAGATCGCGTGAACGCCGAGCGGAGCGCGCAAGGTGGCGAGTGCCTCCGACCACTCGCTCGAATGCATGTAACGGGTCACCATGTTCATGCCGGAGGCATAATCGCCGAGCATGACCGTCACGTCTCCGCTGAGTTCGTTCGCCATGGCGCAGATCGCGGCAATACGGCTGGCGGACATCCACGGTTCACAGGCATGCAAATCGGCAAGCGCGACGACCCTGAGTTTCAAGCCCGGCGTCCACCCTGGCGGCGTTAGTGCATAACGGGTGATGTTCAGCCGCGCGAGAGGCTCATAGGCGAAGGCATAACCACCGAGCGCCACGACGCCCGCGACACTGCCGCCGAGAATCTTCAGAAATCCGCGCCGCGTGATCACTCAATCGTCTTCCTGAAACAGCCGGAACTGCGCGGCTTCCAGGTCCTTCGGTGGCTGCAGTCCGAGATGCTTCCACGCGGTTGCCGTCAGCACGCGGCCACGCGGCGTGCGCTGGATGAAGCCCTGCTGGATCATGTAGGGCTCGATAATGTCCTCGATCGCGTCGCGCGGTTCGGAAAGGCCGGCAGCGATCGTCTCGATGCCGACGGGGCCGCCGCCGAAATTGACGGCGATCATGTTGAGATAGCGCTTGTCGAGCTGGTCGAGGCCGACACTGTCGACAAGCAGCCGGGTGAGCGCTTCGTCGGCTATCTCGCGGGTAACGGCCTCGGCCTTGGCGACTTCGGCGAAATCGCGCACGCGGCGAAGCAGGCGGCCGGCGATGCGCGGCGTGCCGCGCGCGCGCCGTGCAATTTCGCGCGCGCCGTCGTCGACGATCGGCAGGTTCATGAGACGGGCGCCGCGGCGCACGATCAGTTCCAGTTCTTCCACCGTATAGAAACTCAGCCGCACCGGAATGCCGAAGCGGTCGCGGAGCGGCGTGGTCAAGAGGCCTAGACGCGTGGTCGCGGCGACGAGGGTGAATTTCGAAAGATCGATCTTCACCGATCGGGCGGCCGGGCCTTCGCCGATAATGAGGTCCAGCTGGAAGTCTTCCATCGCCGGATAGAGGATTTCCTCGACGGCCGGATTGAGGCGGTGGATTTCATCGATGAAGAGGACGTCGCGCTCTTCGAGATTCGTCAGCAGCGCGGCAAGGTCGCCAGCCTTGGCGATCACCGGACCCGAGGTGGAGCGGAAGTTGACGCCGAGCTCCTTGGCCATGATCTGCGCGAGCGTCGTCTTGCCAAGGCCTGGCGGCCCCACGAAGAGGACATGGTCCAGCGCCTCGCCGCGGTTCTTGGCGGCCTCGATGAAGACCTTCAGGTTCGCACGCGCCTCCGCCTGGCCGGTGAATTCGTCCAGTGACTGAGGGCGTAGCGTCACATCCAGGTCTTCGCCCCGCTTTTCCGGCGATATCAGGCGCGCGGGTTCACTCATCTTGGCAATCTTCCAGTTTGACAGGGATTCAACCCATACATGACGCAGTCCGCTTTTGCATCAAATCGCGGCGGATTTAACGCGCGAGCTCCTTCAGACCCAACCTGATCAGCTTGGCACTGTCAGCACCTTCGCCTGCCGTCTTCATGGCCGCAGCGACGGCGTTGGCGGCCTGATCACGTGAATAGCCGAGATTCGTCAGCGCCGAGACGGCATCGGAGACCGGGGCCGAAGCTACACCTTCACCGAGTTCCTGCTTGAGGCCGATATTGATCGCCTCGCCGGCAAATGCGGGCGCTTTGTTCTTCAATTCGGTGACGATGCGAACGGCAACCTTCGGGCCGACCCCCTGTGCGCGGGAAACGGCCGTTTTGTCCTGCAGCGCGATCGCATTGGCCAGTTCGCCTGGCGTCAGGATGGAGAGAATGGCGAGCGCGACCTTGGCGCCGACACCCTGTACGCTTTGCAGCAGGTTGAACCACTCGCGCTCAAGCGCGGTCATGAAGCCGAAGAGCTTCAGCTGGTCTTCGCGCACATAGGTCTCGATGAAGAGCACGCACGCTTCTCCCGGCGAGCCGAGTCTCGATAGCGTACGGCCGGAGCAATAGGCGGCGTAGCAAACGCCGTGCACGTCGACGAGCACATGGTCTTCGCCGATTTCGTCGATGGTGCCTTTGAGCTTGCCGATCATGAAGAGGTCCGTCAGGGATGGGTTTGAGGGGTGATGAGATCGAGCGATGGGAAATAGGAACGGTAGCGGACAGCGTCACGCGTCAGCAGCCGATGCCGGCGCCAATCGGCATGAGCCCCGACCAAAAAATCGGGAAGTATCCTTTCGCGCTGACCGCCGGCTCGCCGATATAGGCGGTGTGCTTTGCCGGCCCGAAAGGCCGCCTCGAAAGGTACGGCTTCACGCTTGACATCGAGCCAGGACAAAGCAGACGTCAACTGCTCCTCTGACAGAGGCGAGGCGGCGAGTTCCGACCAGATAACGACGTTCGTTACCAGATCACCGTCAATAACGCATTGCTTCAGGGACTTCAGCGACCATTGCCGTTCGGCGGTATCAGGCCCCAGGATGTCGATAAAGATATTAGTGTCAACGAGGGTCGAGATCGTCACGCGGGCCCCTCAACCATTCGATATACTCATCCGTTGTCATTCCGCCGAGATCAACCGTTCCTTGGACGCGGCGCGCCCAATCATCGAAATTGCGAATCGGATCAGATCCGCTCTTCTCGATCTTGACGAGTACGGCGCCCGCTCCGGAGGCGATGAAATCCACTTCCGATCCGGGACCGATCCCTAGTCGGTCGCGAATCCCCTTCGGGATCGTCACTTGGCCCTTTTCGGTGACACGCATGGTAATACCTCGTTCGTATTACCTAACTGCAAAAAGAGAACAAGTCAAGAACGCGTGTCAGCTGGCCAGTGCTGCCTGGCGCATCCGGCTGCTGCCGCGGTTGTGGGCGTGGCAGATGGCGATGGCCAGCGCGTCAGCGGCGTCGTTGCCCTTGAATTCGACTTTCGGCATCAGGATTTTCAGCATCAAGTGAATTTGCTGCTTCTCGCCGTGGCCAACGCCGATGACGGCTTTCTTGACGGCGTTGGGTGCATACTCCGATACCTGGAGCCCGGCGCGTGCCGGCACGAGCATCGCGATGCCGCGAGCCTGACCGAGCTTCAGCGTCGCAACCGCATCCTTGTTGACGAAGGTCTGCTCGACCGCTGCCTCATCCGGCTTGTAGCCATGCACGATTTCGGCAAGCCCATCATGCAGCTGGCAAAGGCGGGAGGCGAGGTCCATCTCGCCGTCCGAGGTCACCGTACCGGAGGCGACGAAGCGCAGCGAATTGCCGAGTGTGTCGATAATTCCCCAGCCGGTGCGGCGAAGGCCCGGGTCGATGCCGATGATGCGAATCGTATTTTGCATGGCTCACCTTATTGCGGTTGCAAAATAACTGCCATCGATATGTGAACAAAACAAAAACATTACGTCCCTTTATAAGGCGCCGTTTACCACGAATTAAATCCAATACCTCAAAGCTACCATTCAAATGTGAGAGGAGCTGCCTTTTTGCAAAAGGTTAAGGCTCCCCGTGTTCTGTTTTCGGTCAAGGTGGCAGGTTTGCGCTGCCGGCAAGCCGCTCCGGAAGGGTTCGTTGTCATGGCTCAGAGATTTCAGTCCCTGTCCTTTAAGGTTATCGCGACATTTATCCTGCTCACGGCACTGGCCGTGAGCACGATCAGTGTTCTCGGCTACTTCACCAGCAGCCGCATTTCAGATGCGCAGGCGCTGAAGGCCAAGGAAAGCGTTCTCATCTTTCGCGGCGACATGCTGCAGGATCAACTGGGACAGCTCGAAAACCAGGCGAGTTCCATTGCGCGCATCGAGGCGCTGCAGATGTCGATCACAAGCCTGAAGAGCGGCTGGAAGACGATCGAAAAATCGTCGGGCGACGCTCGCGGCGAACTCAAGAAGGTGTTCATCACCAACAATCCGAACCCGGCCGATCAGCGTGAAAAGCTGATGAAACCGGAAGGACCGAGCGGCTTCTACTACTCCAGCCACGAAAAGACGCAGGGCGAAGTTGCACGCGACCTGGAGAACACCGCTTTCAGCGACCTGCTGATCGCCGATCTCGATGGCTCGGTTCTCTATTCCTACAGGAAGGACGACAATTTTGCCGAAAACCTGAAGGCTGATGCATGGAAGGCGACAGGTGCGGGTATTGCGTTTGCAAAGGCGATCGAGAACACGGCCAAGGCGACAGACGATTCCGCGCCGACCGCATTTTCGGGCCTGCGCGTTGATGCCTCCAACGGCAAGTCGGCGATCTTCTATGCAGTGCCGATCATCAAGCTCGGACAGCCGAAGGGCATCATCCTCTTCAAGGTTCGCGACGATATTGTCACCAGCATCCTGGCAAAGGGGATCGTATCCGGCAGCACGGCTCAGGCGGCCATCATTTCCAGTGATGGTTCTGCCGTGGGGCTCAATGCCGAAGCCCGGCTTGCGACGCTCGACACAGCGCCGTTCACCTTCATGAAGGATGCGCTTGCAAGCACCAACGGCATGACGGTGGACGACTTTGCGCGCCCCGACGGCACCGCCCGGGCCTACGTCCGCTCTATCACCTATCAGGCCGAACGGTTCCTCGTCGTCGAAAGCGTGCTCGTCAGCGAGCTCAATGCTGGTTCGATCGAGATCGCGACGCTGCTGACGATGATCGGCCTTGCAGCGCTTGTCGTCATGGCGATCGCCACCGGCCTCATCACCAAGCTGCTCTTCTCGCCGCTTGCCCGCCTCGCTGGAAATACCCGCGATGTGGCCGACGGCAAGCTGGATGTCGAGATCGGCAGCCAGACCCGCCAGGACGAAATCGGCACGATGGCCAAGGCGCTCGCCCGCTTCAGGCAATCACTGATCGAAAGCCGCGAGTTGGAAGCGGCAAACGCCGAAACACGCGCTCGCGCCGAACGCGACCGCCAGGAAAACCTTGCTCTGCGCGAAGCGGAAGCGAGAACCTTGCAGGATGTCGTCCAGGCACTGGACGAGGGTCTGGACCATCTGGCGAAAGGCGATCTTGCCTATCAGATCGAAACGCGCTTCCCCAACGAACTTGAAAGCCTGCGCGTCAACTTCAACGAAGCGCTCGCCACGCTCAGCGAAACGATGACGGCGATCGGCGGCAACTCCATGGCTGTACGGTCGGGCTCGGAAGAGATGCGGACCGGAGCCGACGACCTTGCCGGACGTACCGAGCGCCAGGCTGCTTCGATCACCGAAACGGCCAATGCGATCGACGCGATCACCCAGTCCGTTCGCGTTCAGATCCAACGCGCCGAACAGGCCGAGCGCATTGCCCGCGACGCGACGAAGGAGACCACCGGTTCCAGCCAGATCATGCGCGAGACAATCGCAGCGATGGAAGCAATCCAGTCCTCCTCGCGGCAGATCAATACGATCATCTCCGTCATCGACGACATCGCCTTCCAGACCAACCTGCTGGCGCTTAATGCCGGCGTCGAAGCCGCCCGCGCCGGGGAATCCGGCAAGGGGTTTGCGGTTGTGGCAATGGAAGTGCGCGAGTTGGCGCAGCGCTCATCCAGCGCAGCCAAGGAAATTGCGAGCCTGCTGCAGAAGTCGACCCACGAAGTCGAGACCGGCGTGGCGCTTGTCGAGCGGGCAGGGGTGGCTCTGACCGGCATAGGCAGCCATGTGGAAGCGATCAACGGCCAAATCAACGAGATCATGGAATCGACCCGCGAAGAGGCGGATACGCTACGCCAGATCAACACGTCCGTTTCCGAGCTCGATTCGATGACGCAGCAGAATGCCGCCATGGTCGAGGAAACGACAGCCGCGATCCACCGCCTTGCGGCCGAGGCTGTGGAGATGGATCGTCAGCTCGGCAATTTCACGCTGCCTCACGACCATTACCATCACAGCGCCGAGGTTCATGTTCTGAGGCAACGCCGATAAGCCGAGCAAACGAAGCGAAGAGATCGGGGGTCGGGAAACCGGCCCTTTTCTTCGTCCGCGGGATTTGGAATGAGCGGTTCCAGAACCTACATAGACCTGTCCTTCCAATCACCGGCAGGTTTTTCCTATGGTTCCCTTTTCCATTCTCGATCTTTCGCCCGTTGCCGAAGGCACGACGATCCAGCAATCCTTCGAAGGCTCGGCGCGCATGGCGCAGAAGGCGGAAGAGTGCGGCTACAAGCGCTTCTGGCTGGCGGAACATCACGGCATGCCGGGGGTTGCAAGTGCTGCGACTGCGGTGGTCATCGGCCATGTCGGTGCCGCAACGACACGGATCCGCATCGGCTCGGGCGGAATCATGCTGCCAAATCACTCGCCGCTGGTGATCGCCGAGCAGTTCGGTACATTGGCGGCGCTTTTCCCGGGCCGGGTCGACCTCGGGCTCGGCCGCGCGCCGGGTACGGATATGCGCACGGCACAGGCGCTCCGCCGCAATCTGGAGACAGGCGCCCACAGCTTCCCGAACGATATCGTCGAGCTGCAGCAGCTATTGGGCGCGCCCGTCGAAAACCAGGCGATCCTTGCCGTTCCGGGCCACAATTCGCATGTGCCGATCTGGCTTCTCGGCTCCAGTCTTTATAGCGCCCAGCTCGCGGCGATGCTCGGGCTGCCCTATGCCTTCGCCTCGCATTTCGCGCCCGATTTGCTGCTCGATGCGATCGATATCTACCGCAGCAAGTTCCAACCCTCGGCCTCGCTCGACCAGCCCTACGTCATGGCCGGCGTCATGGGTTCCGTCGCGCCGAGCGACGAGGAGGCGCAATATCATTTCACCTCTGCCCAGCAGCAGTTCGTCAATCTGCGCCGTAACGTCCGTGGCCCGTTCCCGCGGCCAGTCGAGGACATGGAGGGCTTCTGGTCACCGATGGAGAAACTGAACGTCGAGCACACGCTTCGCTATGCGGTCGTCGGCTCGCCGAAGACGTCAGAGGCGAAGCTCACCGAATTCCTGAAGGAGACCGGGGCGGACGAACTCATCATCTCGATGCCGATCCACGACATCGAGGCGCGGCTGAAGTCGGTCGAGCTGTTTGCGGAACTGGGGAATTTCATGCGTGTTGCGGCTTAAGGTCCTGGAGCTGCGAAGCGCTCCCCGGCTTCCTTCCTCATTGCAGTGAATGAGTCTTCCGCGACCAAGGACTTGGGCGCGCTGGGCTGACAAGCACAGGAGTGAGGGAGCGCACGAGGTAGCGGCAGGTTGCATGTAGTCTGCGTCGCTCTGAGCTCAAAATCACTCCTGAAAACAAAAAGACCCGGTAGCGTTTCCGCAGCCGGGTTCGTTTGTTGTTCGTTCGTATGCTCAGGCGGAAAGCTTGGCGAGCACTTCCTCGGAAACCTCGAAGTTCGAATAGACGTTCTGCACGTCGTCATCGTCTTCCAGGCTATCGATAAGCTTCATCAGGGACTGGGCCCTTTCCTCGTCCACCGGCACGTTGTTCTGGGAGCGCCAGACGGCCTTGACGGTTTCAGCTTCGCCAAGCGCGCCTTCCAGGGCCTTGGCGACCTCGCCAAGGGATTCGAAGGCACAGGTGATGGTGTGGCCCTCCTCGTCGGTCTCGACGTCATCGGCGCCGGCTTCGATTGCGGCTTCCATGACCGTGTCGGCATCGCCGGCGGATGGCTTGTAGGTGATCTCACCGACGTGATCGAAGGAGAAGGAAACCGAGCCGGTTTCGCCGAGCGCGCCGCCGGCCTTCGTGAAGATCGAGCGGACGTTGGATGCGGTGCGGTTGCGGTTGTCGGTCAGCGCTTCGACGATGATCGCCGTGCCTCCCGGACCGTAACCCTCGTAGCGGACTTCGTCGTAATTCTCGCTATCGGCGCCTGCGGCCTTCTTGATGGCGCGGTCGATGTTGTCCCTCGGCATGGACTGGGCCTTGGCGTTCTGGATTGCCAGGCGCAGGCGCGCGTTCATCGTCGGGTCGGGCAGGCCGGCCTTGGCAGCAACGGTGATTTCGCGCGCAAGCTTGGAGAACATTTTCGACCGCACGGCATCCTGACGGCCTTTGCGATGCATGATGTTTTTAAACTGTGAATGGCCAGCCATGGCACCCCTGTTCACGTCTCATTGTTCGGAATGGACGGCCTTATAAGAGCGAAGCGGGCTGCATTCAAGGGGAAAGCAGCTTGTCTCTGTGTCCCGAGGAAGGCGAAAAGCTACGGAACAAAGCGGCAGACGTGACGTTTGAAGGCTTGAAAAGCCTGAACGGAAGGGGAAGGCCATGGCAAGCTTTAGTGAAGCGCGCGATCATCCGGCACGGCAGCTTTGGGATCAGGTGAACGATGTTTCCGCAGGTATGCTCGGCATCGATGGTGCCGACATGCACATGCAGCCGATGGCTCCGCATGCCGATCCGAAGACCAATACCATCTGGTTCTATACCAAGTCGGATGCCGACATCGTCCGCGCCGTCAAACCGGGAACGCGGGCGCATTTCTGCGTCGTCGGCAAGGATCACGACTACCACGCGTGCCTGGCAGGCAAGATCGAGGTTCGGCCGGACCCTTCGAGGATCGAGCAATATTGGAATTCGGTGGTTGCTGCCTGGTACGAGGAGGGCAAGAAAGATCCGAACCTGACGATGCTTGTCATGCATGTCGACGACGCCGAAATCTGGGTATCGACCGGCAGCAAGCTGAAGTTCGGCTGGGAGATCGCGAAGGCCAATCTCAGCGATGACAAGATGCCGGAAGTGGGCATCAAGCGGCATCTGCAATTTGCCTGATATGGGCAGGACTCGGAGGTCTCAGGCTTTCGGGTCTTCTCTATTGAGCACCCTTCATCACATAAATGAGCGGCTTCTTGGGGAGGGAGCGCATGGAAACGGTGATCGTGTCGTCGGGCGCGTAGCTGATATCGAAATCCTTGCCGAACATCGACACGAAGCGCTGGACCGGCGGACCGCGGCGGTGCATCGGCAGTATCAGCGACGAGCGCAGCCGCTTGATGATGCGGCTCATGCTGTCGGCGCCCATGGTCAGGCCGCCATCGACCGGCACCATGACGATGTCCAGGCGGCCGATCTCGGTGTAGTGGGCATCGGTCAGCTCATAGTGCAGATGGCCGAGATGGCCGATGCAGAGACCGGCGCTCTCGAAGATGAAGATCGAATTTCCATCCTGCTGCGCAGCGCCGTAGCCGCCGCGGATATCCGTCGTGACGTTGCGGATATAGGTGTCGCCGACCATCAGGTCGATGTCGGCCTTTTCTCCGGGCACATCGCTCCAGCCGTGCAGCACGTGCTTGATCGCCGGATCCGGGGTCAGCGTGTAGTGCGTGGAGTGCGCCCGGTTCATCGTCACCACGTCGGGTGTCACGACCGGCCGGTACCAGCCGTTGAAATCCGTTGCGATGACGATGCCGCCCGGCGTTTCGATTTCGAAGGTGGAATGTCCTAGGAAGGTCAGCTTGACATCCTCGCCTTCCGAAACCGCGCGCACGATGGGCATCTCACGGGAAAAGCTTGCGAATCTGGCCTTGGGGATTGCCTGTGCGATCGCCTGGCATTGGCTAACGGGCTTCCGTTCATCTTGTGCGCCGGCTGCACGGGGCAGGGCAAGAGGCACAAGGCATGCGATAGCGAGGATAAGCAATTGCGGCTTCATGCCACCCCTCCGGCGCTTTCACGGTGCGGCGAGGATGCGACAAGGGGACGCATCGGTCCAGCCGAAATCAGGCAGGGCCGCTCACAATTGCGTGTTGCTGGCGGGTGTTCTCAGCGCCAGAAATCCGGGATGGTTTCGGAAAGCCGCCGGCCAATCCGCAGCGGTGCGATCTTTTCAGCAAGCCCCGTGGAGTCGGAAATCTCCACGCCGACACCGCAGATCGTGGCAGGTCCAGTGGCGGCTTCCATACGTCCCTTCGGCATCTTGGATATGAAGCGGTTTAGCGGCTCTTCCTTGTCCATGCCAAGCGAGGAGTCGTAGTCGCCGCACATGCCGGCGTCCGACATATAGGCCGTGCCTCCGTTGAGGATCTGGTGGTCGGCGGTCGGCACATGGGTGTGCGTGCCGACGACGAAGCTGGCGCGTCCATCGACGAAATGGCCAAAGCACTGCTTCTCGCTGGTGGCCTCCGCATGGAAATCGAAGATGATCGCATCGGCTTGCTCCTTCAGCGGGCAGGCATCGAGGATCGCTTCGGCGGATTTGAAGGGATCGTCGAGCTCGGGATGCATGAAGACGCGGCCCATGATGTTTGCCACGAGCACGCGTGCTCCGCTTCGCGCATAAAAGAGGCCTGAGCCGCGGCCGGGCGTTCCCTGCGGATAGTTCGCCGGGCGCAGGAACTGATCGTGGCGGCCCGCGAAGGCGACCGCTTCCTTCTGGTCCCAGACGTGGTTTCCGGTTGTGACGACGTCGGCGCCGGCGTTGATCGTCTCGAGAAAGATGTCCTCCGTGATGCCGAAACCGCCGGCAGCATTTTCGCCGTTGACGATCACGAAGTCGAGTTTCAGGTCTGAAATCAAGCCGGGCAGTCGATCCCATACAGCCGTGCGCCCCGTCTTGCCGACCATGTCACCCAGAAAAAGCAGACGCATTCCTTATCCGATCCAAGAAGCAAAAAAGCGAAGGCCGCTTTCTGTCAGGATGGCATCCAGGCTTATGTCATGCGGCTCGTCGGGCACATGTGCCACTTCCTGGCAGTCGAATGCAATGCCGATCAGCTTCGGATGCATGCCTTTTTGCCGCAAACGGCCGATCGCGCGGTCGTAGTGGCCGGCGCCATAGCCGATGCGATGGCCGCGATCGTCGAAGGCCGACAGCGGCACGAGCATGATTTCCGGATCGAGAACGGTGGCCTCCTGTCCCGGTCCGGCAGTACCGAAGCCCGTTGCAACAAGCGGCGCGCTGCGCAGGAGTTCACGGAAGACGATCGTCTGCCTGTCGAGGATGGCGGGAACGCAGAGGCGGGCGCCGCGTTCCTCAAAGCGCGCCATTAACGGCCGGATATCGGCCTCCGAGCGGATGGGCATGAAGCCCGAAATGATCGTGCCGGGATCGAAAGCCACAGCCTCGCCGGCGTGCTCCGCCATGGCCAGGCTTTTTTCGATCCGCGTCTCTGGCGGGATTGAGTCGCGCAGCGCAAGCCGTTCGGCGCGCATCTGGGCTTTCAGTCCTTTGGATATCGTCTGCTGCATAATGCGAACCATAAACGGCTGGCGGGCCATTGCAATCCCGTGAAACAGCGGGCGTTTACTGCCGCAAGTGCTGCAATGGGGCCGCCAGTTGCCGGACCGTCTGTTCGAACAAGGCCTTGCCGCCCGCAAGCCAGCCGAGCGCTTGCAACTTTTCGGTGCTCATCCGATTGATGGCAGACTTGTCTGCCGAGGCAGGCAGAGGATTGGAACAGCCGGTTTGCTGTTGCACGACCGACAAGATATCGCGGGTATCGGCGAGAAGATCGCAAACATTGAAGACCTCGCCGGAGACGCGGGCGCTTTCCGTCTCCAGCATCAGCCGCACGGCGCGGCCGAGGTCGCGGCCGTGAACTTCCGTTCCGGCTCGAACGGGCGCCGGCCTGCCGCTCAGGTAATCCTCGATGAGACCCGTCCATTTGTTCGGGAGCAAGTCGCCATAGACTCCCGTGGTGCGCAAGCTGGTCGCTGCAAAGCCCGGTCCGGCCAGATGGGCGAGCGCTCGCTCGCCGGCGAGCTTTACCTCTCCGTAAAGCGTATCCGGCTCCGGCAGCATGTCTTCTGTGAGAACAGTGCCGGGCGCTGTGTCCTGATAGGCGGCGCGGCTGGAGATGAAGATGCAGCGGCGGGTACCGGCGCGCTTGGCGGTGTCGAAGAGCGACACAGTGCCGTCGAGGTTTAGGCGGCGGAAGCCGCCCGGATCATCGCCTTCGCCGCCACGATATCGACCGGGTAGGTGGCTGAGCGCGGCATGCACGAAGAAATAGGCATCGTCGAAGGCCTCGATATGGTCCTTGTCGGGATCGAGCGAAAGCGGTGCGAATTCGACGGGACGGGAGAAGAGGCGTGGCAATGGCGCGCGGCGACCGCCAATGATGACCGAATATCCGGCGGCAAGCAGCTCCTCGACGATATAGCGTCCCACCAAGCCCGTCCCGCCGGATACCAGTACCTTCATTTCGCCTCCGGGTTCATCATGGACGCAAGGTCCGGCAGGTCGTTGCCGGCATGGACGGAGTGCCAGAGATCGATCAGCGGCTTGAGCCTGGCCGCCTTCGGATGATCCTTCTCCCATGGCTTTTCATATTGGTAATGCAGGACCGAAATGCTCTTCCAGTCCCAAAGCGCGGGCATGGTGAACCATACATATTGCAGCATGTTGAAATAGACGGGGAGGCCGTGCCAATCCGGGAAGAAGGCTTCGAGGAAGGTCTGGTCGGTCCGTCGCCAGAAGGCATCCGGCTGGTCGAGCATGGCAAGCATCCGGCCAAAGGTTTCTTCGGAGGGTCTTGCGACGAAGACACCGGAATTCATGCGGCGGAAGTCGGCAAGCGTTTCATAGACATTCGGTGCTGCGGAAAATTCGGGGTAGGCGAAGAGTTTGTCGATATTCTTCAAGATGATAGCATCGGCGTCGATGAAGACGATTCGCTCGTATTCGGTCAGTTGCCAGAGGCGAAGCTTGCAGAAATTGTCGAGCGGCGAATGAAAATCAGGCTTGCGGCCCTTAGCGAAGGGAGCGGCGGAATGAAGCTGGCCGCGGGCATGACGCTCGTTGAAGGCGCCGGAAAGCGGCAGGTGCGAGACTGCGATGAGGCGGCAGCCAAGATCGGCAAGCGGGGCAAGCGCGATTCCATCAACGCCGCCGGTATGCAGCACGACGATATTGGCCGCCGTTTTCGTGAGCCGAAGGGAGCGTACAAGCGCGGTCGCACCCTTGGCATAGTCGGCATTCGTGACGAGGGTGATGTAGGCGTAACGCTGAGGCCACTCTCCTAATGAGATGACCGCTCCGGTCTCCATCACGTCCATGCTCATGACACCGATTTCAGCCGCTTGCCTTCCGGGTCGCGGTCGATCGTGGCGGCGATGTCCTTCGTCCAGGCAGAGACTGCGGGAACGCGGGAGCGGTCGACGCGGTAAGCGAATTTCCTGGCGACGTCGACGATCTCGCTGAGCAAGCCCGCCTCGAGCGTGATCGGATCGAGCCCCAGATCGCGGAATTTCTCGTTCCTGACGATCAGATCGTTTTCCGGCGCTTCCTTGCGCGGATTGGGAAGCCAGGCGATCTTCGCGCCGCTCATCCTGGCGATCATCTCGGCAAGATCGCGCACCCGATGCGTCTCGGTCATCTGGTTGAAGATCTCGACACGGGAGCCGCGCGCAGGCGGGTTCTTCAGCGCAAGCTCGATGCAGCGAACCGAATCCTGGATATGGATGAAGGCGCGCGTCTGGCCGCCTGTGCCGTGCACGGTCAGCGGGTAGCCGATCGCGGCCTGGATGAGAAAGCGGTTCAGTACGGTGCCGTAGTCGCCGTCATAGTCGAAACGGTTGATCAGTTGGGGATGGCGGCAGGTCTGCTGCGTATGTGTGCCCCATACGATGCCCTGGTGCAGGTCGGTGATGCGCAGCGCATCATTTTTCGCATAGAACTGCAGGAGCAGTTGATCCAGGCACTTGGTCATATGGTAGATCGAGCCGGGATTGGACGGATAGAGGATTTCCTGTCGGGCCATCTCGCCATCCGCCGTTTCGACGCCGACGGTCAGGTAGCCCTCGGGGATCGCCGCGCCGACGGTCGAATAACCGTAGACGCCCATCGTGCCGAGGTGGATCAGATGAGCGTCGAGCTGTAATTCGACGAGCGCATTCAAAAGGTTATGCGTAGCGCTGACATTGTTGTTGACGGTGTAGTTCTTGTGCCGGTCGCTCTTCATCGAATAGGGAGCCGCGCGCTGCTCGGCGAAATGGACGATGGCCGCCGGCCGGTTTTCGGCAAGCCAATTCTTGAGAAGCTCGTAATCCTTGGCGAGGTCAATCAGATTGAAATGGATGCGCCGCCCGGTTTCGGCATGCCAGATGCGGGTACGCTCCTGAATGGAATCCATCGGCGTCAGCGATTGCACGCCAAGTTCGGTGTCGATCCAGCGCCGCGAGAGATTGTCGAGAATGTGGACGTCGTGCCCCGCGTCTGAGAGATGCAGCGATGTCGGCCAGCCAATGAACCCATCTCCGCCCATCACCGCAATCTTCATCGCATTGCCTCCTGCATGTTCATCCACTATCGGGAATACTCAAGTACTGTGACGATTGTTCAAAGCTAGGGCATTGCTGCGCCTCGCCAACAGGCATGCGTGTTTGGAGAAAATTATGGCGGATAACGGCTTTTCGATTTCTGGCGTGCTGACGGAGACGGGGCACCAACTGATCCAGCGCGTCTATTACGAAGACACCGATTTCTCCGGTCTCGTCTATCACGCGCGCTATCTGCATTTCCTCGAGCGCGGCCGCACCGACTATCTTCGCTGCCTGGGCGTCGAGCAGCGCGAGCTGATCACCGCCGACGAGGAAGGGCTCGTTTTCGTCGTCCACCGCATGGAGATCGACTTCAGGAATCCGGCGCGCATGGACGATGTTCTCACCATCGTCACGCGCACCGAGAAGGCAGGCGGCGCGAAGATGGTGCTGCAACAGGACATCCGCCGCGGCGAAACGCCGCTTATCGCCGCCAAGGTCATCATTGCCGTCATCAACGCGAAGGGAAGACCGCGGCGGTTGCCCGAGGCGCTGGCAAGGCAGATGCAAATAGAGACGCAGGAGGGCTGAAAGCGCATTCCAGACATGCAGAAATGACCAAACGCAAGCCTTGCAAAAACCTGACTTTCATGTGAAGGAATTCGGCGCTGCAAGAATTGCGCGGTACTCCGTCGTCGGACTTCGGTCTCTTCGTGCCAAGCCGAGAAGAAAAAATTCAGCTGGTAAAGCTTTGCCGTCATACTCTGGCACTAACGATCTATTAACCATAATAGTGTCTTACTCTGAAAGTCAGAGATTGTGCGGTGCACGCCTTCCTTTGACCAAATTTGACGGCAAGGAAGGCGGAAGAAGAGCTTTAAGCTTGACCAGGGCTTTGGGCGGCGGTCGCCAGGCAATTCTTGCGAGATCACTTTCTGTGCCGCCCGGTCAAGCACCGGGCGTTTGGATTCGGGGATTTTGATAAATGGAACAAGTAGGATTGGCAGCAGCAACGGCCGACGTCAGCCTCTGGTCGCTGTTCATGCAGGCAGGCATCGTCGTCAAGCTGGTCATGCTCGGGCTGATCGCAGCCTCCGTCTGGACCTGGGCAATTGTCATCGACAAATATCTGGCCTATGGGCGCGCCCGGCGCCAGTTCGACAAGTTCGAACAGGTTTTCTGGTCGGGTCAGTCGCTGGAAGAGCTGTACAGGACACTTTCCGAACGCAACAATACCGGGCTTGCTTCGATCTTCGTCGCCGCCATGCGCGAGTGGAAGAAGTCCTTCGAGCGCGGCGCACGCTCGCCGATCGGCCTGCAGATGCGTATCGACCGGGCAATGGATGTGACGCTCGCCCGTGAAACCGAATATCTTTCCGCCCGCCTCGGGTCGCTCGCGACCATCGGTTCGGCCGGTCCGTTCATCGGTCTCTTCGGTACGGTCGTCGGCATCATGACTTCGTTCCAGGCAATCGCCGGTTCGAAATCGACCAATCTCGCGGTCGTTGCCCCAGGTATTGCCGAGGCTCTTCTCGCCACTGCGATCGGCCTCGTTGCCGCTATCCCGGCGGTTATCGCCTACAACAAGTTCTCCGCGGATGCCGGCAAACTCTCTGGCCGCATGGAAGGCTTTGCGGACGAATTCTCCGCCATACTTTCGCGCCAGATCGACGAGAAGCTGCAGCCGCGTCAGGCCGCACAGTAAAACCAACGGAGTACACGATCATGGGTATGGCTGTTGGAGGCAATAACGGCGGAGGCGGAGGACGCCGCCGCCGTGGTGGCCGGAACAAGGGTGTTATTTCCGAGATCAACGTGACGCCGCTCGTCGACGTCATGCTCGTGCTGCTCATCATCTTCATGGTGGCGGCCCCGATGATGACCGTCGGCGTGCCGATCGACCTGCCGGAAACGCAGGCCAAGGCGCTCAATTCCGAAACGCAGCCGATCACCATTTCCGTCAAGAACGACGGTGCGGTGTTCCTGCAGGAAACGCCGATCCCGGCCGAAGAGATCGCCGCCAAGCTCGAAGCGATCGCGACCACCGGCTACAATGAGCGCATCTTCGTGCGTGGTGACGCGACGGCGCCCTACGGCGTGATCGCCGACGTCATGGCGCGCATCCAGGGCGCGGGCTTCAAGAATATCGGTCTCGTCACGCAGCAGAAGAAGGACCAGTAGAAAGCAAGATGAAGACCAGTGTCGTCACATCTGCTGTTCTGCACGGCTTGGTGCTCGCCGCGGCTCTGGTGACCATCGGTTCGCCGGAATCGTTCAAGGTCGATGATTTCGAAGCGATGCCGGTCGATCTGGTGCCAGTCGAATCCATCACCCAGATGCAGCAGGGTGACAAGACGGCAAAGCCCAACGACAAGCCGGCGCCGAAGCCGACGTCAAAACCCGCTGATGTTGCAGACGCAGAGAACCTCGGCGACAACAAGATCGATCTGAAGACGCCGCCGATCCCGAACGCCAAGCCCAACAACAACGAAAGCACTGCCGCGCCGAAAGCCGCCGAAAAGCCGCTTCCCCAGAATGATCCCGTCCCCAACGAGGTGAAGGAGATCATGAAGGAGGACACGGTGGTCGATGAGCCGAAGGAAGTCGCATCGGTTCCAGAAACCAAGCCGGAAATTGCGCCGACGCCGCCGAAGCCGGAAGAAATGCCCGCCGAACAGGCCGAGCCGCCGAAGCCGGAAGCCGAAGCGCTGCCGGACAATGTTCCCACGCCGGTGGCCAAGCCGCAGGTGAAGCCGCCCGAGCAGAAACCCGCTGAAAAGCCGCCGGAAAAAGCGCAGGACCAGCAGAAGACGGCTGACAAGCAGCCGGACAAGAAGAAAGCCGACAAGGCCCAGGAAAAGGCGAAGGCCTCGTCCTCGAAGCAGAGCGATTTCAACGCCGACGACATCGCAGCACTGCTGAACAAGCAGGAGCCTTCCAACGGCGGCGCCAAGCGCTCGACCGAAGTCGCATCTCTGGGTGCCAAGAAGTCGAATAACACCGGCGCCAAGCTCAGCATGAGCGAGATGGATGCGCTGCGTAATGCGATTGCCGGCAACTGGCAGATCATTCCCGGCCTTGCGGACATGGACCAGGTCCGCATCACCGTCCACATGAAGCTGGACGAGAATGGCGAGATCATCGGAGACCCCGAGGTCGAAGCGACCGGCGGCAACGAATCCACACGCCGTGCACTTGCAGGCGGTGCCTATCGTGCCGTCAAACGGTCCGCGCCATTCACCAACCTTCCGAAAGACAAATATGACGCGTGGAGCGAAGTCATCGTGAACTTCGACCCCAGTCAGATGGCCCTTTAAATGCTGAAAGGCTTGCTCCTCATGACCAAGTGTTCCCTCATCCGCGCCTTCATGGTGGCTCTCGGCATGGCTGTGACGGCGGCTATCGCGACGCCTGCCCACGCGCTTGTCGAGATCAACATCAACAAGGGTAACGTCGAGCCGCTGCCGATCGCCATTACCGATTTCCTGCAGGGCGACATGGGCGCGCAGGTCTCCCAGGTGATCGCCGCCGATCTCCAGCGCTCCGGCCTCTTTGCGCCGATCAACAAGAACGCCTTCATCGAGAAGATTTCCAACCCCGATGCCGCTCCGCGTTTCGAAGACTGGAAGGTCATCAACGCGCAGGCGCTCGTCACCGGCCGCGTCACGCAGGAAGGTGATGGCCGACTTCGCGCCGAGTTCCGTCTGTGGGATTCCTTCGCCGGTCAGCAGATGACCGGCCAGCAATTCTATACGCAGCCGGAAAACTGGCGTCGCGTTGCCCACATCATTGCCGATGCGATCTATAAGCAGATCACCGGCGAAGAAGGCTATTTCGATACCCGTGTCGTCTTTGTCTCCGAGTCTGGCACGAAGCAGCAGCGCAAACGCCAACTCGCGATCATGGATCAGGACGGCTTTAACGTGCGCACGCTGACGGATGGCAGCGACCTCGTTCTGACGCCGCGCTTCTCGCCGAACCGGCAGGAAGTGACCTACATGTCCTTCGCCAACCAGCAGCCGCGCGTCTACCTGTTGCAGCTCGAAACCGGACAGCGTGAAGTTGTCGGCAACTTCCCCGGCATGACCTTTTCGCCGCGCTTTTCGCCGGATGGCCAAAAAGTGGTGATGAGCCTTCAGCAGGAAGGTAACGCGAATATCTACACGATGGATCTGCGGTCGCGCACGACGACGCGCCTGACGTCGACAGCCGCGATCGATACCTCGCCATCCTATTCTCCGGATGGGGGCCGGATCGTTTTCGAAAGCGACCGCGGCGGAAAGCAGCAGATTTACGTGATGAATGCTGACGGCTCCGGCCAGACGCGTATCTCCTTCGGCGACGGCAACTATTCGACGCCAGTCTGGTCGCCACGCGGCGATCTGATCGCCTTCACCAAGCAATCGGGCGGGAAATTCTCGATCGGCGTGATGAAGCCGGACGGTTCGGGCGAGCGCATCCTGACGACGGGCTTCCACAACGAAGGCCCGACCTGGGCGCCGAACGGGCGTGTGCTGATGTTCTTCCGCCAGCCAGCCGGCGCAGGCGGCCCGCAGCTTTATTCGATCGATTTGACCGGTTACAACGAGCAGGCCATCAAGACGCCGACCTACGCATCCGACCCGGCCTGGTCGCCGCTGCTTGAGTAGTGGATGAGCCGGATTTCGCCTTCTTGTCGCCGCAAAGTGCTGGAATTGGCCGATGCAGGGACAATCAACAAATTATTAACCATACTTCTTGAGCGCCGATTAACCGAGTACGGTTACAGTCCGGCAACCCTGATAAATCGCAAGGAGACCCGGCCATGAGCCGAATTCACACCCCGGCAATGAGCCGCATGCAGTATTTCGCCCGCAACCCCGTCATGATCGCACTCGTTGCCGGTCTGGCGCTCGCTGGCTGCGCCAACAAGAAGACGCCGAACAGCGCTGGCGAGCTCGGCCTCGGTGCAGGTGCCGCAACGCCGGGTTCGGCTCAGGACTTTACCGTCAACGTCGGCGACCGCATCTTCTTCGACACTGACTCGACCTCGATCCGTGCCGACGCTGCCCAGACACTCGACCGCCAGGCACAGTGGCTGGCTCGCTACCCGAACTATGCGATCACCGTCGAAGGCCATGCCGACGAGCGCGGCACGCGCGAATACAACCTTGCACTCGGCGCCCGCCGTGCTGCCGCCACCAAGGATTACCTTTCTTCGCGCGGTGTTCCGGCTCAGCGCATGAAGACGATCTCCTACGGCAAGGAACGTCCGGTCGCCGTCTGCGACGATATTTCCTGCTGGTCGCAGAACCGCCGTGCAGTCACTGTTCTCGGCGGCGCCGGTATGTAATCCCCTCAAATATATTGTGTTGCGAAAAGGCGGCTCCTTCGCGGGCCGCCTTTCTTTTTGAACACACTTTGGCCAGACTCCGTTGCTTTTTGAAGGTAATTGGAAAAATCTCCTGTTCGTGCCATCCAGGCGCGAAGAATCACTGGGACAGGACGAAACCTATGAAGAAACTTGTCGTGGCAGGCTTGCTCTGCCTCGCGGCCGTAACCGGAACCGAGCGAGCGGCTTATTCCGCTTCGTTTCTCGGCATGAACTTTGGCGGCAAGCCTGCGCAAAGCCAGACGCAGACGCCGCCGGCGGTCAACGTGCAGAGCAGCAGCGCGGAAATGCGCGTGCAGCAACTCGAAGAGCAACTGCGTCAACTGAACGGCCGCATCGAGGAAATGAGCTTCCAGATCCTGCAGATGCAGGAATCACTGCGCAAGACGCAGGAAGACAACGAATTTCGCTTCCAGGATCTGGAAAAGAGCGGCGGTGCCGCTGGTTCGAAGGGCAACACGAAGAAGAGCGAGGCGGATCTGCAGCCTCCGGCTTCCGGGCAGGCCGATGCACGCCCCCAGCGCCAGAACGACGATGTCGCGACGATCATCGAGACACCACAGGGAGCCGAAAGGGCTCCCTCCAACGACGTTCCGTCGGACAGCGGTTTCGGGCGGCCGCCGCAGCAGCTGGGCTCGATCCAGTTCGATCAGAACGGCAATCCGATCGGCGGCAGCGTGAATGAGAGCGCCGAGGTCGGTTCAGCGCCGCTTCCCGACGTGAATGCCGGGACGTCGCCGCAGCAGACCGCATCTCTCGGCAGCGAGACCGATCAGTACAAGGCCGCTTACGGTCACGTCCTTTCCGGTGATTACGCGATTGCCGAAGAGCAGTTCACCCAGTATATCGCGCAGTATCCGGGAAGCGCTCGGGCTGCCGATGCCAATTTCTGGCTGGGCGAAGCGCTCTATTCCCAGGGCAAGTTCAATGAGGCCGCCAAGACCTTCCTGAATGCCCACAAGAAATACGGCTCGTCCGAAAAGGCGCCCGAAATGCTACTGAAGCTCGGCATGTCGCTGGCTGCACTCGACAATAACGACACGGCCTGTGCGACGCTCAAGGAAGTCACCAAGCGTTACCCGAAGGCTTCGCGCGCTGTCATAAGCAAGGTCGCGAGCGAACAGAAGCGCCTCTCCTGCTGAGGATTCCGGTTTGTCTCCGGACACTGTGCTTTCGCCCGAGGCCGCGGCCCGTCGCTTTCTCCGTTCGCTTGCCAGCCCGACGCGTATTCTCGTCGCCATCTCCGGCGGCAGCGATTCGACCGGTCTGCTTCTTGCACTTTTGGAAGCGCTGAAGGCCGAACCCAATTCCCAAATTTCCCTATGCGCCGCGACGATCGACCACGATCTGCGCGCAGAATCGGCAGATGAGGCGCGCCATGTCGCAGCCTTATGCAAATCGCTCGGCATTGCCCACGTGATCCATGTCTGGCGCGATCCCAAACCAAAAACCGGCATCATGGTGGCCGCCCGTGAGGCACGTTACGAACTGCTCGCAGATGCCGCGGCGGAACTTGACGCTAATCTCATCGTGACGGCGCATACGCTGGACGATCAGCGGGAGACGCGAGCGATGCGCAGCGCGCGCAGCGACAACCCCTCCACCGGCATCGCCGATGCCGTTCTCTTTGAGCGCCGGGTCTGGATCGCCCGGCCGTTTCTTTCGTGCCTGCGCGCCGATATCCGCGCATTTCTGTCGGCCCGAGCCTTGCCTTGGCTCGATGATCCAAGCAATGAGGATCTTAAATATGAGCGCGTGCGGACGCGCGCCGCATTGGCGGGTGAGGGCGCCCCGGAGGCAGACGCTTACGGCGACATCCGCTTGGAGCTTTCACGGCAGGCGGCCCAATGGCTCGGCCGTCATTTTACCCTTCCGTGCGAAGGGCTGGGCCGCGTGGACAGAGATGGACTTGAGGCGCCCCTGGACGTGCTCGGTTATGCGCTCGGCCGTCTTGCGGCCGTTTTCGGCGGACAACGCTTTGCGCCAGGCCGCGTGCAGATGGATCGCATTCTCGCTCTCGTAACCGCAGGCACGCCCCGACGCATGACCGCAAGCAGAGTGGTTTTCGATCTAAGACGCGACGGCCTTTACCTTGCACGCGAAAGCCGCGGCATCTTGCCACTGGTCGTTGCGCCCGCAGAGCGCGGCATCTGGGATGGCCGGTTTGTTGTCGAGAATAGATCGTCGTTCGATCTGACGGTTATCGCACGTTCCGCCAACTCCTCCCTCGTTCCCGTGCTTGCCACGGCAATCCAGCCACGGCGCGTGGCTGGATTGCCAAAAGCTGCGCTCAAGCGGGCCTTGGCAGCTCAGCCACGCATTTCAGTCGCCGCTGACGCGAACCTGTGCATGAATTCTCATCCGGATGTCACTCTCACGCGGTATTTTGCGCTGTTCGACCGCTTTTTGACACGATTTGATCTCATCTTTGCTGAAAGCCTCGCGGCGGCTTTTGGAATGCGCCCCTATCCAAGCCCGCCTTTAGGTCTTATTGACGGAAAAGCCATCTGACAGAGTGTATCGCCTTGGCAACGGCACAGCGCAACCCTATGTTAGAAGCCAAATAAGACGGCTGCCATGAGGCGGTTGTTGCAGTGCTGGGGAGTTCAATGAACCCTAACTTACGTAATTTCGCCTTGTGGGCAATCATAGCGCTTCTGCTGATTGCCCTTTTCAGCATGTTCCAGACGACGCCGGCGCAGACCGGCTCGCGCGACATACCCTATTCGCAGTTCCTGCGTGAGGTCGATGCGGGCCGCGTCAAGGAAGTCGTCGTCACGGGCAACCGTGTGTCGGGAAGCTATGTTGAAAACGGCACCACCTTCCAGACCTATTCTCCTGTCATAGATGACAACCTGCTCGAGCGCCTGCAGTCGAAGAACGTCCTGGTTTCGGCCCGGCCTGAAACCGACGGTTCGTCAGGCTTCCTGAGCTATCTCGGCACGCTGCTGCCGATGCTGCTCATTCTCGGCGTCTGGCTGTTCTTCATGCGGCAGATGCAAGGCGGCTCGCGTGGCGCGATGGGCTTCGGCAAGTCGAAGGCCAAGCTGCTCACGGAGGCGCATGGCCGCGTCACCTTCGATGACGTCGCAGGCGTCGACGAAGCCAAGCAGGACTTGGAAGAAATCGTCGAATTCCTGCGCGATCCGCAGAAGTTCCAGCGCCTCGGCGGCAAGATCCCGCGCGGCGTGCTGCTTGTCGGCCCTCCGGGTACCGGTAAGACGCTGCTCGCCCGCTCCGTTGCCGGCGAAGCCAACGTCCCGTTCTTCACCATCTCGGGTTCCGATTTCGTCGAAATGTTCGTCGGCGTCGGCGCAAGTCGCGTCCGCGACATGTTCGAGCAGGCGAAGAAGAATGCGCCCTGCATCATCTTCATCGACGAAATCGACGCCGTCGGCCGCCATCGCGGCGCCGGTCTTGGCGGCGGCAACGACGAGCGCGAACAGACGCTCAACCAGTTGCTGGTCGAGATGGACGGCTTTGAGGCCAATGAAGGCATCATCCTGATCGCCGCGACCAACCGCCCTGACGTTCTCGACCCCGCACTGCTACGTCCGGGCCGTTTCGATCGTCAGGTTGTCGTTCCGAATCCGGATATCGTCGGCCGCGAGCGCATCCTCAAGGTACATGCCCGCAACGTTCCGCTGGCGCCGAATGTCGACCTCAAGGTTCTCGCCCGCGGTACGCCCGGCTTCTCCGGTGCTGACCTGATGAACCTCGTCAACGAAGCCGCCCTGATGGCCGCACGCCGCAACAAGCGCGTCGTCACCATGCAGGAATTCGAAGACGCCAAGGACAAGATCATGATGGGCGCCGAGCGCCGCTCTTCGGCGATGACCGAAGCGGAAAAGAAGCTCACGGCCTATCACGAAGCTGGCCATGCGATCACGGCGCTCAACGTCGCCGTCGCCGATCCGCTGCACAAGGCAACGATCATTCCGCGCGGCCGTTCTCTCGGCATGGTCATGCAGTTGCCCGAAGGCGACCGCTACTCGATGAGCTATAAGTGGATGGTCTCGCGCCTCTGCATCATGATGGGCGGCCGCGTTGCGGAAGAACTAACCTTCGGCAAGGAGAACATCACCTCCGGTGCGTCCTCGGATATCGAGCAGGCCACCAAGCTTGCCCGCGCGATGGTCACGCAGTGGGGCTTTTCCGACCAGCTCGGTCAGGTTGCCTATGGCGAAAACCAGCAGGAGGTCTTCCTCGGCCATTCCGTATCGCAATCGAAGAACGTTTCCGAGGCCACGGCTCAAAAGATCGACAACGAAGTGCGTCGGCTTATTGACGAGGCATACACGCAGGCGCGTGATATCCTCACCGAAAAGCACGACGATTTCGTCGCGCTTGCCGAAGGCTTGCTTGAGTACGAAACGCTGACCGGCGAGGAAATCAAGGCGCTGCTGCGCGGTGAAAAGCCCGCTCGCGACCTTGGCGACGATTCGCCGCCGAGCCGCGGCTCGGCCGTGCCGAAAGCCGGCGCACGCCCGGCTTCCAAGGGCGACGAGCCGGAAGCAGGGCTCGAGCCTCAGCCGCATTGACGGAAAGCAACTCGAACGAACAAGGCCGGATTTTCCAGCAGAAGATCCGGCCTTTTTCCGTCGGTAACGGGATATAATCAATTTTCTTGGTAATTTACGTGATGGCGCATAGGATTTGTGGCATGCCGCTATCATGAAGAGGCCGCAATG
The DNA here is from genome assembly GCF_000816845.1 of Rhizobium gallicum bv. gallicum R602sp. NCBI lineage: Bacteria > Pseudomonadati > Pseudomonadota > Alphaproteobacteria > Hyphomicrobiales > Rhizobiaceae > Rhizobium > Rhizobium gallicum. The sequence goes on along the minus strand of NZ_CP006877.1, from coordinate 3,394,856 downwards.
AGGCTTTGTATTGGGGCGAATCGTCTCTGCGGCTTGAATTGCTTGGCGCAACGCGCTGCCTTCTTGGCGCGCTGAAAGCATAGGGGACCATATGAAAAGACGTTACTTCGGCACAGACGGCATTCGCGGGCAGTCGAATATCTTCCCGATGACGCCGGATCTGGCGATGCGGGTCGGCATTGCAGTCGGTACGATCTTCCGCCGCGGCAATCACCGCCATCGCGTGGTCATCGGCAAAGACACGCGTCTCTCCGGCTATATGCTGGAAAATGCCATGGTGGCGGGCTTCACGGCCGCTGGTGTCGATGCATTCGTTCTTGGCCCGATTCCGACGCCCGCAGTCGCCATGCTGACACGTTCGCTGCGTGCCGATATCGGCGTCATGATTTCCGCCTCGCACAATCCATACGAGGACAATGGCATCAAGCTCTTTGGCCCCGACGGCTACAAGCTTTCCGACGATATCGAAATACAGATCGAAGACTTGATGGAGAAGGATCTCCACACGCAACTTGCCAAGTCCGACGACATCGGCCGTGCCAAGCGCATCGATGGCGTGCATGACCGCTACATCGAGCATGCGAAGCGCACGCTGCCGCGCGATGTCACGCTGCAGGGCCTGAGGATTGCGATCGACTGCGCCAATGGTGCCGCCTATAAAGTGGCACCGGCCGTGCTTTGGGAACTCGGCGCCGATGTCGTAACGATCGGCAACGAGCCGAACGGGACCAACATCAATCTCAACTGCGGTTCCACGAGCCCCGTTGCCTTGCAGAAGAAGGTCGACGAAGTGCGGGCCGATATCGGTATCGCGCTCGATGGCGACGCCGATCGGGTCATCATCGTGGATGAAAACGGCACGATGGTCGACGGCGACCAGCTGATGGCGGTGATCGCCGAAACGTGGGCGGAGAACCAGCAGCTTCGCGGCAACGGCATCGTTGCGACCGTGATGTCGAACCTCGGCCTGGAACGCTTTCTCGAAGGCAAGGGGATGGGTCTTGCCCGCACCAAGGTTGGCGACCGCTATGTCGTCGAGCACATGCGCCAGCACAATTTCAACGTCGGCGGCGAACAGTCCGGGCATATCGTGCTCTCGGACTACGGCACGACCGGCGATGGCCTTGTTGCCGCGCTGCAGATTCTTGCTGCCGTCAAGCGCACTGGCAAGACCGTCAGCGAAGTCTGCCGCCGCTTCGAGCCGGTGCCGCAGCTTCTGCGCAATGTCCGCATTTCCAGCGGCAAGCCGCTGGAAGACCTGCAGGTGCAGCAGGCAATCGCCGATGCGGAAGCCGAGCTTTCCAAGAACGGCCGCCTCGTTATCCGCCCCTCCGGCACCGAACCGCTAATCCGCGTCATGGCGGAAGGCGACGACCGGGCGCAGATCGAGCGCATTGTCAACGAGCTGATCGGCATGATCTCGGGCGTCCGTACCGCCGCTTAGTTCTGCCTTGGATGATCGATCACAGCCGGCGCCAATGCGCCGGCTTTTTTGCCTGCGTCATTCGTTTCAGCACAATCTTATTGGATGAATTGACTTATCGGCGAGGAGGCATAGCTTTTTCCTGATCGCACAAGTGTCACCCGCCTGCAGCGGCGACAACACGGCAAGCCATATTGCGATAGAAACATGGCGCCGGCCGTCGTTTCAGGCAACCTGGGAGGATTGGGTTGTCATGCGGTATCGCATTCTCTTAGCCGGCTTATGTGTTGCCATGCTTCCTGCTTTTGGCGTGAATGCCCAAGAGGGCGATGCCGCGGCGGGCGCTACTGTTTTCAAAAAATGCGCCATATGTCATGTGGCCGATACGGACAAGAACAAGGTCGGTCCGTCGCTGAACCGGATTCTTGGCAGGAAGGCGGCGACGCATCCGAATTTCAGCTATTCCCCGGCAATGAAGAAAGCAGGCGAGGGCGGGCTTGTTTGGGATGAGGCAACACTGCGCGACTATCTCCACGATCCCAAGGGAAAGATAAAGGGAACGAAGATGGTGTTTGCCGGGCTGAAGGATGACAGCGAGATCAACAACCTCATCGCTTACCTCAAGCAGTTTTCCCAATAGATGTGATGCGAATGCCTTACGGTCGCCGCAACGCCGCTTTCGCTGTCGTCATTGTCCACACGACTTGTTCGTGAGATAATGCTAAAAATACACCGACGGATTGCGGATTTCGCCCTGTGGCAAGTCACAGTTCAAGGAGCAGGCAATGGCTATCGTGCTGGTTCTGGTTCTGCTGGTCGTGGGATCCGTCGTGTTCCATTTGCTGAGCCCGTGGTGGTGGACGCCGATCGCCTCCAACTGGAGCTACATCGACAACACCCTGCTGATCACCTTTGCGATCACCGGTCTGGTGTTCGTGGCGGTGGGTTCCTTCATGGCCTATTGCGTGTTCCGGTTCCGGCACAAACCCGGAAACCAGGCTGCCTATGAGCCGGAAAACAGGCGGCTGGAGATATGGCTTGCGGTGGTAACCTCCGTCGGGGTTGCCGCGATGCTTGCGCCCGGGCTCGTCGTGTGGAACCAGTTCATCACCGTGCCCGCCGATGCGCACCAGATCGAGGTCGTCGCTCAACAGTGGCAGTGGAGTTTCCGGATGCCGGGCGCAGACGGACGGCTGGGGAAATCCGATACCCGTGAGGTCAGTCCGGAAAATCCCCTTGGCCTGAACAAGAACGACACCGCAGGGCTCGACGACGTCATCGTCGAGGGAGGTGAGTTGCACCTGCCGATCGGCAAGCCGGTCAAGGTCCTGCTTCGTTCGATCGACGTCCTTCATGATTTCTACGTGCCGGAGTTCCGGGCAAAGATGGATATGATCCCCGGCATGGTGACCTATTTCTGGTTTACGCCGACGCGCACGGGAACGTTCGAAATCCTTTGCGCCGAGCTGTGCGGCGTCGGGCATTCGCAAATGCGCGGAACGGTCATGATCGATGAGGAGGTCGCCTACCAGGCGTGGCTGGCGGAGCAGACGACATTCACGCAGATGCTGGCATCGGGGCAAGCGCAGCCGGCAGAACAGGCGCAGTAACTATCGGAGGAACAGGGAGGACGGACATATCATGGTCGATATCCGATCGGGCGCCGGGGAGGTCATCCCGCCTGCAGAAGTCGAAGATGTGGAACTTTACCATCCGAAGAGCTGGTGGACGAAATATGTCTTCAGCCAGGATGCCAAGATCATTGCCGTCCAATACTCGGTGACGGCGATGGCGATCGGTTTCGTGGCGCTCGTCCTGTCCTGGTTGATGCGCCTGCAGCTTGCCTTTCCCGGTTACTTCGCTTTCATCGACGCGGAGCACTATTACCAGTTCATCACCATGCATGGCATGATCATGGTGATCTATCTTCTCACCGCACTGTTTCTCGGCGGTTTCGGCAACTACCTCATTCCCCTGATGCTCGGCGCCAGGGACATGGTGTTTCCCTATGCCAACATGCTGAGTTACTGGATCTATCTGCTCGCCGTGCTGGTGCTCGTCGCCGGATTTTTCGCGCCCGGCGGACCAACCGGGGCCGGCTGGACGCTCTATCCGCCGCAAGCCATTCTTTCGGGCACGCCGGGCGGACAGGACTGGGGCATCATTCTCATGCTGTCGTCGCTGATCCTGTTCATCATCGGCTTCACGATGGGCGGCCTGAATTATGTCGTGACCGTGCTGCAGGGACGCGCGCGCGGCATGACGCTGATGCGCATGCCGCTGACGGTCTGGGGAATTTTCACCGCGACGGTCATGGCGCTGCTTGCCTTTCCCGCACTTTTCGTTGCCGCCGTGATGATGCTGTTCGACCGGCTGCTCGGGACGAGCTTCTTCATGCCTGCCATCGTGGAGATGGGCACGCAGCTGCAGCAGGGTGGCGGCAGTCCCATCCTTTTCCAGCATCTCTTCTGGTTCTTCGGCCATCCCGAGGTCTATATCGTGGCGCTCCCCGCCTTCGGGATCGTCTCCGATCTCATTAGCACGCATGCGCGAAAGAATATCTTCGGCTATCGCATGATGGTCTGGGCGATCCTGATCATCGGGGCGCTCAGCTTCATCGTCTGGGCGCATCACATGTATGTCAGCGGCATGAACCCGAATTTCGGCTTCTTCTTTGCCGTCACGACGCTCATCATTGCGGTGCCGACAGCGATCAAGGTCTATAACTGGGTGCTGACGCTCTGGCGCGGCGATATCCACCTGACGCTGCCGATGCTTTTTGCGCTCGCCTTCATTCTGACTTTCGTCAATGGCGGCCTGACGGGGCTGTTCCTCGGCAATGTGGTCGTCGACGTGCCGCTGTCCGATACGATGTTTGTGGTGGCGCATTTTCACATGGTGATGGGCGTGGCACCGATCCTGGTCATTTTCGGTGCGATCTATCATTGGTATCCGAAGGTGACCGGGCGCATGCTGGACGAGACGCTGGGGCACATCCATTTCTGGACCACGTTCATCGGCACCTATGCGATCTTCTTTCCCATGCACTATCTCGGCCTGGTGGGCGTGCCTCGCCGCTATTATGAGATGGGCGAGACGGCTTTCGTTCCGCCGTCCGCCGATACGCTGAACGTTTTCATCACCGCTGCTGCGCTGATTGTCGGGGCAGCGCAGATCGTCTTCCTGTTCAACCTGGTCTGGAGCCTTTTCAGGGGCCGGGAAGCCGGCGGCAATCCGTGGCGTGCGACAACGCTGGAATGGCAGACGCCGCAGACCCCGCCGGTGCATGGCAACTGGGGCAAGGAACTGCCGGTGGTCTACCGTTGGGCGTATGATTACAGCGTGCCAGGCAATAGCCAGGACTTCCTTGCGCAGAATGATCCGGGCACCGCCCGGACGACGGCGGGAGCAGCTTCATGAGCGTCATGATGATCTTCCTGGCGGTCATCGCCGTCATCGTCCTTTGGTGGATGACCCAGCACCGGCTGACATCCAAGCCGTGGCTGGAAGTGGGACTGGTGACCGAGTCGGCCGGCCAAAAGCGATTGCCGATCGCGCCCGCCAGGGTCGGGCTCGGCATTTTCCTCGCCGTAGTTGGCGCGCTCTTTGCGCTTCTGATTAGCGCCTACTCCATGCGCATGGCGGCAGCCGACTGGTGGGCGACGCCCATTCCCGGGCTGCTCTGGGTCAACACCGCCGCGCTTGCGCTCAGCAGCGTCGCGCTCGAATGGGCAAAAGGCGAGGCACGCCGCGGTCGTAGCGACATCATGCGGGTTGCGCTTCTTTTGGGGTTGGCGACGGTATTCCTCTTTCTCGCCGGACAGGTGATGGCGTGGCGGGAGCTTGCGGCGGCCGGTTACGTGCTTGCCGACAATCCTGCCAACAGCTTCTTCTACATGCTGACCGGCCTGCACGGCCTGCACATTCTGGGCGGTCTGGCGGTGCTCGGCCGCACGACGGGCAGGGCCTTCGACAGTCGTTTCCCTGCCCGCAGGCTGTACCTCAGCCTCGAGCTCTGCGCCGTCTACTGGCATTTCATGCTTTTCGTCTGGGTGGTTCTCTTCGCACTCTTTGCCGGCTGGGCGAATGATTTCGTCGATCTCTGCCGCCAGCTGATTTCGTGAGGGATGAAGGATGGCTGAATATACGCAAGCGCAAACCGGCGGAACACTCCAGCGGCCCGAAGGCCTGCGTGGGATCGCGGCCGATCTCTCTTCCGACCAGCGGGCGTTCAAGAACGTCTCGTGGGGGAAGGCCATGATGTGGATCTTCCTCCTCAGCGACACCTTCGTCTTCGGCTGCTTTCTGCTTGCCTATATGACTGCGCGCATGTCTACGCCTGTCGATTGGCCGAATCCCAGCGAGGTCTTCGCACTTCATATCGGTGGGCAGGAATTGCCGCTGATCCTGATCGCCATCATGACCTTCGTCCTCATCAGCAGTTCCGGCACGATGGCGATGGCTGTCAATTTTGGATATCGCCGCGAACGCGGCCGGACGGCTGCCCTGATGCTGTTGACAGCGGTTCTCGGCGCGACATTCGTCGGCATGCAGGCGTTCGAATGGACGAAACTGATCTCGGAAGGCGTGCGGCCCTGGGAAAATCCCTGGGGTGCGGCGCAATTCGGTTCGTCGTTCTTCATGATCACGGGATTCCACGGCACCCATGTCACTTTCGGCGTAATCTTCCTTCTGATCGTCGCCCGCAAGGTCTGGCGCGGTGATTTCGACACGGAGCGGCGGGGCTTTTTTACCAGCCGCAAGGGTGATTACGAGATCGTTGAGATCATGGGTCTCTACTGGCACTTCGTCGATCTCGTCTGGGTATTCATCTTCGCATTCTTCTATTTGTGGTGAGAACTGCCATGGCACATGCGCAAACGCATTCCGGACAACAACACCCCGTCAAGCTCTATCTCCTGGTCTGGGGGTTGCTCTTCGTCCTCAGCACCTTCTCGTACCTGGTCGACTATTTCGCCATCCAGGGCTATGCGCGGTGGTTCCTGATCCTGTTCTTCATGGTGCTGAAGGCAGGACTGATCGTCGCCGTCTTCATGCACATGGCCTGGGAGCGGCTGGCACTTGTCTATGCAATCCTGGTGCCGCCGGTTCTGGTGCTTGTTTTCGTCGCCATGATGGTCTCGGAATCGAACTATACGATCTTCACGCGGCTGACCTTCTCCAGTGTGGGCCTCTGATGCGATCACTTGTCGAACCTTAGAAGATCGAAGAATTGTTTGGCTTCGACATGTTTCCGTTCAATTCAACGGGTTGGTAGCCATGTTGCTTGGCAAAAAACGTAGTTAATTTTTACAGTTAAGCAGCTTTTAACATTTCCAATTCATTATCCATGCAAAGCCTATCAGATTGGCAGGGGGTCCGCTCTGCCGATGCAACTGGATTTTGGAGTGGATCATGAAAAGAAGCTTGGCCGGTATCTTTGCCGCATTGCTTGTCACATCAAATGCTTTCGCCGCCGATCTCGCTCCTATCGAGCCCGTGCCGGAAATGCCGCCGGAAGTCACGGTCACTGAATCGACCGGCTGGTATCTGCGCGGCGATGTCGGCTACGGCTTCACCGACATGCGCGGGGCCCGCTACTTCCAGGGAAGCAACGCCAATGAGGTCGATTTCGACAGCGCCGAGCTGCGCGACTCCTGGACGGTCGGCGGCGGCGTTGGTTACCAGATCAACAATTACTTCCGCACGGACCTCACGCTCGACTACCTGACCAAGGCTGATTTCCGCGGCTCAACGACCGGCCTGTGCGGCGCCCCGCTCGAGGCCTGTACGTCTCGCGACGTCTCCTCGCTCACGGCCTGGACACTGATGGCGAATGCCTATGTCGACCTCGGCACTTACGGCATCTTCACGCCTTATGTCGGCGGCGGTATCGGCGGTACCTATGTCAAATGGAAAAACCTTCGTAACGTCTCCTGCCAGGATGATGGCGGCGGCTGCGATGACGAAGTGATCCATGGCGGCCGCGGCAACTGGCGCTTCAGCTACGCGCTCATGGCCGGCGCCTCGATCGACGTCACTTGTAACGTCAAGGCGGATGTCGGCTATCGCTTCCTTCATGTCGATGGCGGCAGCATGTTCGGTTACGCGAGCAATGGTGGTCCTGGCCGGGACAAGGGCTTCAATGTTCATGAAGCTCGCGTCGGTGCCCGTTACCTCTTCGGTGGTTGCCAGCAGGCAAGCTATGAGCCGCCGCCGGAAATTCCGCTGCAGCCGTCGGTCTACAAGTGATCCGGAGTCTCAGCGACTGATCGAAAGCCGCCCGTCGGGGCGGCTTTTTCGTCATGGGTCGAGATCGAGTACGTTCGTAACTCGACTTCGAGGTGCGCCATTGTCTGCGCATCGAGTGCGCTTAGCAGGTGTTCAGGTCGAAGGCTGGGACTGCCGATATCTTGTCGCACATAGCATAGGACAGCCTTCTTCGGGTCGTTCTCTCCCTGTCGGCCCCGCATGGACGATGCGGGCTTGATCGCGCCTGCGTCAAAAAATCCTCCGGATGCGACACTTCCACGTTGACTATAATGCGCGTCATCTATATCCACGGCGGCGGGACACTCCTCCCCAACGAGGAGCTATCTATCTGGAAGGATAGCACATGGCGAAGACCGCAAAGCCGGACGTACGTCCGCAAAATACTCATTTCTCTTCTGGCCCCTGCTCGAAGCGCCCCGGTTGGACGCTCGATGCCCTGTCTGACGCGGCTCTCGGCCGTTCGCACCGCGCGAAAGTCGGCAAGGCAAAGCTGAAGCAAGCCATCGATCTTACCCGCGAAGTCCTGGAAGTGCCGGCGGATTACCGCATCGGCATCGTTCCGGCTTCCGATACCGGCGCCGTTGAAATGGCGCTCTGGTCGCTGCTCGGTGAGCGCGGCGTCGACATGCTCGCCTGGGAAAGCTTCGGCGCCGGCTGGGTCACCGATGTCGTCAAGCAACTGAAGCTCAAGGACGTCCGCAAGCTCGAAGCCGGTTACGGCGAGCTGCCAGACCTTGCCTCCGTCGATTTCGACCGCGACGTGGTCTTCACCTGGAACGGTACCACGTCGGGCGTTCGCGTTCCGAACGGTGATTTCATCCCGGCCGACCGTAAGGGGTTGACGATCTGCGACGCGACGTCTGCCGCTTTTGCGCAGAAACTCGATTTCGCCAAGCTCGATGTCGTCACCTTTTCCTGGCAGAAGGTTCTCGGCGGCGAGGGCGCCCATGGTGTCATTATCCTTTCGCCGCGCGCGGTTGAGCGCCTGCTGACCTATACGCCGGCCTGGCCGCTGCCGAAGATCTTCCGCATGACTTCCGGCGGCAAGCTCTCCGAAGGCATTTTTCAGGGCGAGACGATCAACACGCCTTCGATGCTCTGCGTCGAGGACTATCTCGATGCGCTTGTCTGGGCAAAGCAGCTCGGCGGCCTCAGGGCGCTGATGGCGCGTGCCGATGCGAATGCCAAGGTCATCGCCGATTTCGTTGTGGCCAACGACTGGATCGCCAACCTGGCGGTGAAGCCGGAGACTGCGTCGAACACGTCGGTCTGCCTGAAGATCGTCGACAAGGATGTTGCGGCACTCGACGCCGACGGCCAGGCGAATTTTGCCAAGGGCATCGTCTCGCTGCTCGAAAAGGAGGGTGTCGCCTACGACATCGGCCATTATCGCGACGCGCCGTCGGGCCTCCGTATCTGGGCAGGCGCCACGATCGAAACCGCCGACATGCAGAAGCTGATGCCCTGGCTCTCCTGGGCCTTCGAGACGCAGAAGGCGACGCTTTCCCAGGCTGCTGCCTGACGTGATCGCATCCGGCTCCGCTCACTGAGCGGGGCCTCGCATTCATTTATCATCGCTGAACACTTTTGAAGGAAGCCCCCAATGGCACCTCGCGTTCTCGTATCCGACGAATTGTCGGAAACCGCCGTCCAGATCTTCCGCGACCGCGGCGTCGAAGTCGATTTCCAGCCGCAACTCGGCAAGGACAAGGACAAGCTCGCCGAAATCATCGGCAACTATGACGGTCTTGCCATCCGCTCCGCCACAAAGGCGACGGAAAAGCTGATTGCAGCCGCGACCAACCTCAAGGTCATTGGGCGCGCCGGCATCGGTGTCGACAATGTCGATATCCCGGCTGCCTCGCGCCGCGGCATCATCGTCATGAACACGCCCTTCGGCAACTCCATCACGACCGCAGAACACGCAATCGCGCTGATGTTCGCCGTTGCCCGCCAACTGCCGCAGGCTGATGCCTCGACGCAGGCCGGCAAGTGGGAGAAGTCGAAGTTCATGGGTGTCGAAATCACCGGCAAGACGCTTGGCGTCATCGGTGCCGGCAACATTGGCTCGATCGTCTGTGCTCGCGCCATTGGCCTCAAGATGCACGTTCTCGCCTACGATCCGTTCCTGTCCAAGGAGCGCGCCGAGGAAATGGGCGTTGTCAAGGTCGAACTCGACGAACTGCTTGCCAAGGCTGACTTCATCACGCTGCATGTGCCGATGACGGACAAGACGCGCGGCATCCTCAACAGGGAAGCACTGGCGAAGACGAAGCCGGGTGTGCGCATCATCAACTGTGCCCGCGGTGGTCTCGTCGATGAGGCTGCGCTTGCAGACGCGATCAAGTCCGGCCATGTCGCCGGTGCTGCCTTCGATGTCTTCGAGGTCGAGCCCGCCAAAGAAAGCCCGCTCTTCGGTCTGCCCAACGTCGTCTGCACGCCGCATCTCGGTGCGTCGACCACGGAAGCGCAGGAAAACGTCGCCCTGCAGGTTGCCGAGCAGATGGCGGATTACCTGGTCAAGGGTGCCGTTTCCAACGCTATCAACATGCCGTCGATCACGGCTGAAGAAGCGCCAATCCTGAAGCCGTTCATCAGGCTCGCCGACGTTCTCGGCGCCTTCGTCGGCCAGGTCACAGAGGAGCCGATCAAGGAAATCGAGATCCTCTACGACGGCGCCACGGCCAACATGAATACGCGGGCGCTGACGAGCGCGCTGCTTGCCGGTCTGATCCGCACGCAAGTTGCCGACGTCAACATGGTTTCGGCCCCGATCATGATCAAGGAAAAGGGCATCGTGCTCTCCGAGGTCAAGCGCGACAAGACCGGCGTCTTCGACGGCTACATCAAGCTCACGGTGACGACCGAAAGCATGACGCGCTCGATCGCCGGTACCGTCTTCTCCGACGGCAAGCCGCGCTTCATCCAGATCAAGGGCATCAACCTCGATGCCGATGTCGGCAGCCACATGGTCTATATTGCCAACACCGACGTTCCTGGCATGATCGGCTTCATAGGCACGACGCTCGGGGAAGCCGGTGTGAACATCGCCAACTTCCAGCTCGGCCGCGACAAGCAGGGTGGTGATGCGATCGCGCTCCTTTATGTCGATGGTCCGATCGGCGACGACGTTCTCGCGAAGCTGACGGCGCACCGGGCTATCCGCCAGGCCAAGCCCTTGGTCTTCGCGGTCGATTAAGATTTCCTCCCAAGGAAGAATGCGAATGCCCGGCGCGGGGGACTGCGCCGGGCAAACCTTTCAATCAGATCGAAAAGTTGGCGCTGTTCGGAATCTGACCTTGTGGTGTCAGGTCATCGACGGCCTTCGGTAGATCCTTTGAAAGGCGTTTCAGGATTTCATCCTCACTCAAGCCCGTCTTTGCAGAAAGTTCTTCGAGAACGTCCGGGCCGAGCGCTTGAGAGAGCTGCCGGTCGTCGATCGGCTTGTTCGCGCCGGGCGATACCCATGAATCCGCCGTATCGCCATAGCCGTTCTTGGTGAACTGATCGAGTAGGCCGCCAAGGCCGCCACTCAGGACACCGCCGGCGGAGCCGCCCTTGACGAGGTCGCTAAGGCCACCGCCTGCAAGGCCGCCGAGAAGTCCGCCCAAGCTTCCTCCAGAAGGTTGCGAGGGCACCGCGCCGGGCTCCGTGCCGGCAGTTTGCGGCTGTGCGCCACCCTGCGTGAGTTCGCGGAGTGCTGCGGCGATTTTGTCGCGGTTCTGATAGCCGGCGACGGCGAGTATGCCCAGCAATGCCGTAAGATTTCTGCGATCCATGATATCCTCCCCATCGAGATTTGCCCGGGCGCCGCATTCGTCGAATACAGCCCGAATGCGGGAATGCGCGGACGGCAACATGGTTCCCGTGTCATGGAAAATTCATCACAAGCTATGGTTGGCTCGCTAGCGCACCGGACGTAGCAGCCGCAGCGCATTGAGTGTCACCAGCACTGTTGCGCCCGTGTCGGCGAGAATTGCGGGCCAGAGGCCGGTGAGGCCGATGACGGTCGTGACGAGGAAGACCGCCTTCAGGCCAAGCGCGATGGCGATATTTTCGAAGATGTTACGCATCGTCCGCTTGGAAAGCTCGATCATCGCGGCCACGTCGCCGACGCGGCCATGCAAGACCGCCGCATCCGCGGTCTCCAGCGCTACGTCCGTGCCGCCTCCCATGGCGATGCCGACATCTGCGGCCGCCAGGGCAGGGGCGTCGTTGATGCCGTCGCCGACTTTGGCGACAATGAAGCCTTCGCGCTTGAGTTCGCCGACAATACGCTGCTTGTCTCCGGGCATGAGTTCGGCTCGTATATCGATACCAAGCTGTTCACCGATCGCCTTTGCTGTGCGCTCGTTGTCGCCGGTCAGCATGATGATCCGGACACCGGCATCGGACAGCATCTTGAGGCCGGCTTTTGCGTCCCCGCGCGGCTCGTCGCGCATGGCGATGAAACCGGCGGCTTTGCCGTCGACGAGGAGAACCGATACGCTTTTGCCCTGTTCGTTCAATGCAGCGATGCGCTTGTCCTGTTCGGCCGTCAGGGCGCCCGTCTCGCGGGCGGCAGACGGAGAGAGAAGATCTAGTCTTTCACCGCCGACGCGGCCGGTCATGCCCTTGCCGGGAATGGCTTCCACCTCAAAGGCCGGCGGTACGGGCACCTTGTCGCTCTTTGCGCGATCGAGGATCGCCAGTGCGAGAGGGTGGCTGGAGTTTCTTTCCAGGACGGCCGTGCGCGAAAGCACTTGAGCCCCCGTCAATTCGAAAGGCACGATGTCGGTCACCCGCGGCTTACCTTCGGTAAGCGTACCGGTTTTATCGAGCGCGACCGCGGTGACCTTGCCGAGCGTTTCTAGCACGGCACCACCCTTCATCAGCAATCCGCGCCGCGCGCCTGCCGACAGCGAAGCGGCGATTGCAGCGGGCGTCGAGATCACCAGAGCGCAGGGGCAGCCGATCAGCAGGATTGCAAGCCCCTTGTAGATCCATTCGTCCCAGGTGCCATCAAAAAGGAGCGGCGGGATGATCGCGACCAATGCCGCGGCGGCGACGACGCCTGGCGTATAATAGCGCGAGAAGCGGTCGATGAAACGCTCGGTGGGCGCCTTCGATTCTTGCGCTTCCTCGACGAGTTTGATGACGCGGGCGATCGTGTTGTCGGCACTTGCAGCAGTTACCTTGATACGGAGCGCGCCATCACCGTTCACCGTTCCGGCAAAGACCGTGTCATCGGTACCTTTGCGCACCGGTACGCTTTCCCCCGTCACAGGCGCCTCGTCGATCGCGCTTTCGCCCGAGACGATGACGCCGTCAGCGGAAATCCGGTCGCCCGGGCGGACGAGGATGGTGGAGCCAACAGCGAGCGTTTCCGCCGGCACTTCGCGCGTTTGGCCGTTTTCCTCCAGCAAGGCGTTCTTCGGCACGAGCGCCGTCAGTGATTGAATGCTCGCCCGAGCACGTCCGGCGGCAACTCCTTCCAGCAACTCGCCGACCAGAAAGAGGAAGACGACGGCTGCGGCCTCCTCTCCGGCGTCGATGATAACGGCGCCGATGGCCGCGATCGTCATCAGCATCTCGATCGAAAACGGGGTTCCGGAAAGTGCCGCCGTGATCGCGCGGCGGGCGATCGGTACAAGACCGATCAGTACGGCGGCAACAAAGGCGTAGGAGGCGATCGCCGGCATGAGATGCCCGGCAACATAGGCCGCGGCAAGAGCCGCACCGGCTGCGATCGTCAGCCGCCCTTTCCTGCTTTGCCACCAGAGGCCGCCCATCTGCCCATGCTCGTAGCCATGCAGCCCCGTGATGTCCTTTTCAGAATGAGTATGCCCATGGTGATCACGATCGGTATGACCATGCTTATGGCCTTGCGCAGCGTGATCGTAATCCGGCGCCTTCGACGGCATCGCCAGGACAGAATAGCCGAGACCGGTCACCTTCTTCTCGATCGCTTTCAGATCACTGGTACCGTCATGGCTGATGGTCATCGTGCCGGCGGCCATGGAAACGGAAACGTCCTCGACGCCGGCAATGCGGCGGACTGCGGTGTCTATCTTCGCCGCGCAGGATGCGCAGTCCATGCCGCCAACTTTGTATTTCGCCCGAGCCGCTTCAGCCATTTCGGATTTCCTTGTTCTTCAGCAGCATTTTTCCTACATGCTCTAGCGACTAGAGGTGCAAGAGGAAAATCATGAAAAAGATCACGATCGGCGATGCAGCCCGCCAGAGCGGGGTGAAGGTTCCGACGATCCGCTACTATGAGAGCATCGGGCTGCTGGCGGCACCCAGCCGCAGCGAGGGCAACCAGCGCTCCTATGAACCTGCCGACATCCGCCGCCTTGCCTTCATCCGCCATGCCCGCGAACTCGGCTTCGAGGTCGGTTCCATCCGAACCTTGCTGGCGCTGCAGGATGATCCCGATCAATCCTGCGCTTCCGCCGATGCGATCGCCAAAGCGCGGCTCATCGAGGTCGAACAGCGTATTCGCAGCCTCATGGCATTGAAAGCCGAGCTGGAGATCATGGTCGAAGGCTGCGGCCACGGCCGTGTGGATCAGTGCCGGGTCATCGAAGTCCTTGCCGATCACGGCCAGTGCATGCATCCGCACCACTGAATTTAAACGGGGCAGATCATTTCTCATGGCGCAATGATCAAGGTCCATACGATCGCCGTCACTACTGGAATGGCAAGAACGTGGAGAAGTGGTGCTGGAGCCTTATCCGCCCTCAGTCCTTCGGGAGGTCGCCGTAGGCAGTCCTTGCAAGCAACTCGGTGACCTCACCATCGCTGGTCTGATTGAAATCGTCATAGTGAAGGCTGACCGCCTGGAGGTCTTCGGGCGCGGATAGACAGAAGACTTCGTCGACTTGCGCCCTCAGTTCCTCGATTACCATCCGCGGCGCAACCGGGACCGCAAGTGTGATATGGGCCGCACCCGCCTGCCGGAGCGCCTTCAATCCAGCCTTTACCGATGCGCCGGTGGCAATGCCGTCGTCGACGAGAATGACGCTCCGGTTCGCAAGATCAGTCGGTGGGCGATCACCGAGATAAACCTTGCGGCGCCTTTCTATCTCTTCGAGTTGGCGGGCTGCCTCTTTCTCGAAATAATCGAGGGACGCGCCGCAGTAGGCAAGGACGTCTTCGTTCATCACGCGTTGTGGATTTTTGCCGTCGACGACAGCGCCGATGGCATATTCCGGATAGCCAGGCGCCCCGATCTTGCGGACGAGGAGGATATCGAGCGGCGCGTGCAGGCAGCGCGCCAGTTCGAATGCCACAGGCACGCCGCCGCGCGGCAGACCGAGCACGACCGGGGCATCGTTTCGTGCGCCAATGGCCTCGGCAAGCCTTCTGCCCGCGTCGGCACGATCATAAAAGCGGAGAGCGCTCTGCATCATCACAATCCGAACGGATAGGTTTCGGGCACGCCTTGCGGGCGCACGGCGGCAAGCGGATTCACGGCTTTCGTTTCTTCGAACCAAAGGTAGCAGTCGAACTGTTCCGGAAGCACCGCTTCGAAATAGTGGCTGTAGAATTCGCTGTCGGGCCGGTAGACAACGCCGATGGCGCGTTCAAGTCGTCGTTCCGACAGTATCTCGCGCACTGCCCGATCGCGGGTTCCACGCAGGTCGGTCAGCGATCTTGGTATCGCGGTCTGCCGGAAAACACGCTCGTAGGAGTCCGGACGCGAAGGATTGATGGTCTTAATTTTTACCGGCTGATCCCAGTCGTCGGCGGCCGCCACAGTACCGCGGTCCGTCCCGAAGCCCACGAGGAGGACCTCCTCGCCATAGGCGATCCGGGCAAGCTCGCCGATGTTGAACTGGCCGTCCCAGCCCATGGCGGTGGCAGCCGCATTGCCGATGTGCGAATTGTGGGCCCATACGACAGCCTTTGCATCTGGCCGATACTCCATGAGCTTCTGGAGCGTTTCGAACATATGCTTGTCGCGCAGGTTCCAGGAATCGTTGCCGCTCCGGTACATCGCCCGATAATAGTGTTCGGCGGTTGCGACGATACGCGCATTTTGAGCTGCATCGAGAAAGTCCTCGCCGTCAGCGGCGGCATAATCGAGCTCGCGGGCGAGCAGTTCCTGCAACTGTGCGACGACGGCCGGTTCGCATTCCTCCTGAACGCCGGAAAGGATGGCATGGGCATAGCCCGCGGGCCGCTCCTGCCATGGCGTCAGGCAGGCATAGCGGCGGCGGGCTGCTATCGCCTCCTCGGGATCGATACGCTGGAGGTAATTGAGCACGGCTTTGAGCGAGCTATTCAGTGAGTAGATATCCAAGCCGCGGAATTCGACGCGCCGGTCCGGCGCGAGGCTCTCATTGTAGCTGCGCAGCCATGAGACGAACTGCTCGAACTCGGCGTTCCGCCACATCCAATCGGGAAAACGTATAAACGACTCTGCGTCGTAAGTTCGCACGTTGCGGTGGCGCACATGCCGGTCGATCCTTTCGGCGTCGGGCCAATCGGCTTCGACGGCGATAATGTTGAAACCGTGATTTTCGATAAGGTTTCGGGTGATTGCCGCGCGCGCCTGGTAGAACTCGGAGGTGCCGTGCGACGCCTCGCCGAGGAGGACGACCTTCGAGCTATCGATATATGGATCAAAGAACGCGCCGAATTCGATCATATGAGCGGGATGAGGCAGCGGTTCGCATGCATGGCGAATTGCGTGCGCGATGCCGTCCGCCTGGTTCGGTTTAAGTTCCAGGAGAGTCACAAGAGCCTCCTTTTCGAAATGTGTCGGTTATTTGTGTGTTGTTCGTAAGGGCGGTTCGACGCCTTCGTTGGCTCCGTGCCGTCTCACTAGAAACAAATTGCCGCAGGGATTGTTCCTGCGGCATCAAACGGTTTCCAATCGCCTGATCAACATTCTTCTGGCCCAAAGTCAGGCGATCTATGATGCTGATTTTATGTATTTTTCTTCTGTGACCAGCCTTCGACAAGGCAAACTCGATCGCAGCTTCTGGCCGGTATCGAGAGCGATGCCGGCATCTCGCCATCATCCGCGCAGTCGGCATCGGTCCGGGCTTCATTGCGCGAGGCCTGCCGAAGGTGTCGTCGAAACAAAAGAGTAGCTCAAGAGGCTCAAGTAGGAGGTTTCGGGAAAATCCAGAGCCATCTGCTTGGCAAGACATGCCACGAGCGCAAGCCGAAGAATTTGACACACGGCACGCCCTTAAAAGTTGCGCATCGCCGTCAACGGCTTAGATCTCGCATCGAAAGGCTCCGCGGCCTTGCTGCGCTGCAAGCGGTCGCATGAATTTTTGCCCTTTTCCATATTGCAATGCACCCTAAGTGCCGTTTCATGTCCGACCTTGTGAACGATATTCGCGGCCAAGGCATCTGGCTGCCTGATTGGGTGGCAAGCATTTGCACCTTCGCTATCCTAGTGGCGTTCTCGCTTTTCTTCCATCGCGTGGCTTTCCGGCTTCTGACACGCCTCGTCGCCTCACACGATCTCTTCTGGCGGTCGCTCGTCTCCCGGCTCGAGGGCATGGCGCGGCTAGCAATCCTGGCTGCCGCGCTGGGCTTTGCCGCCACGATTTCACCGCTCACGGAATATCAGGCCTCGACGTTGCGCCACGTGTTGCTGATCGCCTTCATCATCCTCGTTGCTTGGATGGCGAAGACTGCCAAGCATATCTGGATGACGGTCTATCTGCGGCGCTTCAAGCTGGACGCCGAGGACAATCTGCTCGCGCGCAAGCATGTCACGCAGTCGCGGATCATCGAGCGGATCGCAGACATGATCATCGTCGTCGTGACGATTTCCGCCTGCATGATGACGTTCGACGCAGTCAAGCAATATGGCGTGAGCCTTCTCGCATCAGCCGGCGTTGCCGGCATCGTCGTCGGTCTGGCTTTGCAGCCGGTCCTGAAAAATCTCTTCGCCGGCATTCAGCTTGCAATCACGCAGCCGATCCGCATCGACGATGCGCTTCTGGTCGAGGGCGAATGGGGCAATGTCGAGGAGATCACCTCGACTTACGTCGTCGTGAAGATATGGGACTGGCGCCGCCTCGTCCTGCCGCTCAGCTATTTTATCGAGAACCCGTTCCAGAACTGGACGCGCGAGAGCGCATCGTTGATCGGTACGGTCATGATCTATCTTGACTACAGCGTGCCGGTTTCCGCGATCCGCGCCAAGGCCGAGGAGATACTGGCTGGCTCCAAGCTCTGGGATCGGAGGGTGGTCAACGTCGCCGTCACCGATTTCAGGGAGAGCGTCATGGAAATCCGCATCCTCGCCTCAGCCTCGAATTCCGCGCGAACCTTCGATCTGCGCTGCGAAATCCGCGAAAAGCTGATCGATTTCATCCAACGCGAATATCCGCAGGCCTTGCCGCAGCTCAGAGCGATGCTGGAGAGCCGGGAGGAGAGGGGGCGCAGGGCGGCAGCAGAATAGCGCGGCTGGCTGCAAATCCCCGCCTCTTGCGCGAAGCCGCAATCCTTTCTATATCCACGGCCACGAAAGCCCGGCGAACGAGCATGCCGGAAGGCGTGAATTCCGCCGCATTTGCAGGGCAAACGGCGGGGCGAAACAAGCACTGAACTGGCAGCACCCGTGAACACACTGGATTTTGACAAGAAGCCGGAAGATACGCGCGTTGTCGTCGCGATGTCGGGCGGCGTCGACAGTTCCGTCGTTGCCGGCATCTTGAAGCGCCAGGGCTACGATGTGCTCGGTATCACGCTGCAGCTTTACGACCATGGCGCGGCCGTTCACCGGGCCGGCTCGTGCTGTGCCGGGCAGGACATCGACGATGCGCGGCGTGTCTGCGAAACGCTCGGCATTCCGCATTACGTGCTCGATTACGAGAAGCGCTTCCGCGACACCGTCATCAATCCCTTCATGGAAAGCTATGTCGCCGGCGAAACGCCGATCCCTTGCGTGTCCTGCAATCAGACCGTCAAGTTCGCCGATCTTCTGGCAACCGCCAAGGAACTCGGCGCCGATGCGTTGGCGACCGGCCATTACATCCGTTCGCGCCCGAATCCGGCATCTGGCAACCCCAGCCGCCGCGCGCTTTACCGCCCGGCCGATGCCGATCGTGACCAGAGCTATTTCCTGTTTGCGACCACGCAGGAACAGATCGACTATTTACGCTTCCCGCTCGGCGGGTTGCCGAAGGCCGAGACGCGCAGGCTTGCCGAGGAGATGGGGCTCGTCGTTGCCAAGAAGGCCGACAGCCAGGACATCTGTTTCGTGCCGCAGGGCAAATATTCCGATATCATCACCAAGCTGAAGCCGAACTCGGCGCTGGCGGGCGAGATCGTGCATCTCGACGGCCGCGTCCTCGGCAGCCATGACGGAATCCTTCATTATACGATCGGCCAGCGCCGCGGAATCGGCGTTGCCACCGGCGAGCCGCTCTATGTTGTCTTTCTCGATGCGCGCTCCCGCCGTGTTATTGTCGGTCCCAAGGAAGCGCTGGAGACACACCGCGTCTATCTTCGCGACGTCAACTGGCTCGGCGACGAACCGCTTTCCGAAGCTGCGTCGGAGGAAGGTTTTGCCTGCTACGCGAAGGTTCGCTCTACCCGGGCGCCGGCACCGGCCGCTCTCCGTGCCGATGCGCACGGCATCTATGTCGACCTGACCGTCGGCGAAGCCGGCGTAGCACCTGGTCAGGCCTGCGCGCTTTATTCGGCGCCGGGCGATGACGCCCGCGTCTTCGGCGGCGGCTTTGTCGAGCGTTCAGAGCGCGAGCCGGCGGCCGAAGCCTCGCTGAACGCCCTGCTTTCCGGACCCGTCGCCGCCTGAACCGGACGCGAAACGGCGTGCAACAAGGCTCGCCGTTTTCTTGATGTCACCTGCTTGACACCAAGCCGGACCGCACCTTATAAGCCGCTCATCCCACGAGCCGCCGCTTCGCGAACGGCATCGTTGACCAGTGGCGGAGTAGCTCAGTAGGTCAGAGCAGAGGAATCATAATCCTTGTGTCGGGGGTTCAAATCCCTCCTCCGCTACCAGTCAACTCTTTGTCCATACCGGAGACATCGGTAACAAAACGTACCTAACACATGGGTGACAACCTCGTGCCGAACGGGTTGTCGATGGTTTGCAAAGTCCTCTGCTCCAGGTCGATTGTAGCCCGCCGCGAATTTCCGGAATTTTGACACGGGTTTCCGGAATTTTTTGAAAACCACTTTAAGGCCTCTTCAAACTAACTCCGTCGAGCGAACTTATATCCGCAAGCTCGCCCAACTCCATCAGCCAGCGCGAAGGCTCATAGACCAGCCCGTCCATGAGCAATCAACAAGCCATACCTGTTGACCGTTTCACAGGATTGACCGTCTATGCTCTACCGACATCCGCCGCCACCCCGAAAGTGACCGGGTCGACAGGACCTCGATCGACAAGATGTATTTGGGTGTCATCGGACGCGTAGTTATTCGAAATTAAGCGCGAGCTGAATTTAAAAGAAACTCAGCGATCTGCACACGGAACTCTTCGCCTAGAGCTTCGTTTGCTCCACACGTGTATCGGATGCGTTGCATCCCTAGACAGCGAGCGAGGAGCAAAATGTTGATACGTCTCATAGCCGCTACCGCCGTCCCCCTTCTGCTGACTGTCCCGGCATTCGCGGACTGCAGTCAAGAACTCGCAAAACTCGAGCAAGCTGTAGTTTCCGCGGAAACGGGTGCAAGCGCCAACAAGTCCGGTGTGCCCGTTACGAAGCACCAGGAAGACGTTACGGCCGGCAAACAGAAGCAGGGCGTTGGAACTGAAACAACAGGCTCAACCGGTACCCAGACGAAAGCGATTTCGCCCCATCAGGAGCAGGTAACCGGGAAACGGACTGGTGAAAGTGCCGGCAAGCCAAGCCAGATCATGGCGGATGCCCGCAAAATGGCCCAGGCCGGTGATGAGCAGGGCTGCATGAAGAAGTTGGCGGAAATCAAAGGTCTCATTGGCGAACAGTGAGGACCTTGTCTGGCAATGACCTGCTAAAACGCCTTTCCGACCGCCGCACCGGTCGATCGAATGATCCGATGTAGCCGGACGCGAATTTCCGGAATTTTGACACCAGGTTCCGGAATTTCTGAGACTACTCGAACCCCGGTAAGGCTGGTTCAAAGCCGCTTCATCTTAGCTGTTGCCATGACGTAACACCCTGGGGTCGACGGCATTCCTCCTCGGGTATAACCGGCTCGGTACGACACCGCACTGGAACGCTTTGACGCACTGATCGTTGACCTAACGTCGCGCGACGAGGGCTCGTTAATCACCTTACGGGATGGCGTCCGCCCCTCGTTCGCCCACCGAGTCGCGCGAGCCAAGCGCCGTAGTTGGATCAGCTACGGCACATGATGCGACGGGCTCGTCTCGAACCCTTCCCTCAGACGAGCCCAGTCGTCCCGCCTGAACGGTACCGCTTTGCTCTTCATCCGACGTTCAGGATCGATTTTCGAAACTGAGCCATCAAATACGCATTAACCTGGCATCAGGAAATAGGGTCCGAAAGCTTGGAACAGCTACTCGCGAGTATTGCCGAGGAACAGAGGTAGACCTGAAAAATGCCAATACGCCTGCAGTATTACGCCAGACGCGACGGGGATGGCAGCTGGTCGATTGTCCATACGCAAACGCACAAGGTCGCAGTCATTGCTGAAACTCTGCCGCTTAAACGCCTTGATGAAGCGACTGCCATGGAGGTTATCGATGCCCTGAGTGAGAGGTATTCGGCGTCTGAAGCACCTGGAACCTCTCCTGAAAGGGACGCGGAGATCGGACTTAGCCGTTTTAGCTAGTTTGCTCTCTTTTGAAGGTCTGTCATTGGCGCGTGGCAGGATGGAGGTTAGCTCCCTGTCACCCTGTCGCGCGGTGCGGAAGGGCTCGCGTTGTTCCGATGCGCGCGGGCCCGCATCGTACTCATTAGGGCAGCTCCCCATCAAACGATTTCCAGGTAGTGTGCTGAAGGTTCTGCAAATTCACTGAGAGAGGCGGTCATGGCAGGCTGGTGATGTTCAACGTCACCTGATTCCCTGGAAGGAAACGCCACCATGACCAAGACTGAAGGTAAGACAGCGAGCGCCGCCGTCAAAGACATTTTGCTTTCGAACCCCGATGGGCTGCGCGAGGTGATCCGCACCGTGATGCAGGAGGTATTGGAAGCGGAGATGGACGAGGCGCTGGGAGCTGCGAAAGGCGAGCGCACGCCGGAGCGGCTCGGCTACCGCTCGGGCCACTATGGCCGCACGCTGATCACGCGGGTGGGCAAGCTCGAGCTGCGGGTGCCGCAGGATCGCTCGGGGCACTTCTCCACCGAATTGTTCGAACGCTATCAGCGCTCCGAGCGGGCGCTGGTGGCAACCTTGGCGGAGATGTATGTGCAAGGAGTGTCGACGCGGAAGGTCAAGGCGATCACCGAGGAGCTGTGCGGCCATGCCTTCTCGGCGTCGTCGATCTCGGCGATCAACAAGCGGCTGGACGAGAGCCTGAAGGCCTTTGCCGAGCGCCCGCTTCAAGAGCCGTTTGCCTACCTGATCCTCGATGCCCGTTATGAGAAGGTGCGCGAGGCCGGTGTGGTGATGAGCCAGGCGGTGTTGATCGCTGTCGGCATCGACTGGGACGGGCGGCGGCAGATCCTGTCGGTCGAGATGGCCGGCCGTGAAAGCCGTTCCGCCTGGAAGGACTTCCTCGTCAGGCTGAAAGGGCGCGGTTTGAAGGGCGTCGAACTGGTGGTCTCCGACGACCATGCCGGTCTCGTCGCGGCAATTGGCGAGGTGATCCCGGAAGCTGCCTGGCAGCGCTGTTACGTGCATTTCCTCAGGAACGCCCTCGATCATCTGCCGCGCAAGCATGGCGACGATTGCCTGCAGGAGCTTCGATGGCTTTATGATCGCCGCGATCTCGACGAGGCGAAGGCCGATCTCGCCGCCTGGCTGGGAAAATGGTCGGTCCGCTATCCGCGCCTGACCTCCTGGGTCGAGGAAACCATCGAGCAGACGCTGACCTTCTTTCGTCTGCCGCGCCAGCATCACAAGCACCTCAAGAGCACCAACATGCTGGAACGCCTCAACGAGGAAATCCGCCGCAGAACCTACGTCGTGCGCATCTTTCCCAATACCGAGAGCTGCCTACGCCTCGTCCGCGCGCTCGCCGTCGAAACCCACGAAAACTGGATGGAGGCCAATCGCTACATCAACATGGACGATCTGCGAGAGCACAAGAAACTCGCACTCCGTCAAGCCGCATGACCAGCACTCATGACCGCCCAATTTTGCAGAACTTGACGCACACAACCGATTTCCAGATTCGGCTTAGAGCGATAAGGCCGGGGTTAACACGTTACCAAGCCAGGGAGCGCGGCCGGAATATAAGGCCGCGTCGCGCCGCACTTATCCCGTGCAGCGGAGGAACTATATCCCATCGGTAGCGTTTTATCCGCACCCTGAAAATCCTGGGAGGATAACATGAAAAAACTGGTCATCTCTGCCGTATCGCTGTTTCTGTCGATCGGGGGCGCGGCGATCGCGCAAACAGCGACGGTCACCGTTCCCGGCGAGGTCAGAACCTATGTTCTTGAGCAGAAATCGCCATCGGTCAAATTCGAAGGTGAGGTTGCGGTCGGTACGACGCTTCCTGATACGGTCGAGATCCACACGATCCCTGATCAGCCGGATTACGGTTATGTGGTCGTCAACGAAAAGCGCGTGCTCGTCAATCCGAAGACCCGCGCGGTGATCGAGGTCGTCGAGTAACTTGAAAGCACTGCGGGCCCGCCCCCGGGCCCGCTATTCCTCCCCATCAGAGCATCGTCGTGATAGAGAGGCCGACGTGAATATACGACCGCAGTATTACGCCAGACGCGACGGGGATGGCAGCTGGTCGATTGTCGATACGCAGACGCACAAGGTCGCTGTCATTGCTGAAACCATGCCGCTCAAACGCCTTGATGAAGCCACCGCTTTGGGGATTATCGATGAACTGAGAAGGCGGCATTCGGCTTCCAGAGAATTCAGCGCCTCCGCCGAAGGCACGAACGACGGCCTAAGTCATTTTAACTAATTTGCTCTGTTTTGATCGTCTGTCATTCTGGTAGTGCGTGGCGGAGGCAAACCCTTCCCTTGTGTCACGCGCTGCGAAAAGGCTCGCGTTGAACGGTAGCTCAGCGCGAGCCTTTCCTTATTCAGGCGCGAGTACGTTTATTCAGCTTTCGCGCCTCTTTGCCTTGGAGCTTTGCTCTTTCCAATACAACGAGTATGCCTATGCGCTACACCGATTCAGAGGACCGTTTTGTGCGAAATCGCACCCACACCTTAAGGCTGGTTTGCCTTCAGATCGTCTCACCTAACTTATGACGAGCCGCCACTTTGTGCGGCGACCATCATCACTTTCCTCTGCCCCGCCGATCGCAGCAGCGGGGCATTTTTTGTTGGTCGTTCGCGAACCCCAGGCCCCGATAGGAACATTCCACCTTCTCGAATGTTCGGCAAAATGGATCGTGCAGCCAATTTCTCCTGACCGTGCTTTAGCCTCACGTCGCTGTGCGGTCCGCCTCGAATTTCGTATGATATCGTGCGGAAACTATCCTCCACATCATTCGTTCATGTTCTGAACGTCTCCCGACGTTCCTGTTCGTCGTCAATTAGCCCCGATCCGTCGGGGCTCTTTGTAGCGAAGGAGCGGACGTGATCATTCAAGTACGCGCTCCCTACTATGCGAGACGTGACCCGGACTCCACTTGGTCGATAGTTGACATGAGGACCGGGCAGATCGTTGTCATCGCGGAAACCGTACCCCTCACAATCAAACATCTCGAAGAGGACACCATCATGGAGATTTTAGATGCTCTGTGCGCGAGGGATTTGACCTCTGGTTGGGCAACCAGCCCCTTGCGGGACAGGGGATTGAGATGATCCCTGCTTGTGTGTCGGGCTTCAATTCACCAATTTGTCCAGAATCGTACTAATACCTTTGGGCTAGTTTTATCGGCAGATGATCTCACCCATTCTATAAAAGCCGCACACCCCTATGAGCGGTATTCGTCATTTTTCCCCTTTGCCCCGCCGATCGACAGCGGGGCGATTTTTTTGAAATGGTCTGTCGAACGACTGGAATTTTCGGAAAAGCATTTCTGGCCAGCTGTATAGGGCGACGGCGAGCCCGGTCCTTGTCCATCTGTGATCGGCTTTTTATGACGCAATTCCGGTTGCCGACACAAATGGCTTCAGGCGGGTGTCAATGAAGATTCTGCACAGACACCAGCGGAACATTTCATGAGACGATCTGTTAGCACCGCACAACAATGGAGGATCTCATGTCTACTGCGCAAGACAATCTCGTCGCTTGGCTCCGTGACGCTCACGCGATGGAAAAGCAGGCCGAAACGATGCTGAAGGCACAATACGAGCGCATCAAAAACTATCCGGATCTGAAGGCACGCATCGGTCAGCATCTCGAAGAAACCAGGCAGCAGGCAAAATCACTGGAGACTTGCCTGAACCAAATAGGTGGCGGGTCCTCGACCATCAAGGACATGGCCGGAAAGATAACCGCCTTCGGGCAGGGCCTCAGCGGCCTGTTTGTGAGCGATGAGATCGTCAAAGGATCGCTGGCGAGCTACACGTTCGAGCATTTTGAGATTGCCAGCTACAGGATTCTCATTGCCGCCGCAGAGTTTGCCGGCGACCGGCAAACGAAGGCGGTCTGCGAAGGCATCCTGAAAGAAGAGATCGCCATGGCAAAGTGGCTGGAAGACAAT
This sequence comes from Rhizobium gallicum bv. gallicum R602sp, assembly GCF_000816845.1. NCBI lineage: Bacteria > Pseudomonadati > Pseudomonadota > Alphaproteobacteria > Hyphomicrobiales > Rhizobiaceae > Rhizobium > Rhizobium gallicum. Next base: position 3,369,440 of record NZ_CP006877.1, on the reverse strand, counting down.
CTTTCCGGTGTAACCGAGGCTTTTCTTACGCGCGCCGAAGCCGACATCACGGCAAAGCGGTAAGTCCTAGTGCTTCAAAGCTGCTTCACTTCGGGTGTTGCCATGACGATAACTATCCGAGGCCGCCGTCGCATTGATGATCGCATCCTGATCTTGTGCGCTTACGCCAATTAGCCGACGGTATTCCGCCTCGGGTATACCGTAAATGCCGCCGGCGCGTGCTTTAAGGCCGGCCCGGTCGGTGATGGTGCAAATAGATCGCTCGGATCGTATCAGATGCTCACCTTCCAGAATGTGCAACGCCGTTGTGACACCGGCCCTGCGGGTGCCCAGCATCAAGGACAGGAACTCGTGGGTCAGTGACAGCCTCGGGCTGCCGACCCGATCGTGACACATCAGCAGCCAGCGAGCCAGCCGCTGAACAATTGTCGTCCTCCCGTTTGCGAGCGCCGTGCAGGCAACCTGCAAATGTACGGTGTGCAAATACCGGACGAGGAGGTCTTGAAGAGCCTGGTTGTCCGCGATCAAGGACCGCATCTGGTCAACGGGTATGCGTCGAGCGGTGGTGGCCATCTGGACGAATATCTCATGGGGAGATTGATTGACTCCCGAGAGCACGGTAATTCCAACCATTCCCTCCTTTCCGATAATGCCGGTTTCGATCTTCAAACCGCCCGGGGCATGGGCCACAATTGAGGTGACGCCTGATTCCGGAAAATAAACGTAGTCGTTTGGAGTGTTGGGGGCCTGCAGCTGGTAATGGACATCGAGCTCGACGCGCTCCGATGCGTCCAGAACGGCCCAGGCCGTTTCTTCATCCATCGCTGCGATGAGGGTATTGCGCGTTGCGTTTCGGTCGGGCATCTTGCTCCTCCCTTATGGGCAAGAGCAGATTATCTCCCAAGCGGCCTGCACCCTTAATCGTTTGACCGATGGTGGATGATACGCCCTTAAACGGGCTATAGCAAATGCCGCGCAGATTTGCTCACGCTGCGCAAGCGACCGAACTGTCAACCGGTCTCGGCCGGCAACGCAGATTCAGCCGATACTAATCTACCGGCCGCTTGTACTGCTCGATCCGCATAAGCGGCCGACGGCCTCGGCGAGAGCTTTAGACGAATGCTCGCCACCGAGCGCTAGACTAATAGCGGTCGTCATCGCCACACGGCCACTCTCTATCGGAACATGATGACATTTGCACCATTGGTGAACCACCGTGGTAACCATGTCGATTCGGCTGTCATCGAGGGGAAGTAATTCTTGAAGGGACATCTTGTGCTCCTCCATGTGGCAATAGAAACGATCATCTCGGCTGTTAACGGGCCGTACGAGCAGTGTACCCCGGACACAGACAATGAGAAACCGCGATTGACAACAAATGAATAAAGACACAGTGAACCAAGTCGCTGGAAGTGGACTCCATGCGAAAGACCCATGCACCCACCGAAATATCAGCCGACTGGTGGAATGACTGACGTTCCGACGACTGGGAACATTTCAACCGCTTCAGACGTTCGGCCGAGTGGATCGTGCGGCCTAATTCTCCTGTGACCGTGCTTCCGCCCTTGCACGTGGCTGTACGGTCCACCTCAATTCTCGACGCATCGGTGCGTTAGCGTACCGAAACCATCATCCCTTATGATGCTTCTGACGCCGTCGAACGTTCTCTCCATATTCAACAATTAGCCCATCGGGGCTCTTTTAATGAAGAAGCCAAGGTGGTTACTCGGATATACCAGCCAGCCCAACGCACAGGGACGACCCAAGGGTTTTCTCAAGTTTGATCTCTCTTGAAGGACTGTTATTCTAGTGGTGCGTGGCTGGATGAAGACGCCCCGTCACCCCTCACCCGGTCGCGCGATACAAATGACTCGCGTTTGACCCGATTGCCAGCGCGAGCCCTCGTGAAGGGCAAAGCTCTGCCGCATTTATCTCGACCTTACCAGCGGGTCGCGCGCCCGCCAGTGGCGATGGGCGATCAATATAATACTTGGCAAAGGCAAAACATTCTGCCTCACAACGGATGGGCGCCCTCGGGCGAGACATAGAGAGAAAGTCGAAGAGCTTTACGAGCGGATCAAAAGGCTGCACGGACGCTAGCGGATTAAGGCCGGGGCTATTTCGTTGTTACCCCGGCCCGCGACCTCTGCGCCCGGTTATTGGCCTGTTAGCACTCAGTCGTCTTCTTCATTTGGCCGGGAGCGGCAGAGTTGGCGTCAGTATCCTGCTGTCCCGGTGCCGCCTGCTTCGCGCTTCCGGCCTGTTGGCCAGGTGCACAGTCCTTAGCCGAGTTTGAATTCGTCGTGCTGCCAGTGGTCGCAGTGTCGGTTTCCTTTTCGGTAGTAGTTGGTTTGGTCGTCGTAGTTGTCGTTGTTGTCGTGCCACTCGTTGTGCTCGTTTGGGCAAGGGGAACGCCTGCCGACAGGGCTAGCATGGCCGATACCAATAGGATTCGATTCATCGAGGTTCTCCTTTGCTAATGCGCGGTAAGCCTGACAACTTAACCGCAAAGTGGAAGAAGTGTTCCGCCGCGACCACGGACTCATTCAATAATCAGCTCGCGCGCCTCGCTACCCGCTCCGCCTGAGATCGCTGTCGCGCGCCTGCTCGGTCGCCTGCGCCTTGCCGCCATATTCGGCCGCGTCCTTGCTTTGCGGGATGCAGCGACAGGATCGCGATGCGCTGCCGAGCGAGGCGGCTTCCGAAAGTTCGAAGCTGTGTGAGGACGCCAATGTGACGAGGACCGTCGGCATCGCGCCGGGCGCGCGCTTGCGAAAGGTGCGTACCTCGAACCCTTCGGTGAGAAGAGTCAGCCGCGCGTGCGCAAAGAGCGGAAATTACTCGTCGAGTAGAGACGGCCTTGTTCTTCCCGGCCCATGCGGTCCATGAGAACAGCCTAAAGACAATCGAGGCTTACATGCCCAAAGCCGCTGCCCTGCAGAATGCAAAGATCAGGCGCGCACTTACGAAGCCATATCAGAGGCTGGGCGGGGTGCCGTCCTGCCTCCGTTGAATGAGGTGAGTTCAAGTTGACCGCGGGGTTTCTTTGTCGATAGCCAGATTTTACTGGCAGTTGCCGGCGGCATTTTTAACCTGACCCGGTGCGCAGTCGGAAGACTCTTGCTTGCCCTGGGAATCCTTGTCTTTATCGGAAGAGCTCGTCCCAGAGGTTGAACCTGAAGTGTTGCCCGACTCGCCAGAATCACTAGTGCCACCAGAACCGCCCGAGCCGTCGTTGGCCTGAGCCATGGCCGATGTTGCAAGGCCGATCGAAAGTGCAAAGACCGTGATAAGTTTCAGAAGCATTGGATGATCCTCCATTTTGAGCTTCGGTTCTGATCCACCGAACCTCGGCGAGAGGAACAGGTTCCTGCCGATTGTTTCCTCTATCTGATAAATCTCCGCATTCCCGTCGGCCTCACGCACGCCCCTTATATGACGACTGCCGCTGCCGCCGCGTATCTTCGGCGGAATGGATCGTGCGGCCACGAGCGGTTCACTCAATCCTTGGCCGCAATGGTATGATATCGTACAGAAACCATGATCCGTATTAGGCGTTGAATGCATTGAACGTCTCCGACGTTCCTCTTCGTCGTCAACTAGCCCCGATCCGTCGGGGCTCTTTTGTAATAAGGAGCGAATGTGATCATTCGAGACCCGGACGCCACTTGGTCGATAGTTGACATGAGGACCGGGGAGATCGTTGTCATCGCGGAAACCATGCCCCTCAAAAATCACGCATCTTGAAGAGGACACTGTCATCGAAATCTTAGATGCCCTGTGCGAGAGGGATTTGACCTCTGGTTGGGCAACCAGCCCCTTGCGGGACAGGAGATTGAGATGACCCCGTTGTGTCGATCTTCAACGTCCTCGCGCACCTTCCTTCAACCGATGATGAAGGATTAAGTCGTCCAGCCAGGCTGAATTATGAGCTCCTTTGCAGCAAACCCTTCCCGCCACTTATGGAGTTAGTAAGAAGGCGGCTACGGGACGGTTCTGTTCGGCCAAGAGCAATTTGCGTTGATGTCCGAGCGACATGCGCATTGTATTCGACGCAAGCGGCCGTATTTGGTATGAAGATCGATCGATGCTTGGTCTTGTCGGCGTCACCGCAGTCAAGCACGTCCAACAGCACCAATATGTCGCCGACCGGCTCACAATCCTCGGCGCACTCAGTACAGATTTCAGCACATTCGGCGCAGGCGTGCTAGTGGTGAGGCGAACCCAACAGCATGAAATGCGCCGAGGTCCGGCAGATTTCAGGGCAAGCCATCATGAGGGCGAAGTGGTCTTTCTCGACGTGGGCGCGAGCCATTTCGAGAGGCAGACCGGGTAGTAGCGTTGGCATTCTTCGACGCAGGCCTGCACCAAGTTGAGGCATGGTCATAGCTCCTAAGGCCGGCGATTGGCGGAGTGGTCCTGCTGCTGCTCGGTCTTTATCGCGTTGCCGTCCTGACCCCGCTCCTCGGAGTGCTGCTTCTTGTCCCGGTTCGAGAGCACCACGTTTTCTCCGACGCTGTCTTCATCGAGTTCGGTCATACCGCCCGCGCCCGCGCCCTTCCCCTGTGTTCCCTTACCGAAATGCTTTTTGTCGCCATGGGCCATGATCATGTTCCTCCGTTTTTGTGGATGAGGGTACCAACTCCATCGAGCCAGCGCCTCGTCGGCTAACGAATGTCTGATGATTTCTCGAAACCCGAGACGGCGAGATTTGTTCCGGAACCTCTGCCTTCTTCACGAGTTCGTACGCACGACGGGCATTAACGCGGGAGGCGTCGATGAGCGCTGTAGGACCAGAGATATTCGTCAAGCCTATCCACACCACAAACATCTGGTTGGATGAGATCATGGAGGATTTGGGGTCCGACCGGCAACTCGCATGGCATCTTCTGGGCGCGGCGCTGCGGACGATGCAAGGTCGGCTTCCGCCAGACCCACCAACCCAATGAAGGATAGATTCGATGGGCAATCAACATCGAAAGACCCACAAACCGACCGACAAGGATTTGCGGCAAAACCCTGGAATCGGCAGCTCCAAGGGCACGATTAAGGGCGGCGAAATCCTTGATGATGATGAAAGCCTCGACGGCGACAACACGTTCGAGGGCGACGTCCAGAACGATGTTACGCCGCAAGGCGGCATCAAGCCCAATCACACTGGACGCACAAACAAATAGCAGGAGCCCGATATGGCTAGCCCGAAAACTCACGAGCAACAGCTTCGCATTATCGAAAAACGCGAAAACACCAGCAATGCCGGGGACGATCTCAACTCCGAGAAGGAACTGAAGCGCTCGAAACAGGAGCGGGAAGCCCATCGGGGCGGCGCGAAGCTTCGCGGCGCGGGAGTCGAACTGACGGACAAGGACAACCGCCAGATGATCCGTGGCAAAAACCAGGAAAGCGGGCATCACAAGCGCGCGGGCGGTTGACGGCGCTGGATTTACGAACAAACGTAACTTCAGCATTCGTTCGATGTTGCCGATCGAATTCGGAACACTAAACAATGGCGGTTCGGTCGGGAGCGCCGGCGGCTGGATAGTTATAGCGGCGGCTACCGACAATCTGATTCTTGCAATTGACATCAAGACCGGCAAGACCGTCTGGAGCGATGTGCTGCCGGCGGGCGGGGCAGGCGACGCGGTGGCTCTACCAGACGGACGGAAAAGGATATCTAGTCATAATAGGGCGGCCACCATTTCATGGTAACCCCCGATGGGCGATGGCCGCCATTGCCGCTCTTTTGGATTCGCTCGAAACAAAGAGAATTGTTGCGGGGGCTGCCGTACGGACCGGTTCTTCAACGATGACTGAAGGCGCTACGGACTTGCCGGACGCGCCGAAAGCACCGACAGAACCGTGAGACAGAGCGCCACGAAAGCAATGACCGTATTTGCGGCGTGAGAATATTCCCATTGCTTTCTCAGCACTTCCCAGTTGTCGGGGCTCGTTGTCCAATTTTCCGTCGCCTGGTTGGCAGGTAACGTCCATACAAGAAATATCACGAGCATGACCAGGAAACAGAGCACGGCCACCGCGGCGAGCCAAAACGGACGATTCTGGGCGCGAACGACGAAGGCGAACAAGGCATTCGCAATCATGGCCGCAGGCCAGAGCAGACCCAGGATTGCCCATCCGTAATAAATGCCTTGAACGGTGAAATAGGCGGTTTGAGGCAGTCCGATCTTGTTGGGCAAAGCGGCAAGATGCGCTCCGGAAGGGATAAGGGCGAGCGCGCCTATGATGATGGCGAGAAACTGAACAATCCTGACTTTCATTACCAAGGCCTCTTGGCGCACCAACTTGCGCTGCAAGGGAAAGTTCCCCCTGCAGCACTGTTCCTCTACGCCGGCACCAATTCGCCAACAATATCCGCTCCGTCTTCCTGATGACGATACTCGCGCCTCCTCATCTAGAGAAAAGTCGGGGCGTGGTCCTATCGACCGGTTCGGAGTCCGGCGAAGTCGGCGAGCCGAACAATGCGCCTTATGGCGGCACACAAGCGTTCGTTCATGCCTTCATGCGCGGCGTGCCTTGGAGCAGGGTAAATACGGCGTCCGAGCCAACTGCGTCTGCCCAGGACCGATCGGAAAGGCGCGGCCCGGCCGGCAGGTGCAGGATTTCGTCCGCCTGCAATAATCTATCCGATTATTGCCGTCTGCGCTGTCACCCGCGGCAAGGGACCCATGCGAAGATCGCAGACGTCATGACCGCAGAAGTGAAATACTGCTTCGAAGACGAAGATATCGATCACGAGCTGCAGAACCTCGGCGATCAGCAAATCCGGCGACTGCCGGTCGTTGATCGGGACAAGCGCCTCGTCGGCATTCTCTCACTCGGAGATGTCGTAGTGACATCGGGTGACGGTGCGGCGGGACCAACACTCTCGGCCATCTGCCGTCCAGGGGAGCATTCCCAGACCGGCGGTGCGAGCATTTAAGTTCGAAAAGGCGGGAACCAATAGCGATAGCCGATGTTGGACGGGTATTGGTCCGCCGACTACCGAAGCCGGCGGATCAAGCAACCCAATTGCCAGGGAGTGTTCTAATGGCGAGCGAAGCCGACCGCAATCCACGTTACCATACTCAAAAGATGCAAACCCACCTTCAGGAGACGATCACTCACCTTCGCGAAGACATCGATAAGGTCGATGAGCCGCAGCTTAAAGCGATGTTTGAGACTTCGGCCGAGGTCCTCATTGGCTTGAAGACCGCCTTTGCCCACTACGAGCAAAAGAACGAGAGCGCATGGCGTTGAAGCCGCCGCATATGTCTTGGTATCGCGCCTTGCGCTCGAATATGGGGTCAGCGCGAACCTCCTTTGGAAGTGGATAAGGAAGCGCACGGAGGTCCAGCCTCTCCCTCCGTCTTCAACATCGACGTTTATTCCGGTTCAGATTGAGAGCGCCGCGGATCAGGCCCGTTCGCGACAGAACAGTGCGTTTGCGTTGGATTTGGCTGCCACTCGTGGTGAAGAGCGGCGGTCGAAATCTGAGCGGATCGCCCCACTGTCCTCTCCAGCCAAGGTGAACGCGTCACTTCCGAACGGTGTGAAGCTGACGCAGTGATGTGGCCGCTTTGGCAGCGATAATCGGAGCTCTGGGTCATGTTCAGACTGGGCGCTGATATCAAGGTCTACCTGCATCGTGAACCGATCGACTTTCGAGCCGGCATCAATAGCCTTGCGGTGCTGGTCCAGGAGACGATGGCACTCGATCCGTTTGCTCCTGCGGTTTTTGCCTTCTGTAATCGCCGTCGCGACCGGATGAAGCTCTTGTTCTTCGACCGGTCGGGCTTTGTGCTGGTCCTGAAGTGGTTGACCGAGGACAAGTTCCGATGGCCGCGCCGTGAGGTGCGCTGACAACCGAGCAACTGCACTGGATTCTCGACGGCATTGATATCGATGCGATGGTGCGCCATCCGGTGCGGCAATATCAGCTTGCTGGCTGAGGCCTCTCGAATTCTGCGGTTGACGCGGCGGGACGGTTCAGATTCAAAACTACGATGAATCGAACTGGCGAACAAAGCGTTGCAGAGCTGATGGCGCAGTTGGCGACGCGCCAGTGTTCCTGTCTGCAGAGGCGCTCTGGGCCATTGGGTGATCGGCTCGAGCGAGAAGCACCTGCATCGCATCTATGACGCACTGAGCTGCGGCTCAGATCGCAGCCTCTCATCCATGGCGACGAGACGACGGTTCAGGTCCTGAAGGAAAAGGACAGAGAGGCCACCGACACATCGTATATGTGGGCCTACCGGACCGGCGAGGACAGTGACCACCCGATCGTGCTGCTGGATTATCAGCCGGGCCGCGGCCAGGTACATCCGCAGGCCTTCCTCGGCGATTACCACGGCATATTGATGAGCGATGGCTACACCGCCTGGCGCACACTGGGTGGGGCAACTCATCTGGGATGCATGGCCCATTCCAGACGCCGCTTCGTCGAGGCCTTCAAGGCCAGAAAGGCGGGTGGTGGATCGCCGGAACAGGCGCTCCGGTTCTTCGAGCAGCTCTATCGGGTTGAAAGGCAAGCGCGGGACAGAAAACCCGAGGATGGTGAAACGCAGGCCGACCGCATTCGCCGCTTCCGCCAGCAACACAGCGTGCCCGTCCTCAATGCTCTCAAGGATTGGCTCGACGAAATCAAGCCAATGGTCCTGCCTGACAGCAAGCTCGGCGATGCCGTAACCTATACCGCGCTACACCGAAGATGGCAGGATGCCGATCGACAACAATCTTCTGGAGCGTGACATCAGAATTTTTGCCACTGGCAGAAAGAGTTGGCTATTCAGCGATACTGTCGACGGAGCCAAGGCCAGCGCCATCGTCTACAGCCTGATGCTGACCTGCCGCGCCTGTGGCGTCGAGCCGTTAACATGGCTGCGCCACGTCCTCACCGAATTTGCCTCAGCGCGCTGTCGACGCTCTGATGCCCTTCAACTTCATCAAAAGCAACTGCGCCGAAAGCGCGGCCTGATCCAACACAATCTGTCGTCCAAAATGGAATCCTCGACCGCTCGTTACGCGCGCAGACGGCACCGGCATCCATGATACTTCGGCCGCGCAAAAGGACGGGCACTCAGGAGGCAGTCGATCGCCGTGTATTACAGTAACATACTTGCTATTACGGACCTCTACGAGAAGGTTGTCCGGCGTTGGCATCACCCACATGAGCCATCAATCAAAGCAGCGGGAGAACATCATGAACAGGCACGTGATCGGACTGTCCTTAGGACTTCTTTTATGCTCGGCCCTCGGGCAGGCAGCGCTGTCACAAGCCGCGCAGCCCGCTCTTACTGAGGCAGAGGCGCACTCCATTGCAGTGGACGCCTATGTGTATTTCTACCCGCTGTTGTCCATGGACATCAGCCGAAAGACATTCACAAACGTCGAACCTGGCAAGGAATTCGGGAAGGGTCCGATGAACGTCTTCACCAACGTTCCCGAGTATCCTCCGGCGGATTTCAAGGGCGTGGTTCGGCCCAACTTCGACACGCTGTATTCCTCCGCGTGGCTCGACATGACGAAGGAGCCGGTGGTGATCAGTGCTCCGGATACCGACGGACGCTATTACCTACTCCCGATGCTGGACATGTGGACGGATGTTTTTGCGTCGCCGGGTTGGCGGACGACGGGCACAACCGCAGGGACATACCTTGTCACGCCGCCGGGCTGGAGACCCGACTTGCGCGACAAGTTCATTGAGGAGTTCAAGCTCCCCGAGAACACCCAGCGAATTGAAGCGCCGACGACACATGTCTGGGTTATCGGCCGGACAAAGACCGACGGCCCGGCTGACTACGATGCCGTGCACAAGATCCAAGCGGGATACAAGGTTACGCTCCTGTCGGACTGGGGTAAGTCAGCGAAGCCGGTTGAGGTTAAAATCGACCCCAGCGTCGACATGAAGACACCGCCAAAGACCCAGGTCGATACGATGGACGCTGGCAAATATTTCGCATATGCAGCCGAACTGCTCAAGGTCGAGCCGCCCCACCTGACCGATCAACCGATCCTCGCGGAGATGAAGAAGATCGGCATCGAGCCCGGCAAGAGCTTTGACATGAGCAAGCTCGATCCGACCGTGCAGAAAGCCTTGGAAAGCGCGCCGCAAGTCGCCCAGAGACTGATGGAATGGAAGCTGGCGACATTGGCAAGGGTAGAAAACGGCTGGTCGATGAACACCGATACAATGGGAGCATACGGCAACTACTATTTGAAGCGGGCCATTGTTGCGCAGCAAGGCCTTGGCGCGAATCTGCCGGAGGATGCCATCTACCCTCTCAATCTCGCCGACGAGTCAGGACAGCCTCTCGATGGCGCGAATAAATACACCATAGCGTTCGAAAGGAATGCCATGCCGCCCGTCAACGCTTTCTGGTCGATCACGCTCTACGATGCAGCCGGATTTCAGGTTGGTAACAGCCTCGAACGTTTTGCAGTCAGTAGCTGGATGCCGTTCACACACAACGCCGATGGCTCGCTCGATCTCTACATTCAAAACGAGTCCCCCGGTCCGGATAAGGAGGCCAACTGGCTACCTACGCCGAAAGGAGCGTTCACTCTGACGATGCGCATGTACGCTCCGAAATCCGAAGCGCTGATCGGAAAATGGAATCCGCCGCCCGTCAGGAAGGTGCAGCTTCCGGCCCTGGCTACTCAGTGAGTTTTCGAACGGCAAACTTGAGCTGGGAGATACCTCGGGCCTGAGATGTGTTTTGCCAGTGGCCGTGTGAACAGCCACTGGCAGTATTTGCGCAAGCTCATGTGAAGTTCACCACGGTTCCCGGCGAGGAGTTCACGCCGAAACTCCGCGCCCTGATGATTATAAAGGCATTCCACGACAGCGAGATCACGCCTGCGATCAAGCGCGGGGTTCAATCCACGTGACGCGAGTCCGCGTTTATGGGGCGAGCGAGAGAAATGCTCAATCCAGATCACCTCAACGCACTCAACCGCAAAAGGTGCAGCGAAATTCGCGCCTTCTTTCATCCAGCCGCTTAGCGCCGTACTGAAGGCAATCAGTCGAGATCATTAAGGCGAGCTTTGACCGCATTCATCTGCTCGATCTCTTCACTCTGGTCACGCGAAATTACCGAGCGGAGTGCGACGAGTTTTTATCCTTAAGAACCGCATCCACGCATATGAGGATCGCGCCTGAATGATGGGGACTGCCTGTCGCCTGTAAAAGTCTGCGTGCGTTTCCCTGTGGAGGTGGTCGCGAGCAGGATCACCAGGCCGACATGTATGAGTTGTCCGGATCATCTTTTCAAACGCTTGATAGAAGGTTTCGTGATCTGCCATAAAAGCTGCGACCGGTGAGGCTGCGATCCAAGTCCCGCTTTATGATGGGACAATGATAACGTGCCACCGCGGCCTCAGACGAATTGATGAACTCATCAGCTCGAGACGGGCGGATTCATTTACTCGGCTGTAGCGTCTGGGGAGAAAGAGTTTCATTAGGAGGGGATCGTCGCCGCCATAATCATCCTCGCAATGGGATTGATCGAGAACATGTCGAAGGCGCCGAAGGCCTCAATCCTTCTTTTTGGAATGGCCATCAGGGGCCAACGCCATCCAAATCGCCTTGTCATCGAGCTTCAGACTTTTGATATCGGTGTAACTTGCGTTCTCGACGCGCGTCAGAAGGTAACAAGAGCGCGGGCCGTGCGATTCTTTTGTCGTCACTACACAGGATGTGATGCGTGGAACCGACAGTGCTGACCGAGGTTAGATAGCGTGGCCAATCACGGTCTCGATGGAGGAACACCCATGGCACCAAATGAAAACAGGCAGGGGAGTAGCTCGGGCAAGGGCGAAAAGAGCGCATCCAGCTCTTCGTCTCGGAAGTCTTCTTCGTCCGGAAAGCAAGGCGGTTCCCACGAACAGCATGTCAAAGCCGGTCAGCAGAGCCACAAGAACGCGAAGTAAACGATCATTTGATGGATTTGGACGGCCCGCGGTTCCGCGGGCTCCAGTCGAGCCGATATGCCTTGGATACACCATGGCGGTCTCACGGCCGCCGTCGTCATGTGCATCACGGCGCGGTGTTTTTCGGTTCAGACGGTGAGGCCGCCATTCCCGCGGGTTTTTGTGCGGCCGCAACATTTCGGGCCCAGGGTCACCGCGATTCCCTTCTTGAAATCGGTCGGCGGCGTCGAGAGCCCAAGACCTCAGCGAGTTCCCGAAAACGAAGAATCCTGACGTAGCACCGATCTGGCTGCTGTGCAAAATCGCGCGCAACATCAATGCCCCACTTCGATTTTCGGGTGGAACGTTCCAATCCCCTGATAGTTCGGCAATTAGACTTCAGGAGGCGCCCACGATGAGCATCGAGGCAAGAAAGTTCTCCCAGATATTTTGGAGTGCACCAGTGAATGTCAGAGCAGGAAACGGTTTCAGCGAACCGATTTTCGGCCCCGTGGCCGCAGTCGAGTATCTTAAACATCGATGGCCAACGACGAACAGTCCCCAGTATCTGAGCGCTCTGCGCATCTGTGCCGCTGCTGTCGAGCGCAAAGAATCGCCCGATTTTGCTAGCGACGCCTTCATCGCTGCCAGTATTGAAGCTGCCATGTTGGCCTAGTCCTACAGCGACATCGAGAGTGGAGGGAACTAGGATCCGACCCCGTTACTGATGCAGTCTCGTTTCGCTGGCTGAAAATCGATGCAGTGCTCACAGCTGGGAGCGCAGGCAACGCGGTGGAGCGTGTGTTGCGGCAATCTTGGCCGATTAGGAACGGAGGCTCTCAACGTGCGGAGGCCGACGACCGTTCTCCGTCAGACCGACAAAATCGTCTATGCTGTCGCCATTTTGCGAACTTTTCGACATCCACCCTGAAGGTTGCTGGCCCGTAGAGTCAGCCCAGACGTTGCGCTCGAAGATCACGATCTTATTTGATTTTCCCGCTGACCTCGCCTCAAGCGTCATTGCGGAACATTAAGACAACGTAAGGCATTTCCTCAAATCGCAATTTGGGAGCCTTGACGATGAAGCGTTATGGATACGCCTATATCACGGCCGCCTTTTTCCTCATCACGATCTCGGGTCACTGGATCCTGGGTTGGTTCGCCTTCGTGGATGAGGCTGCCCAGCATGGTGAGTCGCCCGAGTTGTCGGCGTATCTCATCCAGGTTGGTAGAGACACGTTGGAAAACTGGCAGTCGGAATTCCTGCAGTTGCTCTGGCAAGTGGTGGGCCTTGCCTATTTCCTCTACGTCGGCTCGCCTTCCTCGAAGGAAAACGATGACCGCATGGAAGCCAAGATTGATGAATTGCTGAAGATCGGTGCCGGGGAGAAAGCTGAAGCGCTGATCGCGGCATTGGACGAGCGTTACATGCGGACTCACGGACATGCAAAACCGCATGGCCATGGAACATGAAAAGTTGGCCGCGCGCACGTGCGGCCTTCAACATTGTATGCTCTATTACCATCACGCGGCTGCCGCGGCACGCTGAGTGATGTCGGACCACATCTTCCGATGCAAAGCCGGTGGACCACCGGCACGTCGACCATCTTCCAGTTCCAACGCCTCCAATTCGTCAGGTCAGCCTTCCGACGAGTTCCGCGTAATCAGAGAACGCGAACTTCTTGCCACGCTGGGAAGCCTCGTTGGCCAGGAGCAGAACGCGGATTGGAAAAAGCGTCGCCGCACGGTTCGAGTCCGAAAGATCGTGTTCATCGTCCTGTTCGACGGCCCTCTCGGCCTGCCCAAGGGCAGCGGACAATTCTTGATGAGTGACGACGCCTTTGGCAACAAGCATGTCCGAAAGAGCGGCGACGGCCATAATAAAACCTTCGAGCTGCAGGTTGGCTGTATTCAATTCGACCTCCGTGGCTTGCGACCGCACACTGTGCGACTGTGGATTAACCGACATCCCAGGGCGAAGTTCCAGCACGATGGAATTGACCGGCTCCTTCGCGGTTCACCTGGACCAGCCATCCTATGGCCCACCTTCTCGAAATCCTGCTTTCCTGGCTTTCGTTCGAGTGATCTGCGTCTTCCTTTTGGCGGCCTGGGCAGCACCGAAGCGAGGATTTCGGTGAAAGAGGCTGCCAGCAGCGACATGTTCGAGATCGAATCCAGCAAGTTGGCACTCGATTGCCACACGCTGGGCAGAACTTGGAAACTTCGATTGAAGGAGCCAATATGATTATGCGCAGATCCCGGCCCTACTATGCAAGACGTGACCCGGACTCGACTTAGTCGATAGTTGACATGAGGACCGGGAAGATCGTTCTCATCGCAGGAACCCTGCCACTCAAGCATCTTAATGAGGCCACCATCGTGGAAATCGTTGATGCTCTGCGCGAGACGGCTTTAACACGTGGCTGGAAAACTAGCCCCTTGCGGAACAGGGAATTAACATGATTCCTATTGCGCCATTAACGCCCAGAATGATCGGGCCGAACCGCCGGAGTGCAGCGGGATTGAGATGTGCCCCTGCTGCACGAGGCTGAGACCTGCCACTGCACGGTGCTTATTCGACATGTCCGAAGTAGCCGATCGTAAACGGCTCGTTTTCAAGCAGGCAGATGCCGGATTGGCCGGCTCTGGAACGTGAAGAGTAGTGCTGCTAACAAACCTAAAAGCAACCATGGCGGCCGCCAGAACGGCATTAACGGCATCACCGTGTTAGCCAACGACTGCGTTAGCTCTTCAGGTGTCCGATGACGGGCTCGACCGCCGATCGTCGTCGCATCTGGCGTTTGATGGCGGGCGTGAGCGGCGCTGAATCACGCGATAATCCTTCAAGCATGCGTTTCAGGAGCCTTTGCCGGCAATTGTTCGGAGGTTGCATTGCGCGCGGAGAGGTCATATATTCTGTACGAAATATATGGCATTGGATGTGGCAAGGTGATGGCGATGGCCGGGACCATGAAGGTTGCAATGCAAAATGGACCGCTGGTTCTATCGTATATGGATAGGTCTGGTAGGATCATAGTCGATCGGCTCGCGGACGGGTTCGGCATGTCCAAGACCCAGCTCGCAGAAACGGCAGGACTTGCACGGGAGACGCTCTATCGGGTGGAGCGCAGCGGCACGGCCAAAACCCAAGGTCGCCTGCGTGAAATGCTCGAGATCATCAGCCGCGTTACAGAATGGGCGGGCGGTAAAGAGCAGGCTATGGCCTGGTATCGGGCCCATCCGCTTCCGGCATTCGGCGGGCGCACCGCCGAATCGCTCGTGAAAGACGGCAAGGCAGCTGCGGTTCGCGAATACCTCGATCATATGGCCCTCGGCGGTTTTGCTTGAGGTGCGTGGGAACCTGCTATCGGGCGCATGATCCTCGTTGGGCATTCAAGCCGATCTCCGGTGATGGAGCGGCGATAAGGGGTGCGCGTTTCAATCCCAAGGGTGTGCCAGCGCTATATTTGGGCCTGAGCATCATGACGGCTGTGAAGGAGGCCAATCAGGGGTTTGCTCATCGGATCGATCCGTGTGTGCTCTGCTCCTACGAGGTCGATTGCGACCATGTCGTGGACCTGACGGTAGAAGAGAGAAGGGTAGAATTCAACGTCGCATTGGAGGATATGGCCTGTGCATGGGCTACGGCGCTCAGTATGGGAGATCGGCCGGCGTCGTGGGCGATTTACGATCGCCTGCGACCTCAAGGCGTTTCAGGTATTATTGTTCCGAGCTTCGCGCCCGGAGCCGAGGGCGATGACAAGAACCTCGTGCTCTGGGACTGGGGCGCGGAGCTTCCGCACAAGGTAACGGTGGTCGATCCAAGCGGTCGGCTACCGAAGGACCAGCTGTCCTGGCGCTGAGGCGACCGGATGCTCTTAGGTGGTGCGTCCAATCGAATTCACAATTGAGGGACTACTTCATTGAAGCTATTGTAAACGGCGTCGGCGCGGATGCCGGGTGCTGCCTTGACGAGCGGGACAAACTCGGAATCGGATATGGGCTCAAGTGGATCGGGGCCACGACGTCCGCGTGGCGTTTTGCTCTGGAAGACGCGTCTCTTTATCGAGGCGGTAAGCAATGGCCCGGCTGGTAGACGCTTTCGCGGCGGCAGCCTCGACAGAGTGCGTTTGTCGATACTTCATGAATAATCGGTTACATGGCGACCCGGCACAAACTGGTTCTCCAATCCAGAAAACCGCCAATGTACCGAGCCGACTGCGATCATGATACGTCGAATAACTCTGCTCTTGGAGTATCCTCACCAGCTCACATTCGGGCGACGAAAGCGCAGACGCGGTTTTCGAAAGGATCGAGATAGCCGTCGACCGAGCCAGAATGGCCCAATCAAGTGGCGACCTTATGGTCGTATTGCAGACACTGTCACGTCGATCTACGCTGCCGGGTCCGAAGCTCCGATCCGCTGGAGCATTTTTCGTCCAATTGTCAAGCTGCGGCGCAATGAAATCGCGTTCGCGCAGAAGAACATAGGTCGCGCGGGATGCCTTTGCCTGATAAAACCAAGACAGCTCTGGATGAATTGCGAATGCTGATGTTGGGCGCGCAAATCTTGCTTGGGTTTCAGTTTCATGGGCCGTTCCAGAACGCGCGTCCTTCTCTCAGCCTATACGAGAAGGAGATCGGGGCCATCGTGCTCTGCGTCATGGTGGTCATCGTGGGACTCCTAATCGCGCCAAGCGCGCGCCATCGGGTCGTGGAGCGAGGAGAAGCAACGCAACGTTTTAACGACTTTATCACGCGCGTATCTATGTTGACGCTCGCCCCCTTCGCCTTGGCGCTCGGCCTGGATCTTGGGGTCGCCACTAGCCGCGGCCTCGGCACATGGGTCGGACTGACCGCTGGTATCGCATGCGGCCTCTCAGCGCTCGGGCTGTGGTACGGACCCATGCTATTTCGTCAACGCCATGGAGATGCAGACATGGTTACCTCTGATGAAAAGACGCCGACCGCCGCTAAGATCGATTATGTATTGACGGAAGCGCGCGTCGTATTACCAGGCGCGCAAGCGCTGCTGGGTTTCCAGCTCGCAATCGCGCTGACGAGCGGGTTTAATGACCTCGCTGGTTCTGCAAAAGCGCCTCATTGTGTGGCGCTTGGTTCGGTCGCGCTTACAACGATACTCTTGATGGCACCTGCAGCATACCATCGCATCGTCCACAACGGCGCCGATGTCCCAGAAGTTTATGATGTAGCGAGTCGTTTGTTACTCGCGGCCACTGTGTTTCTGGCGCTTGGCCTGGCTGCGGATGTACATGTTGTGATTGGCAAAATCTCCGAAAGTCAAATTCTCGCCCATATTACTGCAGCAAGCACCGCTCTTGTCCTGATTGGACTGTGGCATCTCTGGCCGTGGTGGACGCGTGTTCGAGCCCATGGTCCTGGCAACCGAGATCACGTACTCTAAGGTCGCATTTATCTTGAATCTTACATAGGCGTTGGCGCTTCAATCAGTCGGATTGGATCGTTCAACGAAGATCGTAGATGTGCTTGGGCCGACGACTGCTCTGTCAATCGGAAGCACCCTCTCGAACAACAGACTGGCGACGCTTCGTCAAGGGGATCGACCTCGATATTGCCGCCGGTGAAACTCTTGCCGTCGTGGGCGATTCCGGCTCCGGAAAGGGCGTGACTTTGCTGGCCGCCATTCAGCTTTTGCCGCGATATGCGAGCAGAGTCGAGGGCAAGTGCTGCTTTGCGGCAAGGATTCGCTGGCGCTTCATGAAGAGCAGATGCGGCTCATTCGAGGCAGTAAAGTTGGCCTGATCTTTCAGGAGCCCGCTGACCAGCCTTAATCCGGTTTTCCAGCTAGGTAGGCAGATCCGCGAGGCGCTGATAATCCATCGCGGCCGAGGTCATTCGGCTGCTGGAGAGGGTGTGTCTTCACAACTCCAAAAACCCTTACAACGATCACCCGCACCAGTTTTCCATGGGATGCACTAGTGTGTCATGTCATCATCGCATGGGGCTGGCTTGCAAGCAAGCTGTCTCATCGCCGACCAGCCGGCAACCGCTCTCGGCTTAACGATCCAGGGGGCAGGTGTCCACCGTGATCGATCGCGTCTCAGTCGGCTAAGCTCGTATCGACGCATGAAGCTGGCCGCAGACCGTGAGGCTCTCACGCATCGCCTTCACGCGCATTTCGGCATCTTCAAATGAATAGGCCCATATCTGGGCAGACCACATCGATGTGCCGATCTTGTATTCCAGTGCGAACAGATACATTGCTTTTCCGTGCTCATCCTTGCGGACGAACTGAGCGTCGGGCCGTTCCTGCGTGTCGCGGATTCTGTCAAAATTGATTACGCTCATATCGGAACTCATCCGGCATTATCCCATGATAGTCGGTCGTCCATGCTGATCATCTGGGCCGCTTCGTTCTGCGTCCGCCGTCGGGCTGCGGAACGTCAGCACGGCCGCCCTGCGGCGGCCGTTTAATATGTCAAGATTTCAAGCTGCCCGCTTTCCCTTGGCGTTTGCAGAGGACTCGGCAAGCTGCGTCAGTTTCTTATCGGTCGCTTCTTCTTCCGCAAGCGTTGCCTGCAGCAGCGGGATTGCGTCCTTAAGACCGAGTTGTTTGGCCCATGCGATCAATGTGCCATAGCGGGCGATCTCGTAGTGCTCGACGGCCTGCGCTGAAGAGATCAGACCGGCATCCAGGGCAACCGTTCCCTTGAACTCGTCCATGATCTCATCAGCTTCGGCAATGATGCCCTGAATGGCTTCGCAGGTCTTTCCGCGCGCCGGCTTGCCGATGATTTCAAAAACCTGTTCCAGACGTTCGATCTGGGCTTGGGTCTCGTCACGATGCTGCAGAAAACCGGCTTTGCCCTCCTCCGACTGGGCGGCGCGGGCCATCTTCGGCAGCGCCTTTAAGATCTGTTTTTCGGCATAGTAAATGTCCTTGAGCGTCTCGAGGAACAGATCGTTCAGCGTTTTCTCGGTTGCCATTTAGTCCTCCTATGGCATGTTGGGAAATATGCTCTCGCAGGGTCGAACATTAAAGCGCGGAGATGACCCGCCGGTGTTGGAGGCATCATCTCAATCCGGCCAGACGAGACCGACTTAAAGGCTTCAGTCGGCGACAGTCCAAACAATTGCCGACACTTGTTGTTCCTAACTTCATTATTTTTCACCAGCTTTGGCAGGTTGTTTTGCGGATCGCCGAATAATGTGAACGTTCTCAATACGGTGCGGCATCGCGCAGAAACGATTTTTGGCCCGATTGCCGATTGGAATTCGGATCGTGTCCGCTTCCTGCAAAGCCCTTGGTCTTTGAGCGTGCTGTCGTTGTGGGAAAGGCCGATAAGCGAAAACGACACGTTTGTCCGATACCGCACGGCAAGATTAGGAAGTGCGGGACTTTCCTTTCCTTCCGAGAGAAAGAATGACGTCCTTATCTTCACTACGTCCCGCGTCCAGTTGAAAAAATCTCTCGATCGAGTTGGAGATTGTCGAACTGATCCCGGCGTTACGCGCCTTTGCCCGGCGACACCTGCGCAGTGAGGACAATATCGATGATCTCGTGCTGGGAACTGCTGTAGGCGTTGAATTCGATCCAGCTTTATCATCCCGGCAGCTCTCTCAAATCCTGGACATTGGAAATTTCTAAACTCGAGATCCGTCCGACTTGGTCTCCATCAAGAATATAAATCTCGCCAAAGCCAGTCCGCCAATCCGGTCGCTCACTTCTCACGTGGTGGCTTCAACCGCCTTCCTGCCGCTACCATCTTGCCGTTGCCGTCGTGACACAATGCCTTCCAAAAGGGTTCGGGCGGCATTGCGCACCTCCTCCTGAAAGGCTCTGTCTCTTTCAAAGGCATCGTGGCTGGTGGCGTAGGGCTCCCAATAACCTATGTAACGTTCGACTTCGGCTAACGGTCCTGCCGGGATGAGGTCCATCGACGTCAGCCAGTTCGAGACGCTGCGACGGACACTCTCTACCCCTTCCGTGTCGCCGTGGACGACGACCGAAAACAGGCGGCCTGAAAGATGGCGGGGATAGTCCCACCCCTGCATCTCAAGCTCCTTGGCCTCTTTGGCATGTTTGCCATGCGTGCTTGTTGGATCTGGGTTGCCGCCATCGGCGCAGACAAGCCGGTCGATCATCAGTTTCATCGGCGATGGCGTCTGGTACCAGTTGACCGGGCTCACGATCATGATGCCATGTGCCTCGACCCACATCGGATAGATGTCGTTCATCCAATCGTGGATCTGTCCGAGGGAATAGTTCGGGTAGCAGGAGCACGGCCAATGACAGAGCGCGGCCGATGTCGAGAAGCACGCCTTGCACGGATGAATCTGCCTGCCGTATTCGGAAGCGATGCGACTGAGATCGAGGACGTTGACGACGACGCCGGCAGCGGCAAACACGTCTTTGGCGATATCGACCATTCGAAAACTTTTCGAAAGCTCGCCCGGACAGGTATGTTCGCTTCGTGACGAGCCGTTGATGAGAAGAACACGCAATGGCGCGGTCTTGTCCTCGAACCGCGCTTGGGCAGCGCGGATTTCGTCTCTCGCCGAAAGCCAATCGAGGGCAATATCATAGTCGGGATCGGCAAAGCCGGGTCCCGCCTTTTTAGTTATCGGGCTCTTTCGTGAATTGGCGTAAGCATCCCAGGCAGCCGCGGCGACTTTGCCGAGCTCCTCTTCCAGGGTTGCATACGCCCGATCCTTGAACTGGCTCAGGAAACGCTTTTTGAATTCGCTTTCGTCCAGTCGAGGGCTTGGACTGCCTTTTCGCGGTTCGAGGTCAGGTGCGGTTGCGGCTGGTTCGTCAGGCATAGGGCCTCCACGCATATCTGCGTTCGACACAACGTTGCCAGCAGGCTTCTGTTCCGCTGCATCGACGTTGCATGCACCAATCAAGGATCAGAGTTGGTGCGGCCTTTCTTCGTCAATGTCAGTGCTCGCCTAACAAGACGCGGCCACCGGCGGCGGTTCAACCGCATAGTGGCGTTGGCCACGTCGGCACAGATAGACCTCGCGTTCGGGATGGTCGTCGATTCGAAATCCGGCGCTGCGCAACATTGCCTCGACTGCCGCCTGGTTGGGAATGAACCAGTTTGTGGGATCGGATGCATAGCGTTCCTCGACAAAGAAAAGCTTCGGATATTCGGGCTGGTCGAAAATGCTCCACTCGGAAAAATCGTAATCCTCCCTGAGATCGGGAACACGCTCATCGCCGCGCTGGAGGCACTGAAACAGCATCGTATCGCCGACAACATGTTCATAAAGAAGATCCAATGCCAGCAGGGGGTGACGCAGGTGATAGAACACGCCCATAAAGATCACCAGGTCGAATTTTTCACTCAGTCTGGCGACATCATAGACTGACATCTGTCTGAATTCGATTTCCGCTGCCAATTGCTCCGCGGCGAAGCGGGCCTGTGCCAGATAGCGTGGATCGGAATCAATACCAACGACACGGGCAGCGTTGCGCCGTTTCATCTCGAGGGCATAGAAACCCGCATTGCAGCCGACATCGAGCACGCTGAGACCACTGAGATCGGCCGGGAGCACATGCTGGAATCCCTTCCACTTGAAGGTCGGATAATCGCCGAGGAAATGATCGGCCGCGGTCATGTGACCCCCGATGTTTAAATTCTGAAACCACGGCCCAAGTTCTCGAATCCGTTTTTGCAGGTCCTGATGTCCAGTCGGGTGTGCTGCATCCATGTCGGGCTCTCCTTCGTCGTCGATTACAGCGCCGCGTCTTTTCAGACGCAAAGGACGCGGTAACGCTTTGAATTTCTGCATAAGTTTCCCAAATTCCGATATAAGGAATTATGCAGTGGTCTATCCCTCGCATGTCAGACGCCGATCGCGGTACGTCCAGCTTTTGCACGCCGCCGCCAGTTCGAGCGCCGGGTAACCTGTGCGTTGTCGAAGCCTCCATCAGGACGGGCCGCGGCAATGAACCAATCGGCGGTCAGACGAAGGCCTTCGGCAAGCGGGATGGTCGGCTCCCAGCGCAGCAGTTCTTTTGCCCGTGAAATGTCAGGCCGTCTGCGCTGAGGATCGTCTTCCGGCAGCGGCTTGTGGACGACGATGGATGTCGACGGCACCATGGCCATCACCATGTCGACAAGCTGGTTAATCGTGAACTCGCCGGGATTGCCGAGGTTGACCGGAGCGCCAGGATTGGGGTCGACGTCCATCAGTGCCATCAACCCTGCAACGAGATCACTGACAAAGCAGAAGGAGCGCGTCTGATCACCGCTTCCATAAATCGTCAGCGGTGCGCCGGAAATGGCTTGCACCAGAAGGTTGGAAATGATCCTCCCATCGCTCGGCTGCATGCGTGGCCCGTAGGTGTTGAAGATACGGGCAACGCGCGCATCCACCTTTCCAGCCCGCAGCATATCGAAACAAAGCGCTTCCGCCGCGCGTTTGCCTTCGTCGTAACAGGCGCGTGGGCCTATGCAGCTGACATTGCCGCGGTAGTCTTCCGTCTGCGGATGCTCTACGGGATCACCATAGACCTCGCTCGTCGACGCCTGGAGCAGCGAGGCACGATGCTGTTCGGCCAGCGAAAGCAAATTGCCTGTGCCGGCTACACAGGTCATCATCGTATGCACCGGGTCTGCCTGGTACTGAGGGGGCGAGGCCGCGCAGGCGAGATTGTAGATCTCGTCCAAAGGCTCGTCGAGGCTATCCAGGTGGCAGATGTCCTTCTCGATCAAACGGAACTTGGGATGGTTGATCAGCGGCCGGACATTGTCTTCCGATCCGGTGACATAGCTGTCGACGCAAATCACCCGGTCGCCGCGCGCCAGCATCGCGTCGCATAAATGCGAGCCGACGAAACCGGCTCCTCCTGCAACAAGCACGGTCTTTACTCTTCGGTTTCTCGTCCTTTGCAGCATCATGCGTCTCCTAAACTGAAATGGATTGACGGTGAGGGCGGCTGTCGTTCACCCGTTCTTCTGGCAGTTCTCGCAACGCGGCGGCGAGTTCACGAGCCCGCACATCGCCGGTATGGCGCTGGACCACCGTCGCCCTGGCGGCCGATGCCAGTGCAAGGCGCCCTGCTGCGTTGATCGTCGTCAGGGCGTCGACCACATCCTTCGATCGTCGGGCGATGACGATTGCCCGATCGTTGACGAAAAGCTCGTGGAGGCCGCGCCAGTCGTCGCTGATGATTGGCGTGCCGCAGGCAGCGGCCTCGAACAGCCGCACGCTAGGCGACCAGCCTGCTGCAATCATGTCGCTTCGCGTGACGTTCAGCGTAAAGCGTTGGCGGCTATAGAAACTCGGATGATCGGCTGGAGGCAGGTGCTCGATCCGCTCGACGTTTGCCGGCCAGTCGATATCTTCAGGATATTGCGGACCGGCAACTGCGAAGCGAAGATGCGGCAACTGACGGGCGGGCTCGATCAGGAGCCGCTCCAGCGATGGCTGCCGGTCGGGGCTATAGGTGCCGAGATAGCCGAAATCCCAGCAGAAGGCTTCGCCCGTTGCCTGATATCGGCTCGCATCGACGGAGCAGTAAAGAGCGATCGCCTTGCGCGCGCCGTAGCTGCGTTCGAGCCTGGTCAAAATGTCTCCGCCCGAAAACGAGAAGTAGGCGTCGAAGGTCGGAAGCTGTCGGCGAGCCAGATATTCCTCATCGCCGCGATCAAGCTTTGCCAGCGTGACCGGAGTATCGATGTCATAAAGGCATAACCGTCGCGGCTTAAGGGCGACGATCCCGTCGATGACAGTCACACCGGATGGGACGTATGATCCGATGATCACCGCGTCCGCCGCCTTGATCCGACCGGCATGGTTTTCAATCATCTCGTCGATATCGCGATAGTAGACGAGTTCACAGAAGTCGGGATCCGGGAGATCGCGGTGGGCTGCATACCAAGGTACGTCCCGCTCCAGGAACAACACCCGGTGCCCCTGTGCGTGCAAGCCACCGATGAGGGCGCGGTACGTCGTTGCGTGGCCGTTGCCCCAGGACGACGACAGGGAGAGGCCGAGGATGATGATATCAAGCGAACTGGTCATTCGGCAGCCTCCGCTTGCGCGGCGCGAACGCGGAAGATGGCGTCGGCCGTCTCGGCGCGATTGGCATAGGTGTGTTCATTGAGCACGCGTTTGAGCGCCCGCTGTCCGATCGCCTTGGCCTGCTGCCGTGTCAGACCGCCCAAAAGATCGGCGACATCTTGGCCGTCGCGCGCCACCAGTATTTCTTCACCAGGCTTGAGAAACAGGGCGATGCCATGCCAATAGTCGGTGATCAGGCAGGCGCCGGCGCCTGCCGCTTCGAAAACACGGGTTGCAGGCGAAAAGCCGTTTTCGGCCATGCTGGCACGGGAAATATTGAGGACCGCTTTTGGCGTCGCGTTGAAAGCGTTGTGGTCGCGGGTCGGGACGTGACCGATGTGAACAATGTTCGAAGACAACGGCTTGTCGCTCCAGCCGGACCCGCCGAGCAGGAACCTTTGCTGGGGCAAGCGGGTCGCCGGTTCGAGGAAGAATTGTTCGACCCGCGCTTCGCGATCGGAGAGACGGTTGCCGAGAAAGGCAAGCTCTGCGGTGAAACGCGCCTCTTCCCGCACCGGATGATGGGTTTGAGAATCGAGCGCGTTATAGATCGGTACGCAGTCCGCCGCCCCGAGGCCGCGATAGGCGTCGACTACGGGGTCACCGCCGCCATAGGTCAGGACGAGGTCGATCCGGCTCAAGGATTTGCGCAGCGGGTGCTCGGGGCTCTGCCGCAGCTCCGAAAGCGTTGCCGGCGCATCAACGTCCCAAAAGATTTTCAGAGCGCCCCGCCTGGCGTGGCGAAGGACTTCCTGGAGCAGGAGATCATCCTCGAAACCGACGCCGCTGGCTTTGACGACGATATCGGCTTCGGTCGCAGCCGCCGCCACCCCCTTCAGCGACTCGATAGTACCTTGGTAGACGACGACCTTGCACCATTCCGGTGGATCGATATCGCGGTTTTTCTGCCGGTCGTACACGTCGGGTTCGTAGAAGGTGATGTCATAGCCTTTCTGCGCCAGAGCGCGCAGCAGGCCACGATAATAAGTGGCAGCACCGTTCCAGTAAGCGGAAAGCAGGCTTGATCCGTAAAACGCGATTTTCATTCGGCCGCCTCCTCGGTTGATAGCTGCCGGGTGACGCCAGCCGTGCCGCATTGCTCCAGGATGGCAAAAAGCTCATCGACGCGATGCCGGCAGGTGTGACGCGCCCGGATCGTCTCGAGACCGGATGCGATAAGCGCAGCCGCGAGAGCATCGTCCGTCAGTACCTCGCGCAGCAGGCGCGTCATCTCTCGGCCATTCTGAGCGACGAGATAATCGCTGCCCGGCCTGAAAAGCGCCTCGGCATCGTGCCAGGGTGCGCAGATCAGCGGAATGCCGCAGGCAAGCGCTTCGAACACGCGGATCGTCGGAATGCCAGGGAGATTTTCGACATAGGGGCGCCGAGGTACATGGATCGTTACTTTATGATTGGCGAAAGCGAGCGGCGCCTCTGCATTGGCAATCCAGCCGCCATAGGCGATGCCTGCCTCGCCAAGAGCCTCGAGCGCCTGTTTGGGGTAGCGCACACCACGAACGGTCGTTTTCAGCCCGAGCTCACGAGCTGGGCGAATGAGGAATTCCATCAGCTCGGCGGACCGCTCGTTGTCGCCCCAATTGCCGATCCAGATGAGATCTCCGATCTTGGCGATCTCCGGCCGCGGGTAAAACAGCGCGTCGTCAGCCGCCTCGTGCCAGGTAAAGACGGATCTCCCCCAACCAGCCTGCAGATAGCGCTGCCGCAGCGTTTCGCCGAAGGCGAGCACACCGTCATAATCTTGAAGCGTCAGTCCGGCGATATCACTCTTTGCCGACACGGCCCGGTGATGTGTGTCGTGGAACAACAGGGTGAAATTGGCACTGCTACGCCTGGCTCGGCCGATTCGCTCCACCAGCGCCGGTTCCGTCCATTCGTGGACCACCACGACGTCGGCCTCGGCGATCGCCGCCTCGTGATCGAAATGCGGTCCGTAAATTTGGGACCGGAGCTGCGGGAACGTGTCGTGAAATTTCTCGACCGCCCTCGGTCCCTGATCGCTGACGAGATTACACCGGCTCCAGGACTCCTCGGGTTCCAGCGCCAGTGTCTCGTGACGTCGGCTGGTCAGCTCCCGCATAATGCCGCGCAGGAAATGGGCGTTGCCATGATTCCAGTCCGAAATTAGCGAATGGGTGTAAAACAGGAATTTCATGATCCCTCCGCCGCTGCCAGGGTGAAAGTGTCATTCATCAGTTGCGTATATGTTTCGAGCACCGATGCCGCCTGCCGTTCCAAACGGAAGGCTCGCGAGCGCTCCAGTGATCTCACCACGAGCTCGTTGCGCAGTTGCTCGTCTTCGCCGAGGCGCATGCACGTGGCTGCCAAGGACTGGGGATCATGTGGATCGAAGAACAGCGCGCATCCGTCCCATAGCTCGCGATGGGTGGGGATATCAGACAGCACCAGAGCCGCGCCGCATCGCGCTGCCTCAAGGGCGGTCAGGCCGAAAGGTTCGTAGACTGATGGCGATACGAGGATTTTTGCGCGCTGCATCATAGCAATGGTCTTCGGATATGGCAGCGGCCCGCGCTCGTGGGCGTCGTTGAGTTTCAGGCGCTGGCCGTTGGGACCTAAGCAAGAACCTGCCATGATGACGGGCAGAGGCATTGCTGCCGCCGCCCTGTCGAGCACCGCGCCGTTTTTTCCCTCATCCCACCAGCGCCCGGCTGCGAAGACGAAAATATTCTTTGGACGCTGGTCGGAACCGACGCGGCTGGCGTTGTGGATCACCCTGAGCCGGGGGATCAGACCATAGGCGGCTCGTAGTGCATCCGCATGGCTCCTGCTAGGCGAAAGCACGGCATCGGCGCGATCAAAGCCTTCACAGTTTGCATCGCGCTGCCATGACCACTCCGGCGGCACCGGCGTCCCGCGCACTGCAGCAAACCACGTGACGACACAGGAATGGGAAACCACGACAACCGGCAACGGCGTATCGATTCCAGCAGCCTGGGAGGGCAGGTTGAGATGCAGCAGATCGACCCCGTAGTCTCTGGCAATCTGAGAAATTTCGGCGGGAGCTACGGATATCTCAGCCCTGTTCGTCGCCATCCAGTCGAGAGGGGCATCGAGCCACACCAGCTGTCCCAGCGCTTTCGCCTCTCCGGTCTGTGTTGCCGACGGTGCGGGACCGAGGCCTGTGAAGACGATTTCCACCCCTCGGCCCCGAAGCCCGGCGGCCAGATCCATCGCATAGCGCCAGACGCCGCCAACTGCATCGAGGGTCATCAATATCCGGGCTCGTCGACGGATCATGCGGACACCTTTCGATCGTGGCCCAAGATCGGTCTGCCGCCGAAACGGTTTTCAATAAGCCACTCCGCCAGGTGCTGCAGTCCGCTTTCCCAGCCGACACGCGCGCTCCAGCCGAGCGTGTGCTCCAGCTTGCGGGTGTCTGCGACGAAGAAATACTGATCGCCCGCCCTCCAGTCGTCGAAGAAAGTCTCGACCGGACGCCCAATGAGCCTGCCGATCTCGCGCAGGACCGCCAGGACGCTGACGGCATTCACCGGGCCGCCCCCCAGGTTGAAGACGTGGCCCTTGATCCCGTCAATGCCGTTGAGAACGCTGCGATAGGCGGCAATCGCGTCCGCAACGTGAAGAATATCTCGGACCTGTTTGCCGTCGCCGTAGATCGAGACGGGCTCTCCAGCGAGCGCCCGTATCAGGAAATGCGCTACCCAGCCCTGATCCTCGGTGCCGAACTGGCGAGGACCGTAGATGCAGCTCATGCGCAGCACGGCCGTCGGGATGCCGAAGGACTTCGCATAGTCCAGCACATACTGGTCGGCCACGCCTTTCGAGCAGCCATAGGGGGTGCAGAAATCGAGCGGCCTGTCTTCGCCGATACCGTATGACCGGATGATCTCATCGACCGGAATGTAGCGGTCCTCGAACTCACGCATAGCAAGGTTGTCGAGTCCGCCATAGACTTTGTTGGTGCTGGCAAAGACCACCGGAGCATGGCGGCCCGCCTTGCGCACCGATTCCAGCACATTGATCGTGCCGCGAGCATTGGCCTCGAAGTCGTCGATCGGATGGATGAGACTAGTGGTGACCGCGGTCTGGGCGGCGAAATGAAATACTGACTTGGCGTCGGCAAAGGCTGCTTCAATACTTCTGGCGTCGCGCACGTCGGCAAGCACAGGATGTACACTTGAGCCATGCCTGTCAGTCAGCCACCCGAGGTTTTGGTCGACGCCTGGCCGCCCCAGATTATCGAGAACGACGACGTCTTCGCCGTCCTGGAGGTAGCTGTCGGCGAGGTTGGAGCCGATGAAGCCGCAGCCTCCGGTGATGACGATCGGCGCGGCTCCTCTGGCGACGTTGGGGGTGGCGAGCCGTGCGACCTGTTCGAGCCGGTCGACCCCGCCTTCCATCAGCAGGCGAGCGAGCAGCTTCGGCTGGTTGTCGTGGGTGACGGCACCGAGATGGTAGTGCCGAGGGTCGAACCAAAGGCCTTCCTGCACCGGCACATCCGGCGGCACATCCCGCCAGGAATACCAATACATCCGGTCGGCTGGCACACTCAGAGCCTTTACAAAACGCCGGGCCTGCTCCACATCGTCGTTGCGCCAGGTCGAATAGCCGGTTTCGGTGATCCAGATCTCAGCGTTGTCATTGAACCGGTCGATAATTCTTCGCATCTCGCCAAGATGCATATCCCAGCCGCCCCAGGTGCCTTCCTCGCTGTCCCATGTGCCGGGGAAACCGTGAAAGCCGACGGCATCGACGACGCCAAGTACGCCCCGCTCTCCCATCAGGTTGAGCCAGTAGGGGTCGAAGGGGCATGGGCCCCCGAGTACCGGCTGCCAGCCTCGATGTTTGGCCCAAAAGGCGGCGCCGCCGACCATCTCGCAAAAGAGCAGGAAGTCCTTGTCCTCGCGCCAGTCCCAGTCGAGCAGGTTGTTTGGTTCGTTCCACAATTCGATGTGGCTGAAATACCGTCCGTATCGGGTCAACACGTGGTCGACGAAGTCGGCATATGATTTGAGATCGGCCGGTGCGCCGGAGGACCGTCCTGTCCGTGACAAGGACGGCGGCGTGTAGTGAATGCAGGGCAGAAGATCGATCTCGCGCCCAAGCTTCGGGATCAGCCAATCAAACCACGCTTCGCCACCAGGAGCGAGATATTCGGCCCATGACAGATGCGTGCGCAAATAACTCGCGCCGCTTAATCCGACCTCCGAAATCGTCTGCGACGTCCGTTCGTATTCTCCCGGACGGAACCAGTCGACGAAGCCATAAGATCTCAAGGCTGTGCCGGTCCCGGCGGACAATCCGGATACGGTCATGACACCAATCCTCTTTCTTCCAAATGCCGTTTCATCTCCGCGCCGCGGTCGATCGCTCCGGTATGTCTCACCCACTCGGCGAACGGTCCGAGCGTGTTTTCCAGCTTGAAGCGCGGCTCGAAGCCGAGGAGTTCGCGCGCTTTTGCGATGTCCGCAAAGCAGTTGCGGATATCGCCGGACCGCGCTTTGTTCATGATCTCAGGCCGTATCTCCGGCACGCCCATCGCATCGGCGAGAAGCGTTGCGACCTCAGCGATCGTATAGGCATGGCCGCTGCCGATATTAATGACATGCCCTGCAACATTGGGTTTTTCGAGTGCGAGGCGGAAGGCGTGCGCCACGTCGCGCACATGGATAAAATCTCGCCGCTGCTCGCCGTCCTCGAAGATCATCGGGGGCTGGCCATTGGCGAGCCTCGAGGCGAAGTTTGCCAATACGCCGGTATAGGGATTGGACAAAGCCTGGCCGGCGCCGAACACGTTGAAAAGGCGTAGCGCTACCGCTTCGACGCCATAGGCTTCGCCAAAAATCAGAACCTGTTTTTCCTGCGCATATTTGGTCAGCGCATAGATCGAGGCGAGATCAACGGGCTTTTCCTCATCCGTCGCCACCGGCCTTAGCACTTCGCCGTCAGCACCGCGCGGATTCCATTGGCCGATCTTGATCTGGTCGCTGCGTCGCCTGACCAGCTCGAGCTGCGCACCGTCGGAGGTTTCATATCGACCCTCGCCATAGACACTCATGGACGAGGCGACGACAATGCGTTTGGGCGGGCGACCGATCATCGCCTCCAGAAGGACAGCCGTGCCGAGATCATTGCCTCCGACATATCGGGCGATCTCGTACATCGACTGTCCGACGCCGACCTCTGCGGCAAGATGGATGACGCCCGCGGCGCCTGATAAAGCCCGTTCGACCGCAGTCTTGTCCCTGACGTCGCCGCGCATGATTTCGGCAGTCTCGGGCAGCAACGTTTCAGCACCGCCGTGAACCTGATCAAGCAACGCATCGAGGACTCGCACCTCATAGCCGCTTTCGAGAAGTTCTTCGACAACATGTCTTCCGATGAAGCCGCAGCCACCAGTTACAAGGATCGTCGCCATCTCATTCCGTCCGCTCGAGTTGAAGGTGACCTGCCGAACCGAGGTCGGCGAAGATTGTTCCTTCAATGACATCATCTTTGACATGTTCTTTGACTTCATCCGGAACATCTGGCGGCGTCCTTGGTTCGGCGGCCAATCCGTTAGCGAAGACTGAGGAGGGCCACGTCGTGAGAGGTCGGATCGTCGGAGCGGAAACACATGCGGCAGCAACGACGTCTGCCGTCAAGCAGGCCGGCTGTCCCAAAACGAAGGAGCAGTTCATGAACATGTTGCCAAGAACGACCGAGGGAACGATCCGGGCGGCGATCATCACCGGCCCCGGACAAATGTCAGTCGTAGAAAGGCCTCTTCCATACCCAGGAGCGGGCCAGGTTAGGATCAGGCTCGAAGGATCGGGCGTGTGCGCCTCCAATCTTGCGCCCTGGGCCGGACCGGAATGGATGGCCTTTCCGACGGAGCCGGGCGGCCTCGGTCACGAGGGTTGGGGCAGAATCGATGCGCTCGGGGATGGGGTGTCGGCCCTTAATTTGGGAGACCGTGTCGCTGCGCTCTCATATCACGCCTACTCTACCCACGACATCGCAGATGCAGACATGGTCGTGGCGTTGCCGCCGGCGCTCGACGGTCAACCCTTCCTAGGCGAGCCGCTTGGCTGCGCGATGAACATATTCCGGCGCAGCGGGGTCGAGCCCGGCCAGACGGTTGCGATCATCGGGATCGGATTTCTCGGCGCCTTGCTGACACAGCTTGCCAGCGGCGCAGGCGCGCGCGTCATCGCAATCTCGCGCCGCCCGTTCTCGCTCGAAATTGCCAAGCGCGTAGGCGCCGCCGAGACCTTGCCGATGGATGATCACTGGCGGATCATCGATGCCGTGAAACGACTAACCGACGGTGCTTTCTGCCACTGCGTCATTGAGGCGGTCGGCAAGCAGTGGCCGCTCGACCTGGCCGGTGAACTGACCGCGGAGCGCGGCCGGTTGGTGGTGGCTGGATACCATCAGGACGGGCCGAGACAGGTCAATATGCAGCTCTGGAATTGGCGTGGCCTCGACATTATCAATGCTCACGAACGCGATCCCAGGATTTATATTAGTGGCATGCGCGAGGCGATCGAAGCGGTTGTTTCCGGCAGACTCAATCCGTCACCGCTTTATACGCATGTCTATCCGCTCGAAGGCTTGGGTGAAGCGCTCGACGCAACCCGAGACAGGCCCGAGGGTTTCCTCAAGGCAATGGTGACTTGCTGATGCGCCCGCTCGAGACGCGGGTCAAGCCCGTCAGACTTGGCTTTCTGGGTGTCGGCTGGATCGGCAGGAACCGAATGGAAGCGATCCTTCGCTCGCAAATGGCCATAGCCGTTGCCATCGCCGATCCCTCTGAGGAAATGATAAAAGAAGCCCTGCGCCTTGCGCCGGATGCCGAAGTCGTCGCCGATCTCGATGCGCTTTTGTCGCTCGGCCTCGACGGCATCGTCATTGCCACTCCGAGCGCTTTGCACGCTGAGCAGTCGGTCGGGGCGCTGCAGGCCGGTGCTGCAGTGTTCTGCCAAAAGCCGCTCGGCCGATCCGCGGCGGAGGCGGCAGCGGTCGTGGCCGCCGCCAGATCAGCCGACAGGCTGTTGGGCGTCGATCTGTCCTATCGTTACACGCAAGGCATGCAGCGCATCCGCGATCTGATCAGAAATGGCGAGCTTGGCACCGTCTTCGCCGCCGATCTGGTCTTTCACAATGCCTACGGCCCGGACAAATCCTGGTTTTACGACAAGTCACTGTCGGGTGGAGGATGCGTGATCGACCTCGGTGTCCACCTCATCGACATGGCGCTTTGGTGCCTTGACTTTCCTGAGGTGACCGAGACCAGGAGTACGCTGATGAAAGGTGGCGTGTCGATCAACAAGGCGGAGGATGTCGAAGACTTCGCCGTCGCCACTTTGACGTTGGCAAAGGATGCGGTCATCCGCCTCGCCTGCTCCTGGCGGCTGCAGGCTGGGTGCGATGCGGTTATCGGGGCCGATTTCTTCGGAACAACCGGGGGTGCATCTTTCAAGAATGTCGGCGGGTCATTCTATGACTTTACCGCCCATCGCTTCCGCGGCACAGCCACTGAAGGCCTCGTTCTGCCTTCCGACGATTGGGGCGGCCGGGGGGCGGCGGACTGGGCGGCCCGGCTCGCGACTGGTCAGGCTTACGATCCCTCCTGCGAACGGCTTGTCGAGGTCGCCAAAATTATCGACGACATCTATCGGCACGCATAAAGCAGCGGCGTCGGGTCCGGCCGGATAAAATTGTTTGCAGGCACCGGTTAACAGCTGGAACCGTCCGAGCCACTTGCCGGTTTTGTCGATCGCAAATCATCTGCGGGATCAAAATGGCCTCTCGACCAGCACGGACAGCGTCGAAGCCGCGGGCAGCCTCGAGCGATATGCTCGCCCGCAGCAAAATCCCTGTTTGGGTCGTCAAGGCGCTTCTTTCCAGCGGCATCAAGCGGGTCAGTAAATTGTCTTCCATGACCGACGACGAACTTCTTGCTATTCCCGGCATAGGCAAGCGAGCCATCGAGCTCATCCGATCGTCTCAGAGCAGAAAATGACGGGAAGCAGGAGCTAACCAATCGGGAACCGTGCGTTCGCTGAGCGGCGATGGTAAAACGCGGAACTCTCCGCCTTCGCGCAGGTTTGGATTTCCGCAACATGGAAGCATTCAATGTCAGCGTCCAATTCCGAGCAGCAAGAACGCACGATATCGAAACGTCTCGACCGCAACATCGAGGCTCTGCTGAAGCGTCGGGAGCAGGAGGCGCGCCAATCGACCCGGCAGGACCGGGTGGCCGATGCCATTACCCGTTTCGCGGGATCCATGATGTTCGTTTACCTGCACCTGCTGATATTTGCACTTTGGATCATCGTCAATGTCGGCCCGCTTCCGCCCGTGCTAGCTTTCGACCCGTCGTTGGTCATTCTGGCGATGGCGGCATCCGTCGAAGCGATTTTCATCTCAACGTTCGTGCTGATCAGCCAAAACCGTATGGCGGAAGCCGACGACAAGCGCGCCGATCTCAATTTACAGATTTGTCTTCTGGCGGAGCATGAGACGACGGAGTTGCTCACCCTGGTCGCAGCCATCGCAGAGAAGCTCGACGTCGAAATCGAGACCAGAGAGGGACTCGAGGAACTGAAAGAGCAAGTAACGCCGGAAGCGGTGCTGGACGAAATTGAAGAGAAAATGCGGCGTCGGGGGACCAAAGCCCCGCCGGCGTGAAGCCGCGATCGCGGTTGCCGTGTCGCCTGCTTCACCATTGCGCGTCCCGAAAGAATTCCACCAGGCTGCGACCCGCATCGCTGCGATCGCGGAAACAACCAGTCCTTTCCGCAGTTTGACCGCAGCACTACATCGCGAGGCCGGAACATTGTTATGATGTTCCGGCCTCCTTTGCCATTGCGGTGGTTGAAACAGCGCGATGGCGGTGCGCAAAGCGGTTGGTCTTACCGGGCCTGAACTTTCGTTCGTAAAAAAGCATAACCTTTTGCGCATTTCGAGGCTTCGTCGAACCGTTGAGAGAGCTTCGCGTATAAAGGAGACTTGCGATACGACAGCGTCATACTCATCATCCGGCAGCACAGCCAGCAGACAGTTCTCTTTGGGCTTTAGTGAATCACCTGCCATTGTTTTGCCTCGGGAGCGCTGGGCGATAGCAACTGTCAACCGGCCGGCTTATTTCTCGGCCGGCGGTTGCACCGGCGGAAATCTTTGAATCCCTACGCACGGATTTGGTCCCCCAAAAAATCGCGTGTAACGCTTCATGTTCGGTTTGCCGAGCTTAGATACCGGCGGTGTCGCCGGCGTTGCCCCGAATTATTGGCCAAGCGCACTATCGGCCGGAACTTTCCCTCGCGTGATCTGTTCGACGCTCGCGCCCCAAGAGAGAGCGTGGGCGGAAATCGAATGGAGGTTTCTATGACGACCGCAAACACGACAACCGATCATTCAGCAATTCGCAAGTGGGTGGAAGCGCGCAAGGGATACCCCTCCCGCGTCAAGGGCGCCAAGCAAGGTGGCATATTGCGGATAGACTTCGGGGAGCCGGAAGAGAACCTGGAAAAGATCTCGTGGGATGAATTCTTCGCTATCTTCGATGAAAACGAGCTCGCCTTCCTTTATCAGGACAGCACCGAGGACAGCGGGACAAGCCGGTTCAACAAATTCGTCAGCCGTAAATGACTGGATGGTGTCGTCGACTGTCAATGGTCGGGCTGTCATCTCTGCGCTTGCGGAGAATCGTCGAAACTGGGTGCAGAGGCGAGCGTTTAATTCGGAAACGATGTCGACCTAAGGCGCGGCGGTGACGCGCCAGATCGTGTTGCCGACGTCGTCGGCGATTGGTAGATCAGGTCTTATCGACGGCACGGGGCGGCGGAGCAGGAATATCGACGGCTGATCGGCAGCCATCTCGCGCGTTGAACGTCTTTTCCAATCAGAATAGGCAAATGGTCCGCGATTAAAGCTAGCGCTCCTGCGTCATAGCCAAGCCCCCACCGACAGCAGTTTCGCTTGCGTCTTAGGCGCTCGAGGCTTGCCCGTCTCACACAGCAGATGGCATCTAAAATGGCCTGCAAATAACTGAGGTCAGCTGAACCGAGCGCTTTCAAATGAGCAGACTGAGAATCGAGCGGAGCGCCTTTCCTGGTACAAAGGCTTTGGATTATGCAGCCACAATCAGTGTCAGCGTAACTCTCCCAAGCGCACGGACCTAATCGTGCATCAGATCCGAATAATGCGGCTACGATCGCGGTGCCAAATTCGTACGGTTCCGCACGAGCGGTTGAATTCGAGAATCGGTATTTTAGGATCGCCTTATACTGGGAGGAATACGATGACGCAGCATTCAGGAATTACCAAGCCGGCATTGCGGTCTGCTGACGTCGCCATGTTGCAGGCTGTTTTACAGGAATGGTGCGCGGAAAAATCATACGGGATTGCCAGTCCGGCGGCGCAGTATGTCGCCAGGGAACTTGTCTCTTGGTTTGAGTGCGGCATTCGAGATCAGCGTAAACTTAGCGGCTTGATGCGGTACATGCATATGGATTTCATGAACTTATCTATCCCGGCGAAAGCGCCGGGATCCGGGCACTCGCCTTCGACTTTCGAAATCAGCGAAACCAATATGCTGTGATGGACAGACTCGGCTATATCAATGATTACCGCCGATGCGACTGCTCTCGTCGATCGGCAGATTGTGGTGCGGCAAATCGTTGGTGAACTTCAGGCGATCTGCGACAAGGAAGCTGAAAGCAGCGCCGTCGATCAGTATCCGGCGCTCAACCATCTGCTCCAGGCGATCTGAGCCTCGATCATGTCGATCGCCAAAGCCGACGACGATTGATTGGAGAAGATCATCGGAGAACCCCTCCAGCCTCGCAAAATGTTGGCTGATCTCAACGCCGGTAAACGGTAGGATTCCCCATTGATGCTCCAGTTCGACCCGAGGTGCCCGGCGACATTTTTTGAGGAGCTAATCCGCAATTGGCATGGATTCCACAACCATCGGGGGGGCCGATGCCGAGATTTACTTCAACATTGTTTCCGCTGCAGGGACGATCGCCGGCTTCGAAGCACCGAGCTGGCGACGCTCGAGGACGCGAGGCGATACGCGACGCATGAGCGCTGATGGGCCAAGCCGTGCTTTCGGGGAAAGATACTTCAGCGGGCAAAATCCACGTTTGTGACGCGAAGGGAGCCGCACTCTTTATCGTGCCGTTCACGACCCCGGCCATCGCTCATTGGCTGCGGTCCAGTAGTTCTCAGATCTCTTTATAAGATATCGGCGCTATTGCAGCGTCAAATGGTCGGGCCTGTTCTTCCATTCCTTGTATGGCAACAACATCTGGCCGGGAAACCGCCTTTCGATCGCGCTCTCCGTGAGGGCGATTTTCGCGAAGACCTCATCGGTCGCCGAGGTTCGGTTTAATGCTTCACTCTGCTTCTCCAGCTCAGCCATCAGTTCGAAAAGCTCGTCGTCCGTCATAGCCTCGAGAGCCAAGGCGAACTCACGCTCCGAGACAGCCGCAAAATTCGTCATGATGCACCTCCTGCCGATGAGCGCTTATGGCCTTAGCCAGAACGCTTGCTGATCGGCGATTGTTTGGCGTGTCACTTTCCCGGCAAATCCTTCTCCGTCGTTGCAGCAGCCGGAAGCCTTTGCTGCGTCTGCTCTCTGTCAGAGGCGAGAACCGGCGCCGTCGGCGCCTTGGCGATATAGACGCCCAATCCCAGCGCGCCGATAGCAACGATGAAAGCGCCCGCTATGGCGAAGACAGACCGTCGTCCGTCCTGCGTTATCATTCCGAAAGCAAGAGCAATGCCTAGAAGTGCTGCTCCTCCTGCCACTGCAAACAGCCAGAGATAATTCATCCGCATAGGCTCCCAATGTCCGGCCGCCTAACCTTGATGAAAGAAGAAGGTTCCGGGAGCATTTCCGCTTTCTGCAAATCATGCAAATGCTTCATCGCAACTTGAGCGCCATCTGCAGATGATGTTCGAGCGCAGCCTCGTGCTTGCTGCCCAAGCTTTCAGCTCCGCATTGTCGCCGCCTTCGCGAAAGCGTTTGAAGAGGTCGATCGCGTCCTCGTGCGCGGATTCCTGATCGGAATGATATTGCTTGATGAAATCATCGCCTTGAGGGCCCTTCAACTTGTCGAGCATATCCCCCGCTGGGCGCTGGTCACGGCGCCTGGCAGCTGCGCCTGTACCCTTCCGCCGGAAATCAGCGCCTTGAGCTCGCTGCTCGTTTTCTGATGGTCCGGCACCATCTGCTGAACAAGGGCCTTGGTCCGGGCATCGTCGCCTGCGAGTTGCTGATCTTCAAGGGGTGACAGACTATAGGTCAGCGAGGTCAGGTAGTGCGGATTGAACAGAGGACGAGACGCAGAGGAACGCGCCAAGCGGCTGTCATCTGCAGAAGCGTTGCGGCGCAGACAACAAGTGCACCGCCTGTCGGCCGTAGAGCATCTCCTTCTAAAGCCACGCCGCCGCGGTGTTTCCATGATCCAGTAAGGAGTGCTTCCCGAGAGCGCCCAGGCATAGGGCAAGGGCAAATGCCATAGCCAAAGCATTGTCGTGTGAAAGACGAATATGAATATCGTCGGCACTCGATCCAGGAGCATCGCCCGGCTAAAGATAAAGCGCCCCGCAAGCGGCGCAACGAGCGAGATCAGTACGATATGATGAATTGCCCTTGCCGAGAGCAATGTTGAACTTAGCCATGGAAAGGGGAAACGAAGGCGACAAGTGGAAAGAGCGATCGCGGCAGCCGCCGCCCGACGCGCCGGCAGCCAGGTCAACGAGCCGCAATGCCTATCGAAACCAGCAGGTAGGGGTCGAAATTCCAATCCGACATCAGCAGCTGAGGTGCCGGGGCGTTGCCACATTAAGGATCAAGACCAAAAGCCATTTCATGCCCCATTGTCGATTCGGCGGCTGAACAAGCCTAAGGCGGACTTTTCCTGCCAAGTAAATCCGTCTCGTTTTCTAATGGAACAACTCCCGCCGATCGTGGTTTGGCGGTCTTGAATTTCAAGACAAAGGGACGACGAAGTCGGTCTTCTTGCACGGCACGTGCCAATTCAAAAAGCTGCAAGACGGGGCATCGGTTTCGCGCTCGAGATCGAAAGGCAGGCGAAAACATGAAAGCCTTTACCTTGCTGCATGGCAAGGCTGGGACTCACGGCTTGACCGCGTCAACGTCACACAAAGTCCTGGGGACCGATCGCGCGCATGTCCTTCGTCCGGCAATTGAGTGCTGCGGCAACTTCGGCACGTTTTCGATCGTCGGCCTCTACGGCGATTCTCTGACTGAAGCGCAGGATCGGCACGGCTAAAGGCGGGTCATGGTCGTCCTGTGAGGATTGTTAGCATTGAAGAAAGGCCCCGATCATGCAAAAGGAATCCAACGACCCCATCGAAGACCGCAATAAGGTGCATCCACCAGAGATGGAGCTCGAGCCAATCCGGCCGGTAGGTGAAGACCCGCCCGGTGCGACTGCCGGCAAACGCGGTAAAACCCCAGCCCGCAGTCGCCCAGAAAGATCGCCACCGACGCGCCAGGACCAACCGGACAATGAAAGGGTAGAGGGATTGCCCGAAACAGACGCGGCAAAGAGCCTCGCGACGGCGCCTCCCGCAATGAAACGCGACTGAGTGCCGCCGTTGTCTCGGCAGGACCGAAATGCTGCAATCAGGATCGCACCAAACTTGCGATCGAATAAGCCGAAACCGCATCAGAGCTGATCCGGATGACACAGGATGTGTTCGTTTTTGGAACCCTTAAGAAAGGTTTCCCTCTCCATGAGCAGGGACTTTCCGGTGCAAAGTTTCTCGGGATTTCCAGGACTCGACAATGTTATCCGATGCTCATTGCCGGTCCTTGGTTCGCGCCGATGATGTTCAACGAACCAGGCATTGGCCATCACGTCGTCGGTGAACACTATGAGTGTGGCGAGGATACGATAGCAAGGTTGGATCGGCTGGAATCGATCGGCATACCGGGGAACCTGCGAGTGGTGATAGACGTGGAACCAGTCGCCGGCGGGCCAATATGTTCAGCACTGGCCTACATGAAATCGCGGAAGTTGGCAGATCCCATTCACTCAGACTATCTGCGAGTCTACGAAGACAGGCGGTTTATTCCGTTCGATCGGAGAGACGAACGCCTGCGTCCCGGCACAAAATCTCATTGAGCACCGGCGAGGGTTGGCATGCCTAACGCAGGCTGAGGGCTCCGCGATCGAGTCGGATTCGACCTGTGACGGCGGCATGACAGTCGAGCGTTTCGGAGATAGCCCGTCGACGCCGAAGACATTGTTGGAGACCCGCGGTTCTGCCTCGATCCTCGGGTGATCAAATGAATGCACAAAGCGGCTCATCACGAATCTGGCGTATGCTTTGCAAGATTGCCCAATCCATAAGACACGCCTTCTTCGCTTGCGCCGGCTGTGTCCGGAACAACGTTCACCTGAACGGTGTTAAGACTAAGACAGTGCGGAAGGTGTGCGGTGAACAATTTCGATGTCGACGTGCCTCACCACTCGCCTTTGTGCATCAGGAAATGCCATGACAGAGCTTGAATACCAGCCGAAGTATCGATGGCGGATGACTTGGCCGGCGGAACACGATCAAGACTACAGCGGTTGGGACGGCAACATCCAGTTTGGACGAATTTTCTACGAGTGCGTGGGAATGATGACTGGCCGATGGTGTTGGGCCGGCGGTTATGATCCGCGCATCAAGATGATCGTCAGGCCACGCTGGGGTTGGAGCGAGACGGCCGGCAGGGCAACGCAGAAGGTAGAAGAGCACTACGAGGCGTGCCTTCGTTTAAATGGCTTGTCGTCGTGAACAAGATCCTCGCCCGTTCTGGCTCTGCCACCCGCGCGCAGGATCTCGTCACCAGGCTAAGCGGCCCAATAGCGGCACATGCGCTTTACCACCTCTCGCTTGCGCGCAGGCTTTAGAGCTTTTCGCCGGATGACGTCCTGAAACATCTCCCGATCCAGCGTCAGATCCGCGACGATTTTTTCAATCTCGTCCTCGAGCTGCTTCAGCTTCTTCATCTCCGGTGGCAGCATGTCGGCATATTTCTTCCAGTTAAAATAGGTCGCCTGGCTGATCCCCGCTTTTCGGCAGATCTCGGCAACCGACATGCCTTCATCACCCTGGCGTTTGAAAACTGGGATGCCTTCATCGTCTTATGCTCGAAGAGCCTTCAAAGGCGAGTCGACGAACGCTACTTGCCCAGCACATAAATCACAGCGTCGTCCTCTTCATCCCGCAGACCTTTGTAGGAGGCATGCCTCAGCTTCCCATCGTGCGTCCACGCGCGATACTCGATCTCGGCAATCAGCGTCGGCCGCACCCAGACCAGCCCCTTGCGCCTTCCGTCATATGTGACCGCCGGTTTCGTGACCTTCAGCCGATCGAGCTTTTCGCGCAGCTCCTGCGCCGCACGTTCGTTGAAGCCGGTCCCGACATTGCCGACGTACACCAGGCCGTTACCCTTGCGCGCTGCCAGCAGCAACGAGCCAATGCCGGCCCGCGCGACGGTGGAAAGCTCATAGCCAACGATCACGAAGCTGTCGCTCTCCAGGCACTTGATTTTTACCCAGTCGCCGAGACGGCCGGAGCGGTACTCGCTACGGCGATCCTTCGCGATGATGCCTTCGAGCCCATGCTCGCAGGCAAGCTCCAGCAGCCTGTCGCCGTCCGCCTCGAACTCCTCCGACAGCCGAATGACGCCCGCCCGATCGATGATTAGCCCT
Organism: Rhizobium gallicum bv. gallicum R602sp; assembly: GCF_000816845.1. Classification (NCBI taxonomy): domain Bacteria; kingdom Pseudomonadati; phylum Pseudomonadota; class Alphaproteobacteria; order Hyphomicrobiales; family Rhizobiaceae; genus Rhizobium; species Rhizobium gallicum. The sequence goes on along the minus strand of NZ_CP006877.1, from coordinate 3,328,749 downwards.
TCGAGCAGATGGCGTCGCGAAGATAGCTCCAGTTGCCGCAGATCATGCCCGTCGAAATAGAGCAGATCGAACGCCACGAAGAGCGCTTCGCCGGAAGTCCGCTTGCCGCCCCGGCCGCCGAGCGATTGCTGCAGCAGCCCGAAATCGGACCGGCCACGCTCATCCACCACGATTGCCTCGCCATCGAGGATCGCCGTCGCCACGCCGAGCTGCCTGGCGGCCCGCTCGATGGCGGGGAAACGATGCGTCCAGTCATGGCCGCCGCGCGTGATGATGCGCACGCGCTGAGGTTCGATATGCACTGCCAGGCGATACCCGTCCCATTTGATTTCGTAAACCCACTGTTCGCCCCTCGGCGGCTTCGGCTTAAGAAGCGCCAGGCACGGCTCGATGCGGTCCGGCATAGGATCGAAGGGAAGGTTCGGCTGCGCTGGATCGCGTGGCTTGCGAGGCCGGGATCGAACCGGCTTATCGGATGCGAGCAGCGGCTTTGAGGCTGGAGACTTGGCCATCTGATGATTACATCAGGGAATGCTTAAAAAGAAAATGAAATTCGCGGTAATGACGACGTAAGAATATTAGCCGAAATACAAATGGCCGGGAGACATGCGGTCGCCCGACCCTCACTTAGAGGCAAGGTCACTTGGGAACTTTTCCTTCCCCTGCCGGTTTATTGCGATCACGCGTTTCATCTTCCCACCAGTCGCTGAAGCTGCGTGACCTGCAGTGCTGTGGGGATGATCCCTTAAGTACTGAGCCAGTGGCTTGGGCTCGCTTTGCCCTCTCTTAGACGAGCCCTTGCCACGATGTGTTCTCGTGAAGGCCGCCCTCTTCCGTCGGGCTTTTCTCTGGGAATTCTTAGGAGTTTAGGGAACCGAGCATGAGCAGAGGCTATTTCGCTACCGAAGATATTGAGATCTGCAGGAGAGTCTTCGATGATATCTGCGCAACCGGACACATAACGAGCGATTATGACCGCGTCGAACTCGCAAGCCAGATCATTTATTTCTATCAGCACGGCGTCACAATCGAAGATAGTTTGCAAGAGCTAGTCGTGAGCATGACCGAGAGGCAGAGGCCGACGTGAATATGCTCATACGCCCGCAGTATTGTGCCAGACGCGACGCGGATGGCAGGTGGTCGATTGTCGATACGCAGACGCACAGGGTCGCTGTCATTGCTGAAACTCTGCCGCTAAGACGTCTTGATGAATCGACCGCTACGGCGATTATCGACGCCCTGAGGGCGAGCCGTTCGGCTTCCGGAGAACCCGGCGCCTCCGCCGAAGGCACGAGGGGCCTAAGCCGTTTTAGCTAGTTTGCTCTCTTTTGATCGCCTGTCATTGTGCTGGCAGAAGCAGTGCGTGCTCATAAGCGTGTGGCTCGCTCTCCTTTCGAGACATGATATTCGGAACCAGGTAGGCCGGACTAATTAATCTGCTTCGCCGCTCGAACTGTTAGACCAGGGCGGTTGAAACCGTTCTGGCGATGTCCAGTTCATCATCAAAATCTGCTGGGTGACTAGGTCATGAAGTATCGGATTGAGGCAGAGGGCAACGCCAAATACCGTGTTGTCGACAGTGACACCGATGAGACAGCCACCTGGAAGAGCCATCTCCAGACCGGCTTGTCGCGTCCTATGGCCGAAGCGCTTTCAGGTTATCTGAATGCGCTCCACCGTTACGATGAAGCCTATGGCGGGCACTTCGGAAGGTCAGAAGACTAGCCCGTCGCGCCACTATGGCCACAGCCCCGCGACCTTCCACCGAAGACGGGTTTACTGCAGATAGATGAAGCGTTCCGCGCGATCGAAGTCTGCCAGAGTGGCCGAATCGCAGCTTTTGAGGTGTTTCGAATTCCGCGCCGGCTTGTGATCTGGAATTCCAGGGTGGCCATGAGCTGCGGGTAGTGCCGCTGCAAAAAATCCGGAAGAGAGGTTTACCACCTCGCCGTTGCGATCACCTCGCCACGCGGCCCCCGGTTCGCCTGAAAAACACGTCGTCCATGGCCACGAAGGCTCGGCGTAGACGACATGCCGCACGGCCGCAATCATCTTAACCAGCACGGCGCGGGCGATCGTTTGCCGCCGATGCACGCCGCCGGAGGGGCCCTTCGGTGGAAAGGAGAGGCTTTGAACGAGGAGACTTGGCCATGGACGCAGCTTTGAGCCTTAGTTCTGCATCTTGAAGATGCGAGCTATGAAGCGTACTTTCCGACGTCGCCCGCTCTAGGGCGCTGCTCATCAAATCTTGAGCCCCGTCCCCTTGCGGGGCTTCTTTTCCCAGTGCGTCATCACACGCATCGCGTGACAGGACGCGCAGCAACATAACTCGTACTACCCCAGGGAAGTCATAGAGCCACTGGCCACTTGCTGCTTAGGAGCATGACCGGCGAGGTCTTCGGCTTTCTCAGCGTGTCGATATCGCCGTTGCCTTCGATTTCGACGCCTCTCGGGCTGATAAAACGTGGGACCTCACCGAGCCATGCTCCTAAACTCCATTGCCTTTATTAGAATTCAGTAAATGGCGCCGAGAAATAATTCTTCCAGTCCCTTTCGCCATCGAAACTTCACGGCGTCAAGGATCGGAACAAACGCTTTTGCGCCCGGCGGCTGCCAGAATACCGATCAAGGTATGGGCAAATGAGCGACTATGCGGTCAAGAGTGACCTGGAACTGACCGCGACAGATATCGAGCTCATCCCTTCGCCGTCCAAGAGGCATGCGAATGCGACACAACGCGTCCGGGGAAAGCGAAAAGTGTTACCAATGTGTCCGGTACAAAACTTCACCTATCGCTCAGGTCGGGCACTCCAATCTGTAGCCACGCTGATCCTCAATGCTTGGAACCAAGCCGGCGGTATCTTCGTTTTCCTTTTGGCGTTCAAAGAGAGGAAATCCCCAATGCAGGTCGTTGGAACACAGGTTACCCCCATTGGCGGCGGGAAGGCCGGCTTTACGGTCGAATTCGTCGGCGACGGCGGCGAGGTCGTTTCCGTGCAGTTGAAGAACGACGCTGAACGCTCGCTCAATCGGCAAAATGCCATAGAAAAGGCAAAGGAGCTGATGGGCCAGATCGCATCTTCCACGGCCCCGGAGGGTGAAACGATGAGCGTCAGGCTGAGCGCGCGAGCCTCCCATGATCGATTGACCCTGGAGGAGCAGCTTGACGAGGGGCTCGAGGATACGTTTCCGGCCAGCGATCCAGTGTCGGTGACCGGGACGACCATCAAGCACTAAGGGCAAGCACTAAGGGCAAGCACAAAAGGGAATGTCCCGACAGTCCAGAATCCCGGCGATCATCGCTTGATCGCAGAGTGCTGTGTGCGTTCCGTCCGACAGAGCTAAAGAAAGGCGAGCAGTTTGACGGCTGCTCGCCTTTTTCGCCTATGTCATCAGCAACGGAATGCTGACAACCAGGGCGACGAGAATAACGGCGGTCGCGATCCGCAACAGACGCACACGCCGTGTACGCTCCCCACTCCAATCATAGGTCATGGCCGGTCTCCTCGCGGCAAGGACTTAGCGCCCGGTAAACCGGGTTCAATAGCTATGACGCAACTTGCTTGCCTAAGGCTGATCTAATTTATTCGTTGAAAAATTAGCGACATAGCGGCTTCAGTCGCCGAAGCGAAGCGCCCAGCGGCGGCCGTTATGGGTCATGCGGAGGATGGATAACGGTTCGATATCCGCGAGCCAGAACGAGGAAAGCGGCGCCTGAAGCACGTTCAGGATCGCAGCGCGGATGAGCGCGGCGTGACTGACGGCGATGACGTGGCCGCCGAGTATCGATTGCGTTTCCATCGATTGGGCTGCCCGCCCTGCAAGCTGCCTGATATTTTCGCCGCCATGCGGGGCAGATTCCGGATCGCTCATCCAGGCGAGCAGATTTTCAGGCTCCTGCATTTGCAGATCGGCGATCGCCACCCCACCCCACCTGCCGTAATCGCAATCGGCAAGCAGCGGATCGGGAAGAGAGCCGAGCGAGAGCGCTTCTGCAGTCTGGCGCGCGCGCAGCGCCGGACTGGTCAGGACGCGATCGGCGCGCTGCAGCCGGCCGGCAATTGCCCGCGTCTCAGCGACGGCGCTTTCTTCAAGCGGTTCATCGAGTGGAAAGCGACCGTTGCGACCAGCGCTTGTCGGGCCGTGGCAGATCCAGGTGAGCCGGGTATGCACGTTCCTTCAATCTCCGGAATTGCGATGGGGAGCGAGATCAAGTCTCGTTGACAGTTCTCCGCGCGCAGATATAACGATCATGTTGCGGGTTTGGAAGCCGGTGAAAATCCGGCGCGGTCGCGCCACTGTGACCAGGATGCGAAAGCAGGCTGGAAGTCAGACCCTACCGTACAACGCTCTTTCGACTGAACGCGTCTTCCAGGAGGAAAACATGTCTGACACCGCTCTTCAGCCCATCGCAGCACCTGCGCCGATCCCGGTAGGAGAAATCCTGCCCTGGGCGATCTTCGGGGGCTTGCTGATGATCATCGCCATCTATTTCGTCGGCACGGAAGAGGGTGCCATGGCGCTGTTTTCCGGCGGCTACGTCCACGAATTCGTGCATGACGGCCGCCACCTTCTCGGCTTTCCCTGCCACTAAAGGGACGACAGACATGGTTGGAAATCTTTTGCTCCGGGGCATGCTCGCGGGGGGAATTGCTGGCATCCTGGTGTTTGCCTTTGCCTATACATTCGGTGAGCCGCTGGTCGATCAGGCGATTGCCTTCGAACAAGCCGCTGCCCAGGCCGCAGGCGAAACCGCTGAACCGGAACTCGTCAGTCGCGCCACACAGGCCGGCCTCGGCCTCTTCACCGGCGTCATGACCTATGCGATTGCGGTTGGCGGCCTCTTTGCTCTTGCCTTCGCCTTCGTTCATGGGCGTTTCAGCCGGCTCGGCGCTCGCGGCACGGCCGCAGTGATCGCGCTCGCCGCCTTTGTTGCGATCGTTCTCGTTCCGGCGATCAAGTACCCTGCCAACCCGCCTGCGGTCGGCAATCCCGATACGATTGGCGTGCGCACCGAGGTGTTCTTCCTCATGATCGTCGTTTCCGTCGCCTCGCTGATTGCCGCAGTGGCGCTGGCGCGCAATCTCTCTGCGCGCTTCGGCATTTGGAATGCGGCGATTTTCGCGGGTGCCGCCTATCTCGTCTTCGTGGGCCTGGTTCAGTACCTGCTGCCGCCAATCAACGAGGTGCCGGAAAATTATTCCGCCATGGTGCTCTGGCGTTTTCGCACGGCCTCGCTCGGCATGCATTTCATTTTGTGGGCGGCGCTTGGGATTGTCTTCGGAGCGCTGGCGGAAAAGCGGCTGCGTCCGGCATTCCGGTAATCCGGGCCTGGTGCATTGCCTCGTCGTGGCTCGTCAAAAGAGAACTCCTCATTCCCGTGTGTCACAGGGATGAGGGAAAGCCTGGAAATGTTGCAGCGATCTCATTATCGAAATTGCGCAAAGCCAGGGCTGGCGACACTTGGTCTGGCAGCACTTCTTTTTTCCGCCGCCGGAAACGCCTCAGCGCACAGCAGCAGTTCCGCTGGCAGCCATGCCGGCATCCCCATCCCCGAAATTTCGCATGGCGAGATGGCGGTCATCGCCGGCTATCGGAACCGGATCATCGATCTCGCCTCGCAGGCGACCGATACGAACGAGCCGTTCAGGCGCGTGCTGAACTACGCGCAGATCCAGTATTCCTACTGCTTCTGGGGGCGGATGCCCGGCAGCGTCACCGATGAGCGGAGCCCGTTCAACGAATGCGCCCATGCTTATCTGGCGGCCGCCAAGGCCGTGCTGATCGCCATGCGCGCCATGCCGCAGGAAGCGGAGGCCGCATCGGCGATCATTGCGGATGCCGATGCCGAGATGGTGCGGCGCGGGCTTTCGCTGATCACCTGCCGCTACAGCGGCGAGGCGTTCAACACGGCGGATATCGTGCGCCCGCGCTGGAGCGAAATTCCAATGCACGCGGCAAGCATGGCGTCGCTATCGGCGCTTGTGAGCATTCTCTTCGGCGTGTACTTAGCGGCCAAGCGCCTGCTTCGCGGTCAGTCGTCCGTATAACGCTGCTCGCGCCATGGGTCGCCGTACATGTGGTAGCCGTTCTTTTCCCAGAAGCCGGCCTCGTCGGCCGGGATGAGGTCGATGCGGCGAAGCCACTTGGCGCTTTTCCAGAAGTAGAGATGCGGCACGACCAAGCGCATGGGGCCGCCGTGATCGCGCGTCAGCGGCAGGCCTTCCCATGATGTCGCGAGAATCGCATCCTCGGCCGCGAAATCGGAAAGCGGCAGGTTGGTCGTATAGCCGTCATAGCTCGTCAGCATGACGTAATTGGCTTCCGGCTTCGGCATTACGAGATCGAGAAGATCGCGTGTCGAAACGCCTTTCCATTTGTTGTCATAGCGCGACCACGTGGTGACGCAGTGAATGTCGCTGACCTTGGTGCGCTGCTCCTGCGCCTGAAAGGCCGTCCAGGTGAGGTCCAGCGGTGTCTCGACGAGCCCACGCACTTCCAGACGCCATGTGTCCAGCGAGATGACCGGCTGCTGGCCGAGATCGAGGACGGGCCAGTTCTTGACGAGATGCTGGCCGGGGGGCAGGCGCTCGGTTTGCGGACGGCTGATGCGACCTGTCAGGAACTTGCCTTCGGCGGCCCAGCGGCGCTTCGAAGTGGTGAGTTTGCTGTCGGCGGGGGGGTGCTCGTCGCTCATGCGGGGTGTCCTCATCGCGTTGGCGCAATTGGACATCCGGACCCAGGGTGAGTCAAGGCAAGGCGCCTCTTGGAAATCCGTTATCCGGTCATTAGACTTGGAGCGTCGGGTATGCCTCCCAAGAGAGGAGGCAGGAAGGGGAGGAGGCGGACCTGTCGTCCAGATACAGGCTGATAGCCGCACTGTTTTCGGTGCCGTTCGTCGTCTTCGCGTTCTTCTATTATGGCGGGGCGGTGGCAACACGCGCCTATATGGGCGAGGCGTCATCGCAGGCGGGGACTGCGCTGCGGCTCGCGGTTTCCGCACTCAGTGGCCACCTGAGCCGCTATGAGGCGCTTCCGGCGCTGATTGCCGATCACGACAACATCAAGGAACTGGTCAGCCGCCCGCAGGACCAGGCGCTGCGCGATGCGGCGAATCTCTATCTCAAGGAAATCAACGGACTTCTAAAATCCTCCGATATCTATGTGATCAAGCCGGATGGCGAGACGATTGCGGCAAGCAATTTCGACCTTCCGGGCAGCTTCGTCGGCGAGAATTTCAGTTATCGCCCCTATTTCCAGGATGCCGTTGCCGGGCGCCAGTCCCGGTTCTACGCGCTAGGAACCACCTCGCTGAAACGCGGATATTATTTTGCCTCGCCGATCTATGCAGGCGAGGAAATCCGCGGCGTCATCGTCTTCAAGGTCGATATCGACATGATCGAGGCATCGTGGAGCGGCGGGGAATACCGCATCTTCGTATCGGATCCCGAGGGCATCATATTCATGTCGGGCAAGCCGGATTGGCTCTATAACGGCATTTTGCCCCTGACCGCAGACCGCATCGCGCGTACCGGGGCGTCCCGCCGCTACGCGAATGCGAGGCTGACCGCGCTGCCGATCACGCGCAGCCATTTCGACGAGCATGAGTTGATGTCGCTTGTCGAAGAAGGTGTTCAAAAGGAATATCTGGTGCTCTCGCACTATATGCTGGCCGAGGATTGGACCGTGAACGTGCTGATGGACACCGGTTCCATTCGCACGCAGGCGCGCACCGCGCTTGGCGCCGTCTTCCTCATTCTCTGCATCGCCGGGCTGGCGATCGCGATTCTCCGGCAGCGGCGGATGCGGCTCAACGAGCGCATGCATCTGCAGGCCGAAGCGCGCAACGAACTGGAGCGGCGCGTCGAGGAGCGCACGGCCGACCTTGCCCGCGTCAACAGCCGCATAGAAGAGGAGATCGCCGAGCGGCGGCTGACCGAACAACAGCTTCGCCAGACGCAGGCCGATCTCATACAGGCAGGCAAGCTTGCCGGCCTCGGCCAGATGTCGGCGGCACTGTCCCACGAGTTCAACCAGCCGCTTGCCGCCGCAAAGACCTATACCGACAGCGCGGCCGTGCTCCTGGACCGCGGGCGGACTGCAGAAGCGCAGGACAATATCCAGCGCATCGGCGGGCTTATCGACCGCATGGCATCCATCAGCAAGCATCTGCGCAACTTCGCGCGCAAGCCGAACGAGAAGCTCGGCCCGGTGCCGCTCGACGAGGCGATCCGCGATACGCTGGAGATCATCGCCTGGCGGCTGAAGGCGGCGGATGCCGACCTGCGGGTCGATCTTGGCATCCGCCCACCCGTCGTCCGCGCCGGTTCCGTTCGCTTGCAGCAGGTGCTGGTCAACGTGATTTCGAACGCCGCCGATGCGGTCGAAGGGATCGAGGACCGGCGGATTGAGGTGACGGCCCTCGAAGAAAAGGGCAAGGTGGTGCTGACGGTCCGTGATCATGGACCCGGCGTACCGGCGGCGATTGCCGAGCGCATCTTCGATCCCTTTTTCACGACCAAGGGCGTCGGCAAGGGACTGGGGCTCGGGCTTTCGATCTCCTACAACATCATCAAGGATTTCGGCGGCAGCCTGGCGGCCTCCAATCATCCGGAGGGAGGCGCCGTGTTCCGCATCGATCTGCAATCGGCGGCGGGCATGATGCCGGAGGCGGCCGAGTGAGCGAACAGAAGATCCTGCTGGTTGACGATGAGGAAGAGCTGCGCCGGTCGACGGCGCAGGCGCTGGAGCTTTCGGGTTTCAACGTCGAAACGTTTTCCCATGCCGACCATGTGCTGGAGCTGATCGGCTATAGCTTCGCCGGGGTCGTCGTCAGCGATATCCGAATGCCGGGCACCGACGGCATGACTTTGATGCAGAAGATCCGCGAGATCGATGCGGAAGTGCCTGTCATCCTCGTTACGGGCCATGGCGACGTGCAACTGGCAGTGAAGGCAATGCGCGAAGGCGCCTATGATTTCATCGAAAAGCCGTTCACGCCGCAAATGCTCGCCGGAGTGATAAGGCGAGCCATGGAACGCCGTAGCCTCGTGCTGGAAAACCGGCTGCTCAAGGCCGTCGCCGGAAAGCGCGACGATATCGAGGCGCGTTTGCCGGGCCGCACGCAGGTGATGGTGGAATTACGCTACCGCATCCGGGCAATCGGGGCGAGCGACGCAGACACGCTGATCGTTGGCGAGACCGGCGCAGGCAAGGAGGTCGTTGCCCGGGCGCTGCATGACATCAGTGCCCGTGCGAGCCGGCCGTTCATCGCGATCAACTGCGCGGCGCTGCCTGCGAACCTCATCGAGAGCGAACTCTTCGGCCATGAGGCAGGCGCTTTTCCCGGTGCGGTGCGGCCGCGTTACGGCAAGTTCGAGCACGGGCGCGGCGGCACGATCCTGCTCGATGAAATCGGATCGATGCCGTTTGACCTCCAGGCAAAGTTTCTTCGAGTGCTGCAGGAGCGGGTCATTTCCCGCCTCGGCTCGAACGAGGTCGTGCCGCTCGACGTGCGCTTTATTGCGACCAGCAAGGTCGATCTCGAAGCCGAAGTCGCTGCGGGACGTTTCCGCGCCGATCTCCTCTACAGGCTAAATGTCGTAACACTGCACGTACCGGCGTTGGCGCAGCGGCGGCCGGATGTCCCGCTGCTGTTCCTCCAGCTCGTCCGCGAGGCAGCGGCACGCTACGGCCGCGACGAGATGGCAGTGCCACCCGAGGTGATTTCCGACATCGCCCAGCGGGATTGGCCCGGCAACGTGCGCGAATTGCGCAATGCAGCGGACCGCTTCGTGCTCGGCCTCGACGGCGAGCGGCACCTGGGAGAGGTGAGCGGCCTTGCCGATCGGGTTGCCGAGTTCGAGCGCAGCGTGATCGCGAGCGCCCTTGTTGCACATGGCGGCAGCCTCAAACCGGTCTACGAGTCGCTGCAGATTTCCCGCAAGACGTTGTACGAAAAGATGCAGAAATACGGCCTCGACAAGAAACTGCTCGTTTCCGAGTAGAGCGATGGGTGGATTTCCACACATCGCTAAACCCGTTTGTGTCCGAATCGACCCATGCTGCGCTGCACCCATGCGGAATTTGGGCAAACGGCGGAGCGGGGCTGATTGCCGTAGCCGGTTCGGAGCGTGCTAATGGCCCTATCTCCATTGGCGCGTGGGAAGCGTCGGTGGTATTTTGTTTTCATCAGGGAGGAAAAAGATGAAAATCCTGAAGGCCATGCTTGGCATGACGGCGGCAGTTGCCGTTTCGCTTCTCGCAAACGGCGCATCCGCGCAGACCTATCCAGAGCGCACCATCACAATGGTCGTTCCTTTCTCGGCCGGCGGCCCGACCGATACGGTTGCCCGCCTCGTTGCCGAATCCATGTCGAAGGACCTCGGCCAGCAAATCGTCGTCGAAAATGTCGGCGGTGCGGGCGGCACGCTCGGTGCGGGACGGGTGGCTTCAGCCAGCCCGGATGGCTACACCATCTTGCTGCACCACATCGGCATGGCCACCAGCGCCACGCTTTACCGCAAACTCGCCTATGACACGCTCGGCGCCTTCGAATATGTCGGTCTTGTCACCGAAGTCCCGATGACGATCGTTGCCCGCAAGGATTTCGAACCGGCCGACCTCAAAAGCCTTATTGAATATGTGAAGGCCAACAAGGACAGCGTGACGGTCGCGAACGCCGGCATCGGCGCAGCCTCGCATCTTTGCGGCATGATGTTCATGAGCGCTATCCAGACGCCGTTGACGACCGTGCCCTACAAGGGCACCGGCCCGGCGATGACCGATCTTCTCGGCGGCCAGGTCGACGTCATGTGCGACCAGACGACCAACACGACGAAGCAGATCAAGGGCGGCACGATCAAGGCTTACGCCGTGACCTCTCCGAAGCGCCTCGACGTCATGAAGGATGTCCCGACGGCGGTCGAAGCCGGTCTGCCCGGTTTTGAAGTCGGCATCTGGCACGGGATCTACACGCCGAAGGGCACTCCGGCAGAGGTCAACGAGCGCCTGTCGAAGTCGCTGCAAGTTGCGCTGAAGGACCAGAACGTTGCGGCTCGCTTTGCAGAACTGGGCACCGCGCCATCGCCGGAGGCCGACGCTACGCCTGCTGCGCTGAAGGCGAAGCTTGAAAGCGAAATCGCCCGCTGGAAGCCGGTGATCGACGCTGCCGGCGAATATGCGGATTGAGGTGTAGTGCCTTTGGCCCCTCACCCTAACCCTCTCCCCACTGGGGGGAGGGAATTCTGGCATCATCTCCCCGGTGGGGAGAAGGTGGCGGCAGCCGGATGAGGAAAAAACCACTTGCGCTGAGGGAACCATCTCCAACCCACGGAGACACCATGAAATCGGTTAGTTTCGATACCACCAATGTGATCTGCGGGGCGCTGCTTGTCGCGACCGGCGCATTTTTCGCCATCCAATCCTACAGTCTCGACCTGGGGACCACGCTTCGCATGGGGCCGGGCTACTTCCCGCTGCTTCTTTCAGCGGTGCTGATCATTCTCGGCGCGGTCGTCTTTGTCCAAGCGATCCGCGTGCAGGGCGAGCCGATGGGGCCGCTTGCCTGGCGTGGCATGCTGTTCATCCTGCCTGCGCCGATCTTTTTCGGGCTGACGGTTCGGGGGCTGGGATTTGTGCCTTCGATCTTCCTGACCGCTTTCATTGCATGCTTCGCCTCGCATCGGATGACGGTGCTCCATGCGATTTTGCTCTCGGTTCTGCTGACGGCCTTTTCCGTTGGCGTGTTCAGCTACGGTCTCGGATTGCCGTTCGAGCGTTTTGGCCCCTGGGTCCGGTTCTAGGAGGCCGCGATGGAACTTTTCAGCAATCTGGCACTCGGTTTCGCGACGGCAGCAACGCCTGCCAACCTTTTCTTCTGTTTGATCGGCGTTCTGCTCGGTACGCTGATCGGCGTGCTGCCCGGCATTGGCGCCACGGCGACAATCGCCATGCTTTTGCCGATCACTTTCCAGCTTGAGCCGGTGTCGTCGCTCATCATGCTCGCCGGCATCTACTACGGCGCGCAGTACGGCGGTTCGACGACGGCGATCCTGATCAACATGCCGGGCGAATCCTCTTCGGCGGTGACGGCCATCGACGGCTACCAAATGGCGCGGCGCGGCAGGGCAGGGGCGGCGCTTGCGATCGCCGCACTCGGTTCCTTCTTCGCTGGAACGGTCTCGACCTTCCTCGTCGCGATCTTCGCGCCGCCGCTGACCGACATCGCCCTGCGCTTCGGTGCTGCGGAATATTTCTCGCTGATGGTCGTCGGCCTGGTGTCGTCGATCGCGCTCGCCCATGGTTCCGTCGTCAAGGCGCTGGCGATGGTCGTGCTCGGGCTGCTGCTTGGCCTGGTCGGAACGGATATCTATACAGGCACCCCGCGCTTCACGCTCGGCATTCGCGAATATGCGGATGGCTTGAATTTCGTGGCACTTGCCGTCGGGGTCTTCGGTATCGCCGAAATTCTGCGCAACCTGGAAGGGGAAAAGACCCGGACGGTGCTGATAGCAAAGGTCTCCGGCCTGCTGCCGTCACGCGAAGAATTCAAGGAGATGATCGCGCCGGTGCTTCGCGGCACGGCGATCGGCTCGGCTCTCGGCATCTTGCCGGGCGGAGGTGCGATCCTCGCGTCCTTTGCCTCCTACACTGTTGAAAAGCGCATCTCGAACAAGCCGAAGGAATTCGGCCAGGGTGCCGTTGCCGGCGTCGCAGGCCCGGAGTCGGCGAACAATGCTGGTGCGCAGACCTCGTTCATTCCGCTTCTCACCCTTGGCATTCCGGCCAATCCGGTGATGGCGCTGATGATCGGCGCGATGATCATTCAGGGGATCGTGCCAGGGCCGAACGTTGCGACCGAGCAGCCGGCGCTCTTCTGGGGCATCATCGCCTCGATGTGGATCGGCAATCTGATGCTCGTCGTCTTGAACCTGCCGCTGATCGGGCTCTGGGTGAAGCTGCTGACCGTGCCGTATTACGTGCTCTTCCCGATCATCATGGCCTTCTGCTCGATCGGGGTCTACAGCGTCAATTCCAACGTCTACGATCTCTATGCCGTCGCCTTCTTCGGCTTTATCGGCTACTTGCTTGCCAAGCTCAGATGCGAGCCGGCACCGCTGCTGCTCGGTTTCGTGCTGGGTCCGCTGCTCGAAGAAAACCTCCGCCGGGCGATGATCCTTTCGCGCGGCGATCCGACGACCTTCGTCAGCCGTCCGATCAGCGCGATCCTTCTTGCGATCGCCGCGGCAGTCCTCATCGTGGTCTTCTTGCCGAGCGTGAAGAAGAAGCGCGAAGAGGTCTTCGTCGAGGAGGGTTGAAGTTCGCCGCGCTTTGTTGAACAAAGGATAACCTGACGCGGGCGCCGTTTTGGCGCCCGTTTCGTATGACAGGACATCCAGGCCCATGAACATCCCCGTGCGGATCAAGGACGATCTGGCTTTTCTCACATCGCTGCGCCGTGACCTGCACGCCCATCCCGAGCTTGGCTTCGAGGAGGAGCGCACGAGCGGCATCGTGGCGGAGCTGCTCGAGGAAGCGGGCATCAAGGTGCATCGCGGACTTGGCGGTACGGGCGTCGTCGGCACGCTGCAGGCCGGCAGCGGCACGCGAGTGATCGGGCTTCGCGCGGATATGGATGCGCTGGCGATGCCGGAGATTGCCGAGCGGTCGTACAAATCGACCGTGGCCGGCAAGATGCATGCCTGCGGGCATGACGGCCATACCGCCATGCTGCTCGGCGCCGCACGTCATCTGGCGGCGGTCAAGGGCTTTTCGGGCACCGTGCATTTCATCTTCCAGCCGGCGGAGGAAGGGCGAGGCGGCGCGAAGCGGATGGTGGAGGAGGGGCTCTTCGAACTCTTTCCCTGCGATGCCGTCTACGGTCTGCACAATATGCCGGGACTTGCCGTCGACGAGATTGCAGTGGTCGAAGGGCCGCAGCTTGCCTCTTCCGATAGCTGGCGCATAACCTTTCGCGGGACGGGCACGCATGGCGCAAAACCGCATCTCGGGCGCGACCCAATCACCGCCGCAGGCACCTTCCTTGCCTCGCTGCAGACGATTGTCGGCCGCGTCGTCGATCCGCTGCAGCCCGCCGTCGTTAGCGCCTGTTCGCTGCAGGCGGGCGACCCGAAGGCACTCAACGTCATCCCGGACACGGTCGAGATCGGCGGGACGGCGCGGGCCTATTGCGCCAACGTGCGCGATCAGCTCGAAGCGGAGATCGGCCGCCTGGCGCAGGGGACGGCGGCGATGTACGGCATTGCAGTGGATTATCAATTCGAGCGGCGCATTCCGCCGGTCGTCAACGATGCCGATGCGACGCAACAGGCCCTGGTTGCTGCACGGGCGGTGTTGGGGGAGAAGGTGCGCACCAGTTTTCCGCCTTCGACGGCCGGCGATGACTTTGCCTTCTTCGCACAGAATGCCCCGGGCTGCTACGTGTGGCTCGGCAATGGCCCCGCCGTCGACGGTGCCCTGCACCATAATACCGCCTATGACTTCAACGATGCGGCGATCGGCTATGGCGTGGCGTATTGGGTGAAGCTGGTGGAGCAGGCGTTGGCGTCCCCGGCATAAGAGCTCGCGGCCTCCTGCTTAATCTGCCTGCCGGAGCCCTTCCTTTCCGAGGAAAGAAGGGGTTCGCGGCAATGCCCCAACCCTTCCTCTTCTTGTCAGCGGCAGAACTTCACCGGAAGGTCGGATGGGGAGCGGCAAGCTCCCGCGTCCGCTACAAAATCTCCAGAACCGGGCTTTCCAGCACCTTTCCCGTCAACACATCCGCAATCCCTCGGTCCGTCTGATGCGGGCCGGTGTTGCAGGCGAGTGTCGCGCCGAAGCAGGCCTTGAAGACAAGGTAGGGCGGTTGCCAGTCGACGATCTTTTCCATTGCCTTGCGAATATTGCGGAAGGCCGAGGCGGTGTCCTTCAGCGACATTTCGGTGACGAGGCCGGAAAGCGGCAGCGGCAGCATCGCTTCGATCTGACCATCCCTGGCAACGGCCATGCCGCCGCCTGCCGCGATGACGGCGTTCGCAGCGAGCGCCATGTCGCGCGCATTGCCGCCGAAGGCGGTGAGGTTATGGCTGTCATGGGATACCGTGGTGCAGAAAGCGCCGCGCCATTTTCCCCAGCCCTTCAGGAAGCCGGTGCGCGGACGGCCATCCGCCCTGCCGTGACGATGGGCGACGGCGATCATGGCGCAGTCCGGCGGTGGAACGACGAAACCGTCCTTAACCTTTGCATCGGCTTTGCCCCATTGCGTGAAGCGCGGCCGGTCGATCGTGGCGATGCGGACGCGATTGCCCTTCGACGGCACTTTGAAATCGTCTTCGGTTAGCGGCGAAAGCTTAACGGAATTGGTAAGCGGCGCGGAGTCGAGCGAATGGACCGGCGACATAAGCTTGCCGTTCTGCGCCGTCACGCGGCCATTGGTGATGACCGTGCGGGCTTTGAAGTCCTGCAGGTCTTCGAAGAGGACGATATCTGCGCGTCGTCCGGCGGCAATCAAGCCGAGGTCGTTGCGTTTCAGGCGTTCGGCGGCGTTGAACGTCGCAGCGCGGAGTGCCCATTCCGGCTTCATGCCGTAGCGGACCAGACGGCGGATGACGTCGTCGAGGGCACCATCCCTTTCGAGTTCATCCGGAAAGACGTCGTCTGTGCAAAGCGTCACAGTTGGCGGCATATGACCGATGCCATTCAGCGTCTGGACGAATTCCTCAAGGAGGTGATCATGCGAGCCGCGGAGTTCAATCGTCATTCCGGCGCTAAGCTTGGAGAGAAGGTCGGCGCCGGAGGTCAGCTCGTGATCGGAGGTGATGCCGGCCGCCATGAAGGCGTTGAGATCGGCGCCTTCCAGCCCGCGGGCGTGGCCGCAGACGAGCTTGCCCGAGGCGAGCCCCGCTTGAACGATGGCGTTCATGCGCGGATCGCCGTCGATGACGCCGCGCATGTTCATGACTTCGGCAACGCCGCCGAGTGCCGGCAAGCGCAGCATTCCGGCAATGACCGAAGCGTCAAAGTCGGCGCCTGCCATTTCCAGGCCGGGTGCCGAAGGAACGCAAGACGGGGCCAGCAGGATCATGTGCAAAGGCAGAGCGCGGGAAGCCTCGATCGCCCAGCGCACGCCGTCAAGGCCATGCACATTGGCGAATTCGTGCGGATCCCAGAGGATCGTCGTTACGCCGCGCGGCAGGACGGCCGCGGTATATTCGGCAGGCGTCACCATCGAGCTTTCGATATGCATGTGCGTATCGATCAGGCCGGGCGTGACGAACGTGCCGCCGGCATCGATGCGTTCGCTGGCGTCGGTGCGGGTGCCCGGCGCGTGCACGCTGGCGATCAGCGGGCCGACGAGGCCGATATCCGCATCGCGGAAGCGGCCGGTGACCACGTCGAGCAGTTTGCCGCTGGTGATCAGCGCGTCGAACGGAGCAGCGCCCCTTGCGGCGGCAACGGCGCGGGTGCGCAGCGACGGATCAGTGATGTCTGCGGGTTCCCTCCCAAGTTCTGCGTTCATTTGCGGGCCTCGTTGACCAGGGTTGCGAGGATGATGGTGCGCGCCGTCTCGGCGTCGATATCGGCGCCGAACTGGGCGTTAAACGCGGCATGCGTGTCGCGCGTCTCGACCACCGTGCGGCCGCGGGTCAACCGGCCCCCCAGTTCGACATCGATACGGGCGGGATGGAACTTGACAACATCCGGCGCCACGAAGGCCACGGCGGCGCACGGATCGTAGATCGCCATGGCGGGGCGGCCGCGGCTGGTGCCGATGCGGATGTAACCGGCAAACATGTCGGCCAGGAGTTCGGCCCTCGTGCCGCCTGCGCTGCGCACGGGTTCCGCGTCTTCCGGTCTGGCGAGCACTTTGCGGCAGAGGTCGAGATCGACCATGCGCAGTGGCATCCCATGGGCGATGACGATCGCCAGCGCTTCGGGATCGGCAAAGGCGTTGAATTCCGCCGAGGCCGTATGATTGCCGGCAGTGACGCCGCCGCCCATCCAGGTGAGTTCGGTGATGCGGGCGGAAAGATCCGGACGCGCGAGCGCCACGGCCGCGATATTCGTCAGCGGGCCAAGCGCCAGGATACGGCGCGGACCGTCAGCCTCGAGCCAGCGGCAAAGAGCAGTGAAGGCGTCGCTCATTGCAAGCGCCGCTGCTGGCAGGCCCCTTCCGATCGTCGGGATGCCGGTATCGCCGAGGATCGCCTGGGCGGTCTCGTACTTGCCCAGGACTGGTTGGGCGCGGCCGGTGTGGATGGGGAATGCCCAGCCGAAGGTTTGCATGGCACCAGCGGCGTTTGCCTGCACCTGGGTGAGCGGCGTGTTGCCGAAGACGAGTGAGACGCCGTCGATCTCGAGCTCGGACTGATCAACCACCAAAATGGCGGCGATGTCGTCAAAGCCCATATCGGTATCAATCCAAACGCCCATGATGTCACCCGAAGCGCGTGAGAGTTGCAGCCGCCGCAAGCGGTAGGTCGAAGGAAAGTGACGCGCCGATTTCGTGCGGCGGCAGGCTTGCATCCACCTCGGCCTTGACCCGCCCGAGCGGCGTATCAAGCAGATATTCGCGCGTGTTGCCGGCAAAGGAGGTGCCGCGCACGGCGCCCTGGAAAGGACCGGAACCAAGCGCGACCGAGCTCGGCCGCCAGGCCAGCCCTGCCGCCTGCGGAGCGGGAAGGGAAAGTTCAATGGCGCCGTTCGGCGTGACAAGCCTGCCGTTCTGCAGCTTGAAGACATTCTCGAAGCCGACGAAATCGGCAACGAAGGCGGAGACCGGCTTGTTGTAGATTTCTTCCGGCGTGCCGATCTGCTCTATGCCGCCGTTCAGCATGACCACGATACGGTCGGCAAGGGCCAGGGCCTCCGCCTGGTCGTGGGTGACGAAGATCATAGTAACGCCGGTTTCCTTTTGCACGCGCTGCAGTTCTGCCCGCATTTCGAGGCGCAGGCGCGCGTCGAGGTTGGAGAGCGGCTCGTCAAGCAGGAGCACCTTCGGCTCCATGACCATGGAACGGGCAAGCGCCACTCGCTGCTGCTGGCCGCCGGAGAGTTCTGCGGGTTTGCGTGAAGCGAAACTGGAGAGGCCGACTGACTTGATGCCGGCGTTGACGCGGCTATCGAGGGTCTGTCCGTTGATACCCTTGAGGCGAAGGCCGAAGGCGACGTTCTCATAGACCGTCAGGTGCGGGAAGAGCGCGTAGGACTGGAAGACGAGGCCGACGGCGCGCTTGTTGGCCGAAACCCGCGTGATGTCGGCGCCATCGAGATTGATGCGGCCGGAGGCGGGCGCGAGCAGACCTGCAATGGAGCGCATCGTCGTCGTCTTGCCGCAGCCTGAAGGGCCGAGCAAGGCGACGAGTTCGCCCTTGGCGATCGACAGGTCGAGATCCTTCACGGCGACCGTATCGCCGTAGGCCAGCGTCAGCTTATCGAGTTGAAGATAGACATCAGACATAACGAGACAGTCCCAGGAAGCGTTCGGCGAGGAAGACGATGCCGATGGAAAGGAAGGCGAGCAGCGAGGAGAGCGCGGCGATCGACGGGTCGTAAGTGGTTTCCATGTAGCCCAGCATATCGATTGGCAGCGTGCGCACACCAGGGCCGGACAAAAAAAGCGAGACCGGCACCTGGTTGAAGCTGGTGACGAAGCCGAGGATGAAGGCGGCAAGAATGCCGCCGCGGATATTCGGCATCACGACACGGAAGAAGGCGCCGAGGCGCGACGAGCCGAGCAGCACGGCGGCTTCCTCGATGTCTGAACGCAAATTGTCGAGGCTTGCGGAGACGACGCGCACGGCATAGGGCAGCACGAGCGCCGTGTGGGCGAAGAAGAGCGCCAGCGTGATGTTGAAGCCGAAGGGCACGACGAGGTAACGCAATAATGCGAGGCCGACGATGATGCCCGGGACGATGATCGGCAGCGAGACGACGGTTCGGACCGTTTCACCGAAGGGCAGCCGATAGCGCGACAGAGCGTAGGCGGCCGGAATGCCGAGCACGAGGGCGGCGAGCGTTCCGAAGACTGCAAGCAACATCGACATCGAAAAGCTGTCGCGGAAGCTCTCTATGGTGAAGACCTTGATCACCCAGCGAAGCGAGAGGCCTTGCGGCGGAAAGGCGAGCGTATCGCCGGCCGAAAGCGATGCGGCGATGATGATGAGAAACGGCCCGATCAGGAACGCCAGCACGAGGAAAAGCACGATCGGTGAGAACAGACGGGCGGTCATCGCTTGTTCCTTGCAGTTGCCAGGCGCTTCAGCAGAATATTCGCGGCGAAGCTCATAACGATCAGCATGAAGGCGATGACGCTTGCGGAAACGAAGTTGTTGGCGACGGAGACCTGCTGGTAGAGCAGCGTTTCGAGCATCAGCACCTTGGAACCGCCAAGCACGGCGGGCGTGATATAGGCCGTCAGCGAGCCGGTAAAGACGAGCGTGCCGCCGACGACGAGGCCCTCGCGGGTGAGCGGCAGGATGACCTTCCAGAAAACCTGGAACCAGTTGGCGCCGAGCACGCGCGCCGCCGGGATCGCATCCTTCGGCATATTTTCGAGCGCGCTGATCAATGAAAGGATCATCAGGGGCAAGAAGAGCTGCAGCAGGCCGATGAACACGGCCGTTTCAGTAAAGAGAAGGCGTAGCGGTCCGTCGCTGAGGCCCATGCCGGTCAGCGCCTGGTTGACGATGCCGGTGCGGCCGAGGATGACGATCCAGGCATAGGTACGGGCAACGGGCGAGATCATCAGCGGCAGGGTAACCAGGCCGATCATCCGGCCCTTGCCCTTGGGCGGCAGGTTGACGATGGCGAAAGCTGCGGCATAGCCGATGATCGCCGAAACGGCCGTCACCTCAAGACCAAGCTTGAAGGTGCGGATGAAGACGGTGCGGTTCAGCGTCCCGGAGAAGAAGTCGCCATAGGCGGAAAGCGTCCAGGCGCCTTCCAGGCGAAAGCCTTCCGAAAGCAGGATGGCAACGGGGAGCAGAAAAACCACGGCTGCAAAGACCGCTGCGGGCAGGGCAAGCGCCAAGGCTTCCGCTCGGTTCTGAAACATGATGCGCCTTTCGGTATGGCGGCGGAATGGGCGGTCCCGGCAAGCCGGAACCGGGTAATGGGCGCCTTACTGGCCGACCTTGTCGTTCCATTCCGAAAGCCATGCGTCGCGATTGTCGAGCGCTGCTGCGGACGGAATGAGCTTGAGGCTCTTGGCTGTGTCCTCGCCGTAAGTGAGGTTGTTGGCGGCGGCCTCGGAAACCTTCACGTCCTTGTTTGCGGGACTATCGATCAGCTTTTCGGCGAGTTTCGTCTGGATGTCGGTCGAGAGCCAGAAATCCATGAACTGCAGCGCCAGATCCTGATTCTTCGAGCCTTTGGTCACGACCATGACATTCATACCGCCGGTCTGGCCTTCCTTCGGTGTCGCCCAGGTGACCGGAAGGTCGAGCTTGGTGAAGCCAGCCCAGGAGAAACGGCCGATCGGCGCGGCCCAGATTTCCTCTTGCTGCATGAGCTGTATCAGCTGCGAGGACTTCTCGTAGAAGGTGACGATGTCATCCTTCTTTTCGCCGACGGCTTCGATCGGTCCCTTGAGGTCGGGCGTATCCTTGCCGAGTGCGAGGCCGAGCATGTAGAGCGCCGGCGGTCCCTGGTTGGTGGTCACGTTCGGAAAGGCGACGTGGCCGACATACTCCGGCTTCAGGAGATCGGCCCAGGACTCGATCTTCATCTTGTCCGAGCGGTAGGCGATAGACGTGGCATAGAACGTGTATCCGACGCTCATGCCGTCGCCGTTCGGGTCCTTGGCGAGATCGTAGAGCTTGCCGAAGTTGGTAAGCTTGGACGGATCGATCTTTTCCACCAGCCCCTTGCGGGAGGCCGACAGCGCATCCGCCATCGAGACGACAGCCATGTCGACAACCGGATTTGCCTTGTTCGCCTCCATCTTGGCGAGGCGTTCGACGCTGTTGCCCGTCTCGACGACGAGCTTGCAGCCACATTGCTTTTCGAAGGGATCATAGACCAGCGTCTTGAAGTCGTCCTGCGCAAAGGCATAGACGGAAATAGTCAGAGTGCGATCCTGCGCCACGGCGCCGAGCGGGATAAGCGCGAGCAGCGCTGCCGATGCGATGAGGGATGTCTTCATGTCATGAGTTCTCCATCTGCAGGTTTTCTTGAACCGGCTTTGCCGGCCCGGACGATTGGCGGATGATCAGTTGCATGGGCACGCGATCATTCTGCGCGGTCACGAGTGCGCCCTCCCTGGTGCGACCTGTGTTTATGCTGTCAAGCAAGGCCGATACGGCGATTTCGGCAATGGCGTCCATGTCCATCTTCACCGTGGTAAGCGCAGGCGTCACGACCGCAGACCAGATGAGGTCGTCAAAACCGGTGACGCTGGCCTCGGCAGGCACATCGACGCCGTCGCGCTGCAGCTCCGTGAGCACCCGCAGCGCCTGAAGGTCGGACAAGGCGGCAAAGGCGCTGAAGCCCTCCTCGACCTTTCTTGCAAGACCGAGCGGGCAGCCGCTGCCAGCCTGATGTTCAAGTTTTTCGATCCAGAGCGTTTCGGCGCTCATGCCCGGACAAAGGCCCGAACGGATGCCGCTCGCCCGATCGTTCTGCACGTTCGATTCCGGATTGTTGCCGATGATGAGGATTCGCTTGTGGCCGAGATCAGCGAGGTGAGCGGCAATCAGTTCGCCACCCTGCCAGTGATCGGCTGCAACCGTGTTGCCGGGGGTCGATGCCGTGTCGATGACGGCAACTGGGCAGCTTGCCGCGGATATGCGCGTTGCGCGGCGGGGCACGATCACCATACCGTCGACGCCGCGTTCGACCAGCCGGTTGATTGCTTCGGTCTGCGCCGAGACATTGCCGCGCGAGTCGGCGATCAGTACGCCGTAACCGGCAGAGGCGGCGGCGAATTCAATCGCCTGCGCAATCTTAGGAAAGAGGGGGTTTGCGATGTCGGGGAGAACGAGGCCGAGCACGCCGCTTCGGCCGGTGCGAAGCGCCCGACCCGCCTGGCTTGGAATATATCCGAGCTCCGCGGCATGTTCCCTGATCTTTCCGACGAGCTGCTCCGAGACGCGCCCCTTGCCCGAAAGCGCGTTCGACACCGTTGCGACCGACACGCCAAGCGACGTCGCAATCCTGCTGAGGTTCGGTACCGGGCGCAACTGAGCCATGATTTCATAATGCGTTTGATTAATCGTTTAATCACGCGTACCCGAAGCGCACCGGCTTGTCGAATCCATTTTGTGGGATGGGCGTGTTGCACACGGGATTTTTCGAGAAGCAATAAAAAAAGCCCCGTTGCCGGGGCTTTTTTCATTCATAGAGATAGCTTTATCAGCTCTTTGTTGGGCCTTTTGCCACTGTGGCGGAGACAGAGTTGACCTTGCCGCCCGGGGCATAGCCGCCGCCGATGGCGACGTTGAGGGAGACGTAGTCCCTGGCCATCTGCTGCACGGCGGCTGCCAGGCTCGCCTGGGCCAGCGACACCTGGCGCTGGGCGTCGAGCACGTCGAGCAGCGAGGAGGCGCCGTCCTTGTAGCTTGCCGTCGACAGTTCAAGCGATTCCTGCGTCGTCTTGACCTGGGCGCGCAGCGCTTCCACCGTCTGGGCGTCGCGGCGCACCGCCGACAGCGCGTTCTCCACCTCCTCGACGGCGTTGAGCACCGCGGCCTTCCAGGCGAGATAGGCGGTCTTGGCGTCCGACTTGGCAATGTCGACATTGGCGCGCAGGCGGCCGCCGTCGAAGATCGGCAGGTTGAGCGTCGGGCCGAAGGACCATGTGGTCAGGCCGCCGCCGCTGCCACCGGCCGGGTTGACCCAGGTCGGCGAGATCGAGCCGGACAGTGCGATCGACGGATAAAGCTGCGATTGGGCGACGCCGATATTGGCGGTCGCCGCTGCCAGATTGCGCTCGGCCACGCGGATGTCTGGACGGTTGCGGATCAGGTCGGCCGGGACACCGGAGATGATGCCGGCACGGTAGACCGGCTGGGCGGCCCCTTTCTGCAGTTCGGCCATCAGCGAGGAGGCCGGCAGGCCGAGCAGCGTGGCGATGTGATGCGCCGAGACGCGGAAGTTGGTTTCCAGACCGGGGATTTCGGCCTGCGTCGACTGCACCAGGCCCTCGGCCTGGACGACGTCGAGCCTGGAGGCGGCACCGGCTTCCAGCTGGAACTTGGTGAGGTCGAAGGTCTCCCGGCGCGATTGCAGGTTGGCCTTCGACAGCGCAATGCGCTCCTGGTAGAAGCGGGCGTCGATATAGGTCGAGACGAGATCCTGCAGGAAGGCAAGCCGGGCCACGTCGGCGCTGGCATAGGCCGAATCGAGCGAGGCAAGCGCGCTTTCCTTGGAGCGGCGGTACTGGCCGAAGAGATCGAGCAGCCAGGAGACATTGGCCTCGCCGCCAGTGGTGTTGGTAGCACCTATCCGGGTGCGCTCCGAGCCCATCTGGCCCGACACCGTGTGCGAGGCGCCGACCACCAGGCTCGGCAGCGAGCCGGCCCCGGCAACTGTCACATTCGAGGACGCCGAATTAATGCGCTCCATCGCCTGCAGCACGTCGAGGTTCTGATCGATACCGCGCGCCACCAGGCTGTCGAGCTGCCTGTCGCGAAAGGCCGACCACCAGGCCACCGTCGCAACATCACCGATATTCTTGGTGCTGCCCTCACCGAATTTCGCCGGCAGCGGCATCTCCGGAGGCTTGTGGTCCGGTCCGCTCACGCAGCCCGCCAGCAACAGCAATAGTGCCGGTGTAGCAATACGAAGAGATATCATTCATTTCTTCCTGTAACTCGACCAAGTCTAAATTCTTGCCAAAAGCATCATGCTTTGCCGTCGGCCGCGCTTCGTCCCAACGAGATACACCAATGCCGAAGCAGTCCGCGGGCAATGTATCAATGAGTCATTCATTCTGGCAGTGTATTTTTATCACACTCACGCCACAATTTTCTTGCGGCGGGAGAATACGCGTCGGATGACGACGAAGAAGGACGGCACGAAGAAAATCCCGAGCGCAGTCGCCGCAAGCATGCCGCCGAGGACACCGATGCCGATTGCGTTCTGGGCTGCGGAGCCTGCGCCAGTGGCGACGGCAAGAGGCACGACGCCCAAAATGAAGGCAAGCGATGTCATGATGATCGGGCGCAAACGCAGCCTTGCCGCTTCCAGAGTCGCCCCGAAGACTCCCATTCCGGTCTCCATCCGGTCCTTGGCGAACTCGACGATCAGAATCGCGTTCTTCGCCGCAAGACCTATGGTCGTCAGAAGACCGACCTTGAAGTAGACGTCGTTCGCCTGCCCGAAGAGGGTCGCAGCCATGAGCGCACCGAGCACGCCGACCGGCACCGCCATGATCACCGAGAACGGGATCGACCAGCTTTCGTAGAGTGCTGCAAGGCAAAGGAAGACGACGAGCACCGAAATTGCGTAAAGCATCGGTGCCTGCGAACCCGAGAGCCGCTCCTGATAGGAAATGCCCTGCCAGGCGACCGTATAGCCGCCGCCGAGCTGTGCGGTCAGGGCCTCCATCTCGTTCATGGCGTCGCCGGAGCTGACGCCCGGCGCCGAAGCGCCGTCGAGCGGGATCGCGCTGACCGCGTTGAAGCGGGCAAGCGTCGGGGCACCCTTGACCCATTCCGTCGTGGTGAAGGCGGAGAAGGGAACCATCTCGCCGGAAGAGTTGCGGGCATACCAGTGGTCGAGGTCAGTCGGCTGCATTCGGAAGGGCGCATCGCCCTGCACGTAGACCGGCTTGATCTCGCCGTTCAGCGTGAAGTCATTGACGTCGCGGCCTGTGAAGATGACAGAAAGCATCGCATTGACCGCAGAGATATCAACGCCCATGGCGCCGATCTTCTCCTGGTCGATGACGATCCGCATCTGCGGCTCGACCTCCTTGTTGTTATTGCGAAGGGCGACCACCTTGCCGCTGGCATTGGCCATCTGGATCAGCCGCTTGGAGGCGGTGTCGAGCGCAGCCGTGCCGTGTCCGCCGGTATCGACGAGGTACATCGAGAAGCCGCTGGACACGCCGAGACCCTGTATCGCCGGCGGCAGCAAAGCGAAGACCTGCGCTTCGCGGAAGGTGAAGAAGGTCTTGAGAGCCCGCGTCACGATCGCCTGCGCGTGCTGATTGGGATCGGTACGAAGCGAGAAGTCCTTGAGCTTGGTGAAGACGATCGCGCTGTTTTGGCCGGAGCCGTTGAAGCTGAAGCCAAGGGCGCCGAAGACCGAATCGACGGAGTCCTTCTCGTTTTCGCGATAATATTTTTCGACCTTCTCGACGACCGCCTGGGTCTGTTGCGTGGTCGATCCGGGCGGCGTGGTGACGATCGTCAGCAGAACGCCCTGGTCTTCCTGCGGCAGGAACGAACTCGGCAGGCGCGTGAACAGATAGGCGCAACCGGCGCCGACGAGCAGGAACACCAGCATGACCCGGATCGGACGCTTCAACAGGTAGCCGATGGTGCGGACGTAGCCATTGGTCGAGCGCGTGAAGTTGCGGTTGAACCAGTCGCCGACGCGGTGCTTCCTGTGTTCGCTGACCGGTTTCAGCATGCTCGCGCACAGTGCCGGCGTCAGCACGATGGCGACAAGGGCCGAAAGCAGCATGGCCGAAACGATGGTGATAGAGAACTGACGGTAGATGATGCCGGTCGAACCGCCGAAAAAGGCCATCGGAATGAAGACGGCGGTCAGAACCAGCGCGATGCCGACGATGGCGCCGGTGATTTCGCCCATCGACTTCTCGGTCGCCTCAAGCGGTGACAGCTTTTCTTCCGACATGATGCGCTCGACGTTCTCGACAACGACGATAGCGTCATCGACGAGGAGGCCGATTGCGAGAACCATGGCGAACATGGTCAGCGTGTTGATCGAATATCCCGTTGCCGCGAGAATGCCGAAGGTTCCAAGCAGGACCACCGGCACGGCGATGGTCGGGATCAGCGTCGCACGCAGGTTCTGCAGGAAGACAAGAAGAACCACGAAGACGAGAACGATCGCTTCGATGAGGGTATGGACGACCTTCTCGATCGACAGTTCGACGAAGGGCGTCGTGTCGTAAGGATAGGTGATATCCACGCCTTCCGGCAGGCCGCGTCCGATCGTGTCGAGCGCCGAGCGAACGCGCTCCGCGGTATCGATGGCGTTGGCGCCGATCGCGAGGTTGACGGCAAAGCCGCTCGAGGGCTGGCCATTGTAGCGCGAAGAGCCGCCGTAGCTTTCCTGGCCGATTTCGATGCGCGAGACGTCGCTGAGGCGGACCGTCGAGCCGTCCTTTTCCACTTTCAGAATGATCCGCTCGAAGTCCGCGACCGTCGTCAGCTGGCTCTGCGCGGTGATCGTGACGTTCAGCTGCTGGCCCTCGACGAGCGGCTGTGCGCCGAGCGAGCCAACCGAGACCTGGGTATTCTGGGCCTCGATAGCCGAGGTGACGTCGCTTGGCGTCAGCTGATACTTCTGCAGCTTGAAGGGATCGAGCCAGACGCGCATGGCGTAACCCGAACCGAAAATATTGATGCTGCCGACACCTTCGAGACGCTGGATCTGATCTTCGATCTGATTAGACAGGATGTTGCCGAGGTCGACGGAGTTCCGCTTGCCGTCGGTCGAAACCAGCGAGCCGACCAAAAGGATACTGGAAGTCGATCGCGTGACGCTGATGCCGGCATCGATGACGTCATCGGGAAGCTGCGATTGAACGAGCTGCAGCTTGTTCTGGACCTGCACCTGGGCGATGTCCGGGTCGACGCTTGTTCCAAACGTCAGCGAGATGCTGGCCGAACCGGTAGACGAGGTCGAGGTCATGTAGGTGAGGTCATCAAGGCCGGTCATGCCGTCTTCTATGATCGTCGTCACCGATTTCTCTACGGTTTCAGCGCTCGCGCCGCGATAGGTGGCGTTGATACGCACCGTGGTGGGTGCGATGTCCGGATACTGCGAGATCGACAGCGTGAAGATGCCGAGCAGGCCTGCGAGCATGATGGAAATCGCAATGACCCAGGCAAAAATCGGGCGTCGGATGAAAAACTTGGCCATCAAATTATTCCTGTGCGGCTTGGATCAATATTAAAAGCGGGCGCGTCCTACTGCGCGGCCGGCTTCTGCGCGCCACCGGCCGCTGCCTGCTCGGCAGCCACGACCACGCCGCTTTCATTGATCTTCATGGGGACGGGCGTAACCGGCATGCCGGGCGCGATCGACTGCAGACCGCTGACGATCAGCTGATCGCCATCCTTCACGCCGTCGGTCACGAGCCAGGAATTGTTGGAGGGCGAGGCGTTTTCGAAGACACGTGTCTCGACTTTGCCATCAGCGGAGATGAACTGCGCCGTCAGACGCCCGGTCGCGTCGCGGCTGGTGGCGAGTTGCGGCAGCGCATAACCGACCTCGGCGCCAAGTTCGACGGTCGCGCGCACATACATGCCTGGCAAAATGACGAGATCCGGATTCGGGAAGAGCACGCGGATGATGAAGGTGCCCGTCGTCTCGCTGACGATCTGCTTCGACATGTCCAGCTTGCCCTTCTGGGCGTATTCCTTGCCGTTTTCCAGGATGAGCCGGAAGGCGACATCGGCGCCTTCACCCCGAACGGTGCCAGATGCCAAGGCATCACGGAGCCTGAGAAGATTGGTGCTCGATTCAGTCAGCGAAACATAGATCGGGTCAAGCTGGCGGATCGTCGTCAGCGCCGTTGTCTGATTGGCGGCCACCACGTTGCCCACATTGTAGGCCGTCTCGTCGATGACGCCGTCGAACGGCGCGATGATCTTCGTGTGGTCGAGATCGATTTGCGCGGAGGCAAGGGTGGCCTTGGCCGATTCGACCTCAGCGTGAGCCTGGAGAAGGGTGGTCTTTGCCGTTTCGAATTCAATCTGTGTCGCGCCGCTGCCGACCAGGCGCTGGTAGCGGTCGAAATTACTCTGCGCGCTCGGCACGCTGGCTTCGGCCTTGGCGATTGCCGCCTTGGCCTGTTCGACGGTTGCAACATAAGGCGCGTCTTCGATCTGATAGAGGAGGTCGCCCTTTTTCACCTCGCTGCCTTCTCTGAAGGCGATTTCACGGATGATGCCGCTGACCTGCGGACGAATATCGGCCGTCTGATAGGCCTCGGCCCGGCCCGGAAGGATTGTCGTGACCGGGAACGTATCCTTCTTCAGCTGCACGACACCGACCGGGGCTGCCTGCTGAGCCGCCGCTCCGGGCGCACCTGCGCCGCCGGCCTGGTTGTTGCCGCTGTCGCTGCAGGCAGTAAGCAATCCGCCCAGCACCAAAGCTGAAGAAATGATGAAGCCACGCCGTATCATGCTGAATTCCCTCGCGGTTGGCATTTGCGGATCGGATCACCGGCTCCGGCGAGGAGCGCTGCATCCCTATAAGGAGCGTGATTAGCGGGATTCAAATACCCCTTCGATCCGAACTTAAGAAAAGATCTGCGAAGTGACGTAATTCAATGATCGTCACTTAGCAAGCGCTATTTTGCAGTGCAGTATCTACAAAACAGACGATCTCCTCTGCCCTGCGCACGAGTGTATCCTTATCGTCACGGGCGATCAGCACGGGGTGCAAGACCGATGCAAGAACATCGGCAACGGTATGAGCGGCGCGGCGCGGATCGGAACATTTATAATGATCTGCGCTAACCCCCTCGCGAATGATTTCTTCGAGTTGCTGCTCGATTCGCTCGCGGTAGCGATTACCCGCTTCGAGCTTGGCCTGGACTGTCGTCAGCACCATTTCGAAGATGTAGGGATTTTCCTGAATGTCGTTGAGGTGGCTGTCGAGAAGCCGAAGCACGAAACGCAGCAGTTGCTCCTTCGGCGGGAGGTTTCGGTCGAAGGAGCCAAAGCGCTCGGTGGCGCTGCCGAGATGCCGTTCGGCAATGGCATCGACGAGCGCCACTTTCGAATGAAAATGCTTGAAGACATTGGCCGGCGACATACCGAGGGAGGAGGCGATGTCGGCGATCGATACAGCGACGAAACCGCGCTGGCGAAACAGCAACTCGGCCATCGACAGAATGTCTTCCCGCGTTTCCTCGGCCTTGCGCCGCGGCCTTCGTGCCATTCGTTCCCCCGCCGGCCTTCCGGCCGGCACCCCTTCCTTGCACATGCTAACGCCTTCCGGCGAAGTCCCGCAAGCCGAGAGCAGCTTTCGGGCGGTTCGTTCCGGATTATTAAGGGAAGTAGCGCGCAAGGTTGCTTCGAACACGGGCAACCGGGGTTTCGCCGCCGTCATCCGGCACGAAAGATTGGGCCGTAATCGCCTCGTAGGCCCTGATATAAACCTTCGATGTCTGCTCGACCAATTCGACCGGGATCTCGGGGATCTCGTCCTTGTAGGGATCGCAACGCTCGGCGACCCAGGCACGGACGAAGTCCTTGTCGAAGCTTGCGGGGCGCGTGCCGGCTTCGAAGGACTGCTGATAGCTATCTGCGAGCCAGTAGCGGCTGCTGTCCGGCGTGTGGATTTCGTCGGCGAGAATAATATTGCCGTCCTTGTCGGTTCCGAATTCGTATTTGGTGTCGACAAGGATGAGGCCGCGTTTCGCAGCCATTTCCTGGCCGCGCGCGAAAAGCGCAAGCGCGTATCTCGAAAGCGTTGCCCACTGTTGCGCTGTCAGCAGCCCGCGGCTGACGATCTCGTCAGGCGTCAGCGGCTCGTCATGGCCGCCGTCGAATTCCTTGCTGGTCGGCGTGATCACCGGCTCGGGCAGGCGCTGGTTGTCGCGCATGCCGTCGGGCAGGCGCATGCCGTACATTTCTCGCTCGCCCTTCTTATAAAGAGTGAGGATGGACGTGCCAGTGGTGCCGGCCAGATAGCCGCGGACGACGACCTCGACGGGCAGAATGTCGAGCCGCTTGCCGATGACCACATTCGGGTCCGGATACGCAATGACGTGGTTCGGGCAGATATCCTTGGTCGCTTCGAACCAGTAGCGCGCCGTCTGCGTCAGCACCTGGCCCTTATATGGGATGCAGGTCAGGATGCGGTCGAAAGCGCTGAGGCGGTCGGTGCTGATGATGATGCGGCTGCCATCCGGAAGATCGTAATTCTCGCGCACCTTGCCGCGGTAATAGTTCGGCAGTTCGGGGAAATGGGCTTCGGAAAGAATTCGCACGGGCTCGATAGTCCTTTGTCGCGGGGTTTCACCTTGCTCTAGTTCCATTGCAGGGGATGTCAAGCAAATGGCTTTCAAAGCCAGATCAGGGCGACCAGAAGAACGGTCAGAAAATAGGAAGCAAACGAAAGCGGACTGCCGGCGCGCAGGAAGTCGGAGACGCGGTAACTGCCGATGCTCATCGCCAGCGTATTGTTGTGGTGGCCGAACGGCGTGAGGAAATCGAGCGATGCGCCGGCGGCAACGGCAATCAGGTAGGCGGCCGGGGCTTGGTGTGCCGCCTCCGCAAATTCCAGCGCAACGGGACTGAGCACAATTGCCACTGTTGCGTTGTTGACGAATGGCGTAAGCGCCATGGCGATGAAGAGCAGGAGTGCGATACCGGCAAGCGGCATGGATATCGGCACGAGCAGGCTCAGCCAATCGGCGACCAGCTGGGCCGTGCCTGTTGCGGCAACAGCCGAGCCGATCGGGATCATCGCGGCCAGCATGATGATGATCGGCCAGTTGATGTCCGCCATGGCCTGGCGGATGTTGAGATAGCCCATCAGCGCAAGAACGAGTACGACAGCCGCAAATGCGATCTCCGGGCGGACCGGCCCGACAGCGGAAAGCGTCACGCCAGCAGCGAAGATCAGGAGGGGCTGCCACGCATTCGACGTCGCTTCGTCTGCAGGCTGGGAGGCGAGCGGCAGGCATTCGCATTCCTCAAGCGCTTCAGCGACCG
Source organism: Rhizobium gallicum bv. gallicum R602sp (assembly GCF_000816845.1). Lineage (NCBI taxonomy): Bacteria > Pseudomonadati > Pseudomonadota > Alphaproteobacteria > Hyphomicrobiales > Rhizobiaceae > Rhizobium > Rhizobium gallicum. The sequence goes on along the minus strand of NZ_CP006877.1, from coordinate 3,297,880 downwards.
CCTCGCGCGGGCCTTCGAGCACAAGGATATCGCCGATCGAGAGCTGCAAGTCCTCGAAGCGGCCTTCGATCCGTGGTGACCGCATGGAGAGAGCGGCAACCCTGACGCTTCGGCTCTTAAAGACCTCCAACGAGCGGATTCGCGAGCCGACCAGCGTACTCTCCGGCATGACGACGGCCTCGATGCGGGAAAAATCCGCCTGCAGCCCATTCGGATGAGCTTCTGGAACGAGGGCAGCCGAGGCGGCGAGACCGGCAAAAACTGCATCGGCGCCTTCGGCAAGCAAGCTATCGCCTGCCTCGATCGTCGACTGATCGAGCGGGCCAAAGAGGAACCGGCCGTTGCGGATCAATGCGTGCGGCTGGATTTCAAAGAGGCTGGAGCAATCGAGAAGGCGTACGCCGGCGAGCGGCGAACCCTCAGGAATGCGCCGCTCCGTCACGATGCGCCTTCGGGCTGGCGCCGCATCGGCAGGTTGGTCGTCCGTTTCGGGAAAAAGGTGCGGAACGAGAGCGGCCATCAGCAGAATTCCGGCGATGGCGACAGGAAGGCCGACATAGGCGAAATCGAAAAATTGAAAGCCGGAGCCCGTTGCCTTGGCCAATGCATCGCTGACCAGCAGATTGGCCGGCGTTCCAATCAGCGAGACGAGACCGCCGAGAAGTGCCGCAAACGAAATCGGCATGACGAGTTGGCGCCGGGGGATATTCATGACGCTGCTGATGCGCAGCGATGCAGGCAGCATGATCGCGAAGGCGCCGATATTATTCATGAAGATCGAGACGAGGCCGGTGACCGCCGAAAGACTGGCGATAACCGTGAAGCCAGACAATTCGGCGGCTGCAAAACGTGCGGCGAGGCTGTCAAACAGTTTTGCCCGGGCGAGCACCTGGACGATCAGTAGAATCTCGACCACGGTAATGACGACGGGACTCGCGAAACCGGAAAAGACCTGTTCGGCTGGATAAAGTCGGAGCAGATACCCGGCAAGCAGGCCCCCGATTGCCACGACCTCGATGCGGATACGGTTCAGGGAGAACAGAACGAGCATTGCCGAGAGAAGGATCAGCAGGGATGCTTGCTCGAACGTCATGGGCGGGCTCGCGTTTCAACCGTCAGCGGAATGTAGCCATCCGGACAGGGCTGTATAGGGAGGGCGCGGGGAAAGATCGAACAATCCTCATATTGTGCGAGGTCAGGCAGTGGGAGCGCTCCAACGGCCCTCCGCCGTTCTTTCGAGTATCGGTGTCGCGAAGACGCCAACGGTGCGGTCGGGCCATTGGGTGCCTTCAGCGGCGAGCTTTTCCTTCCAGCGTTCGGATTGCAGCATCGCCGCGGCGATGACGACAGGCTCGATATCGCAGGCCGTCATCAAATGCAGGCCCGCGACGATGGAACTGCCGCTAGAAATGACATCGTCGATCAGCGCGACACGGCGGCCCCGAAGCAGCGGCAGCATGCGCGGGTCTATATAAAGACGCTTCTGCTGCTCCGGCGTCGTGATCGACGACAGGGCTACGGAAAGGTCGTTGCGGTACCAGAATTTCCGGGAGGTGCCCAAGGGCACGTAGCGCGCGTGACCGAGCTTCTGGGCGACTGCTGCAGCAAGCGTCAAGCCGAGCGTCGGCAGGCCTGCGACGATATCGATGTCAAAGTGCCTGATCGTTGACGCCAGTTGCCCGGCGAGCGCGTCGAGCACGGCGAAGCTCGCTTGGTTGACGATCAGCGAGGCGAGCGCGTGTTCGCTGTCGGCAAGCACCCGGATCGGCAGACGAAGCTGGCGGCGGTCCTGCAGTTCCGCGACATAGAACGAGGTAAAATCGCCATCTGCCGGAAAGCTGCCCGGGGGATGGAGCTCCTGCCAGAAGTCATGCGGCGCGATAGTGTCGTTCTGCATCAATTCCGCCCAGTCCTTTCCATGCCCGTCCGCCGCTTCAGGTCGCGTAGCTCCGCCTCTGTCAGTGCGCGCACCGAGCCTTTCGGCAGCTCTCCAAGCTTAAGTCCGCCGATTGCAACCCGCACCAGCCGCAGGCACTCGGCACCGGTGGCTTCGAGCATGCGGCGGATCTGCCGGTTACGGCCTTCGTCGAGTTCCACCTCGATCCAGGAGTTGCGGTCGCCGCTTCGCAAGAGCCGTGCGGCCGTCGCTGCCAGCACTTCGCCGTCGTGCCGGATCCCGTATGTCATTTCGGCCAGCGATTCCGCATCCATGACGCGGTTGACCTGCACATGATAGGTCTTGGTCACATGGGTGATCGGATCGAGCAGGGTCTGCGCGAACTCGGTATCGTTCGTAAACAGCAGCAGGCCCTCGCTTGCCTTGTCGAGCCGGCCGACCGGTGAGAGATGCGGAATGTCGAATTCCTTGAGACAGTCATAGACCGTCGGACGCTCTTCCGGATCGTGCCGGGTCGTCAGCAGCCCGCGCGGCTTATTCAACATCAGGTAGATTTTCGCCTCGGCGGCGATCATTGCGCCGTCGACCGCAAGCTTTGCCGATTGGAGATCGACCCAGGCGTCGAGATTCCGGATAATCCGCCCGTCGACCGCAACACGGCCGTCGGCGATCAGGCGTTCGGCCTGGGTGCGGGAACAATAGCCGAGCTTCGAAAGAGCACGCGGCAGGGTGACCCGCTTGCCCCCGGCATCCGCGCCGGCTTTCTCGCGTTCACGCAATTTCTGCGGTTGGCGCCGCTCTCCCACTCAGCCGTCCTTACCTGGTTGCAATGCCGCATTCTTTACATGAACGGCAGACGGATGCCAGCAAAGGCGGCGACAACTCAATGGAATAATGGGGGCAGGGGAGCGCGCTGAATGGCAGCCGAACAGGGCCGACCGCGCCGGCGGCTCCGTTACTGATATAGTTGAAACCTGCCGGAC